>JALHRK010000999.1 GCA_022841505.1 Saprospiraceae bacterium | reverse complement strand
GCCTTTCCAAAGAAAATACCTTTATCGGCCATCATATCCTCGTGCCCAAACAGGGCGTTGCGGTACATATCAATGCCTTCAATTTTCCGATCTGGGGCATGCTGGAAAAAGTAGCCGTCAACCTGCTGGCGGGCGTTCCGGCGGTGGTGAAACCCAGCGAGCAGACTTCCTACCTGACGGAGGCGATGTTTCGCGACATCATCAGCTCCGGGATTTTGCCGGAAGGCGCGCTGCAACTCGTGGTCGGCGCCGGTCGCGGCATCCTCGACTCCGTACAAAGCCAGGATGTAGTGACGTTTACCGGTTCTGCCGAGACGGGCCGCAAACTGCGCACACATCCCGCCATCGTGCAGCATTCGGTGCCTTTTACGATGGAAGCCGATTCGCTGAATGCCGCCATTTTAGGCGCAGATGCAGTGCCCGGCACGCCTGAATTTGATATATTTATCAAAGAGTGTCGCCGGGAAATGGTGACCAAAGCCGGGCAAAAGTGTACAGCCATCCGGCGCATCATCGTGCCGGAATCCTTGCTGGAAGACGTTCAAAAAGCGCTTTCCAAAGAACTCGCTAAAAATGTGCTCGGCGATCCTTCCGTAGAAGGCGTCCGTATGGGCGCACTCATCAACCGGCAGCAACTGGAACGCGTACAGGAAAAATTAGCCTTGCTGACGGCTGAAACGCCCGCGGTTTTCGGCAATTGGGACAACTTTGAAGTGGTAGGCGCCGACCGCAACAAAGGCGCTTTTTTGCCGCCTGTTTTATTGTTAAACGACCGGCCTTTTGTTAAAATACGCAGCCACGAAACGGAGTGTTTCGGCCCCGTTTCAACACTGATGCCTTACAAAACCCTCGACGAAGCCATCCAACTGGCGAATATGGGAAAAGGTTCGCTGGTGTCAACCATTTGTACCCAGGACCCGGCGGTGATGCGCGAATACGTGCTGGAAGCGGCGGCATTTCACGGGCGTATTCATATCCTCAACCGAACATCCGCCAAGGAAAGCACCGGC
>JALHRK010000998.1 GCA_022841505.1 Saprospiraceae bacterium | reverse complement strand
AGGGCCGTTTGAGGTTGTATGCCCATGATTTTGACCGCGCCGGATTGCAGTACCGATTTCAGTTTATCCGCATCCTGTCGCCGGGCCTCGGTGACCGCCTGTCCGACAGAGATGCGGTAGGCCCATTGCAGGGTATTGGGCGGCAGGGTAAACTGGTAGGCATTCACGGGTTTTTTGGTAAAAAATTTGCTGGCTGCTACGGTCACCTGGCCGCCCAGCGACATCACTTCGGTTTTTTTGCCGGTCTGTACGCTGCGTTTACCGACGCGAAACTGCGGATTCTGGCGAATATCCCAACCCACCCGGGTATTCATACGCGCCGATTCGGGTCCGGCGGCCGTGCGGTGCAGGGTGAAGCGGCAAATCTTTTTATTCATTCCAACTTCCTGAAAACGCAGCAGATAAACCCCGGTTTTTGGAATCGTGATGGTTTTGGTCAGCACGGAATCCAGGTCGTAGGCCCGAAACAGAGGGTAGTCCGGGTATTCGGAAAACTCGACGGCCCTGATTTTTTTGCCGGTCAATTCCTGTACGTACAGATGCACCTGATCGCCTTCGGCAAAAGCGTACAGGTATTCCGTGACGCCATCGAGGCGAATGGTCTGGTCTGCTACAAACAAGGGGGCTGTTTGGGCGAAAAGCAGGGCGGGGACAAAAAGCAGGAGGAACAGGATTTTCTTCATAATTAGTTATCCGTTATTAGTTCTGTATCATCTAAATTTTTGAATATTCGAGGATGCGAGTAGTTGAGTATAAATGACTCGTTATCAGTCAGATACTCGAATATTCAAATCTTCAGATACTCAAAAAAAATAGGCGACTATGTATTGGTTATTCACTTCCACGCCTCAAACCAGTCCGCTATTTTCCGGTCGTTCGACAGTCGCGGCACCTTATTTTGCCCGCCCAGTTTGCCCTGTGATTTCATGTATTCCCGGAAAGCGTCGCGTTTCAGCGCTGTGATTTTCAGGGTGCGCAGGATGCCGCCTGCAACCAGGTCGTCGTAATAGAT
>JALHRK010000997.1 GCA_022841505.1 Saprospiraceae bacterium | reverse complement strand
CTTTTGTGACTACAGACAACAACCTGGGGCTGGTGAGCATGAACGGGGAATCCTTCAATAAAGTCGTGACTGGCTACGTTGAATTCAAAATGCCTACTGCTGACGACGACGACCGGGTGTACGTTCACCTGAAATCGCCCAGCCAATTATTCTATTTCTTTGGATACAAGCAAGGCATTTTAAGT
The DNA here is from genome assembly GCA_022841505.1 of Saprospiraceae bacterium. Lineage (GTDB taxonomy): Bacteria > Bacteroidota > Bacteroidia > Chitinophagales > Saprospiraceae > JABWAJ01. Next base: position 829 of record JALHRK010000997.1, on the reverse strand, counting down.
GTGACCTCCAATAACCCAGCATTTATGGAAGCCCTGCAGGCCATGAAAGCAAAGGATTTGGTTATGAAAATGCCGGATGGAGAAACTTATGAAATCCAGGCAGTTGACCTGACGACGGCGAATCAGTTTGTGCGGCGCGTTGAAGCTGCCGGGAAATAGGTTTTAGGGATGACAGGGGATGTGTGAAAGATGTAACACATTTTTGTAATTATGTAAGACGAACCTGCGTTAAAGCAATGACCTTTGTACTATGATCTATGAAACACAAGTACTCCATTTTACAGAGGCGCAAAAAGCGCTGCATTTTTTAATCAAAACATTGAAAATGAACACTCAACAGGTTATTAAATCATTCGCATTGGCGATAGCGGTTTTATTTGTGGGCACAACTGCCTGGGGCCAGATCGGCATCAAGGCCGGCATAAACGTTGCCAGTCTTTCACAGGATCCCGACGAAGCGAACTACGAAGACTACAAGGCCGTCTCCATTCTTGGTTTTCAGGGTGGACTGACTTTTGAGCTACCGATTGCAGGGCCGCTTGCCATCCAACCAGAACTCCTGTTCATTCAAAAAGGGGGCAAATCCGAATACATCATCAACGAAAGCAATAAGTTAATCAACACGGTAACGTACAACTACGTAGAAGTACCGGTGTTATTGAAACTCAAACTCGGCAATACGGATGGCGAAGGCCTTGGTTTTTACATCCTTGGCGGCCCGTTCGCAGGTTATTCCCTCGGCGGCAAAAGCAAGCAGGAACTGACAATTTTAGGGCAAACGACCGTCAGCGAGCAGGACATAGACTACGACAATGAAGATTTTCAGGAA
>JALHRK010000996.1 GCA_022841505.1 Saprospiraceae bacterium | reverse complement strand
GCCCTTTGCAGGTCGCGATTCAAACATACCTTCCCGCCATCGCTGTGCTCGGCAATCTTATTCGCCTGCGTGCATGGTCCGAAACACCCGGCGAATCGCTCCTTTCCAACAATGTGCAAGTGTTGACAGAAACGATCATCGGCTCTTATGATCCCAACGACATCAGCGCCGCTCCGGCGGGTGTTTGCGATGAACTGGCCATTTTACCTGACCAGAAACTGACCTATTCCATTCGTTTTCAGAACACGGGAACGGCCTCGGCTATCAACGTGCGCATCCTCGATACCCTGCCTGCCGGGCTCGACCTGAACACCCTGCGCATACTGACGGCCAGCCACGCAATGGCGGTCGAACGCCTGGATTCCTCGACGCTGGCTTTTGTGTTTGACAATATTCATCTGCCGGACAGTTTTTCCAACGAAGCGGCTTCACACGGTTTTGTTCAGTTTGAAATAGCGCAGGAACCCGATGTCACACTGGGCACACAGATCACGAACCGGGTAGCCATTTATTTCGACTTCAATGCGCCGGTGATTACGAATTCTGTTTTCAGGACCATTGCTGATCCACTGCCGGAATGCCCGGATGTCATATCGACTACATTTTTAGATAAAAGCACGGGCTTTTACATTTACCCCAATCCCGTTTCCGCCGGCGCATCGCCCACCATCACGCTGGAAAACGATTTTACCGGGCTGGTAAAAGTGGAAATTTCAAGCCTGGACGGACGTATGTTAAACACGTTTTTTTTAGAAAAAAACGAGCGGAAATTTACCAGTCTATTGCCGGAATTTCCGTATCTTGATAGTGCTACAGCAACGGCATGGATCGTTCGGGTTTCGGATGAACAGCACGTCGCAACAAAGTTTCTCCTAAAACTATAACCTTAAAAATCAATTACTTATGAAAGGTTTTGTCTTGCTTGCTCTCGTTTGCCTGACCGCATTCGGGCTTTCGGCTCAGTCGCGTTTTCCAGATCCCGACACGGGTAAATGGGGTTATTGGGACCAGGAAT
>JALHRK010000995.1 GCA_022841505.1 Saprospiraceae bacterium | reverse complement strand
GGCAACGGTTTTGCTGGGGCATTTGGTGGCGGTTGGCATGAAACCTGCATTGGAGGATTAACAATACCGTGACGGAAATTATTGAAAAGGCGAGCGAATATGCCATTGCTTATCAGTAGATTTGGGCGATTTTTTTGCGAAAACGTGTCGCGGAAACGTGTCAGACACTTGCGAAGTGTCCGACACGTTTTCACTACAATAAAACCTATTCTCCCGTGCCAAATTCTCCATACCCGCACCTGCTTGCGCCGCTCGATCTGGGATTTACCCAATTAAAAAACCGCGTGTTAATGGGCTCCATGCACACCGGTCTGGAAGAAACCGCCAATGGATTTGAAAAAATGGCAGCCTATTTTGCCGAACGCGCGCGGGGTGGGGTAGGGCTGATCGTCACGGGCGGGATTGCACCCAATCGGGCTGGCTGGGTGGGGCCTTTTTCCGCCAGATTAGCAACCGATGCCGCTGCGCGCAAACATCGCATCGTCACGGATGCCGTTCATGCAGAAGGCGGGAAAATTTGTATGCAAATCCTGCACGCGGGCCGCTATGGATATCACCCGCTGGCTGTCGCGCCTTCGGCCATTAAGTCGCCAATTTCGCCGTTCAAACCCTGGGCCTTGAGCGGCCGGGGGGTAGAGCGCACCATCCGCGATTTTGTCAATTGCGCGGAATTGGCACAGGAAGCAGGTTACGACGGCGTGGAAGTGATGGGTTCGGAAGGCTACCTCATCAACCAGTTCATTGTTTCCAAAACCAACAAACGCAAGGATCAGTGGGGCGGCGAATTCAAAAACCGCATCCGCTTCCCGATCGAAATAGTGCGCCGCATCCGCGAACGGGTAGGCCCCAATTTCATCATCATTTACCGGCTTTCGATGCTGGATTTGGTGGAAGACGGCAGCTCCTGGGACGAAGTGGAGTACTTAGCCAGCGAAATCGAAGCGGCGGGCGCCACCATCATCAATACGGGCATCGGCTGGCACGAAGCGCGGGTGCCGACCATCGCCACGATGGTGCCAC
>JALHRK010000994.1 GCA_022841505.1 Saprospiraceae bacterium | reverse complement strand
AAATGTCAATCAAAAATTGAAATTAGATGCGGCAGACTAAAAGATTGTCAGTAAAATTTTCAGTCATCTCCCGTTTTTAGTGGTGGCATGGGATTCTCTAGGTGTGACCTCAAGCCATCTCGTCAATATGCTTAAATCGAGATGCCCCTCACAACTCACCACTCACTATTCACAATCTTAAACAACAATTCCAGCCCCAATCCACTGATCAGAAAACGCTCCTTCCGGTTCCCGCTCAGCCGTTGAGTCCAGTCGGTATATCCGCCGTCGGCAATGTCGATTTCCTGACCGCCGGGGCCGGGAATAACTATTTTAAACTGTAAATGCTGGTAATAGGATTGTTCGCTTGCTTTGGAAGCAATACGGGAGACCGACCATTCTGGTGCAGATTGCCGGATATAGGTTTCGACCGCTTCGAATAATCTGTTGGGTGTTGCTTCCTGATCCAATGCAATCAGGCGGATGTGAACCCCGGGCAATTGCAGGGTTTCTTTTAAATACTTGATATACAATCCTATATGTTGTAGTACACTGTCTTTTTCAAATTGAAAACTGCCTGTATCCCGCCCGGCGGACGTCAGACCAAGTATGGTAAAATGCGCCGAATATCCTGGTATGTCCGGTATTTCCTGCGCCCGCACATGTCGGTGGGTGGTGCTGAAATGCAGGGTTTCCGCCTGGAATTGTTGTTCGGAACGGCGTACTACACTTTCCAGTGCCAGCACATTCGTGGCATCGGCTACCACTTCCGTGCCGCGCAGGGCAGAAAGAATTTTGTCCTGATGCGCGGTTGCCACCACAGAGCAGGTGCCGAGCGGACTCACGGGAGACAATTGTAAAGGTTGAAATCCGCTACTGCGCGACAGGCGCAATGCTTCCAGCGCAAAAGCCTGAAAATCAATCGCGTCGACCGTTGCCGGTTGCACGAAACGGTTGTTGCGATATGCCTGTAACAAGCCGGACGCTTGTATCTGCGCGGTTTTTTGCCTGAAAACCTCTAGCAACAGCGAGTTCAGATCAGCGCCG
>JALHRK010000993.1 GCA_022841505.1 Saprospiraceae bacterium | reverse complement strand
CAAGGGCCGCCCCTACAAAATCGGGGGATAGGCTTGCCAATAACAAGGTTTTATGTTCATGTCACAGGGGCGACCCTTGTGGTCGCCCAAATTCCAAAGGTTTCACGTCGCTGGCACGAGGCAGCGTCTCGTGCAAACAGGCGAAAAACACTACTATTTTCCTTCCGGCGACCACAGGATATCAATTACATGGCGGTCGCTGTCGGGCGTTGATACTTTCAGATTGAATGCTGCGCCGCAAGACAGGAAATAACGTTCGTATGAATTGCCTTTTATATCGTAATACGTTTTAGGTTTTAACCCTAATTTATTGATTATGAGGTCTTTCATTTGCAGATAAACATCCTGTTTTTCCAATTCACGCTCAAAAAAATAAATGGCTTGAAATAAATAAATGCTTTCCGACTGCTCCTTGGTTTTTAAAGTAGTCAAGAGCATCAAACTCCTGCCATCCTTTATTTTGTAGCCGTAAAACCTGGCATTCCTGGCCTCATAACGATATGAACCAGCCCCAAATTCAGCCTCCTTATTTCTGGAATAATTTGGATGGCGGTCCATAAACGCCCGTATGGAATCCGGCCCTTGAAGGATAGGACAGGACATGAAGATTTTTTCCTGCAAGGTCAATATTTGATCTGTGCAGTTTTTATTTCTGCCGCTCGTATCCTGCAAGGTGTGCGTTTGGTTCTGCGTAAATGCCGGGGCGCTCAGTATGACTAATAGTGTTATCAACCAGGAAGTTTTAAGCATAGAAGCGTTTTTGAAAATGACTTAAGATAGTTTGAAAGCGAAAGTAGGTGCTATTTATATTGGCTGAAAGTAAGACTTACTTCCGGAACACCAGCCCGTCTTTCGACCGTACCCAGATTGAGTTACTTTCCTTGTTTTTGAGCTGAAAAAACCGGCGTTCCAACTCTACATGGCCGGTAAATGGCAAATCAAATGTTTTAATCAGGCGATTGTCGCTGGAAATCAACACGCTGGTAAGGTCATCTGCCACCACGATTTCACCGCCGTGCAGCGTCT
>JALHRK010000992.1 GCA_022841505.1 Saprospiraceae bacterium | reverse complement strand
TGGCTATCTCCGTAGCGACTGAGCAGCACCATCGGTGTCTCCGGTTTGGGATTGGCATACGCCGGTTGCACCGGATTGCCTTCTTCGTCGCAAGCCGCAAAATAACGGCCATTGAGTTTGAATTGTTTGTCATCCTCCCGCGCCAACACCGTATTAGGCTGAGTTCCCGCGGCAACCAGCAAGGCACGCGCCGGTAATTCCACTTCGCCAGCATCGTGCCACTGTCCGGTCTCGTCCCGCTTCTGCACCGAAAACCGTACCGATTGCGTATGTCCCCAAGCATCCACATTGACCCGCACCGGTATCATACCTTCGGCAAACCAGATACCTTCTTCCAGAGCCTTCTCAACTTCTTCGTGATTCAACGTATAGGAAGGACTATCTACGAGGCGTTTCCGGTAGGCTAGGGTTGCGCCGCCCCAGGATTGCAGTAATTTGATAACACCCGGCGTCCTTCCTTCCTGTTGTGCAGCTTGGCGTTCCGCCCGTATGGCCCGTCCATGACTCAGAAATTCTTCAGCAATCTCTTTTTCTTCAGCATCCCAAGCTTCACGAACACTAGCCTCTCCCTTCGCAGCAGATAAAATTTCATAGCGTTGCAAAAATTTTTCTACTTGTAATGGATAATAGGCCAGCGCCTCAGTCGCCGTATCGATAGCCGTCAGACCGCCACCAATCACCACCACCGGTAAGCGTAATTGCATATTGGCAATGGAATCACTCTGTGCAGCACCTGTTAATTGCAGCCCCATCAGAAAATCCGATGCCGCGCGGACACCGCGCGCCAATCCATTCGGCAAATCCAACACGGTAGGACGTCCTGCGCCCGCTGCTAGCGCAACATGATCAAAACCCATAGCAAACGCGTCTTCGGTCGTCAAGGTGCCGCCAAAACGCACCCCTCCGAACAACGCAAATTCTTCCCGGCGCTCCAATAACAGACGAATTAATTTCAGAAAATTTTTGTTCCAGCGCACGGTAATTCCGTACTCAGCCACGCCGCCGAAACCAGCCGGCATGCGCTGAGCCAA
>JALHRK010000991.1 GCA_022841505.1 Saprospiraceae bacterium | reverse complement strand
GCTGTGCCGCAAGTGGGGTTAATCCAAATTCTTTTTGCAGTTGCAGGATTTGTGAATTTGCTTTTTCGAGCGTGGTTAGTGAAGGGTTGCGCTGCCAAATACCTTTGTCGGTTTGGTAGTCGATACCCCGTTTTTCTATCGCGTCCGCCGCTTCTTGCTTCAGCCACATAAGGTAGGCCAGCATTTCAAGCGCTGCGTAATCCTTTTCTGATAACAATCGGATGGATAGCGCGGCTTTGGCCTCTGAATACCAGTACTTGTGTGCCGCTGGTATCAGGGTTCCCGGCGGGTTCGGTACACTATCCGTCAGTGTTGGAGTAGCCTTGCCGCCGTGTCTATCCTTGCGAAAGGTGCCGTCGGCTTTGTGTTGGGCTATTGCTTTACGTGGTTTCGGCATTAGAGTTCTATTTCTGTTACCTGAAGTACGCCGTCTTTACGATTCATAGCGTCCGACATCTGTGTTTTGAATTTTTTCGGCAACCCCTTATTTGTTTCCAATTCAACTGTTACCCCGTCAATATCCAGCGTAATAGTGTGAGTTGCGGGCATTGGCCCATGTACGCCGCCATATGGATCGTTTGCTCGAGAACTTGTTTCCACACTTCGCAGTGTAATTACTTTGCCTGTTATTTTCATTGCTCGTCTGCAAATTTAAAACGCGGTTCCATTGCCTGGATATAGTGCGGGAGGTTGTCGGGTATCTTATCCACCTCCATAACCACAGCGTCCGCTATCTCCCACGCCTCAAACTTAAAAACCAGCATTCCGAGCGAGTTTGCAACCTTATGCGGGTGTTCGGTTGCGCCTGCTTCGCGAGCGCCAATAAGGCTGTATCGGATAATCTTCCGAACAGCAACCCCGCTTTCATCCCAGTAGATTTTGCGGGGCGGTGGGATGACGGGCGCGGGCGCGTTGTTGATTTCATAGTGGGTTGTTTCTCCTATGAATTTGTCGCCCAGGAAGATGCGAAGCGGTGTTGCGTCACTCGTTGCCTGATCTGATTTTGTGATGTAGAGCGTTAGGTGGTTCATAAATTC
>JALHRK010000990.1 GCA_022841505.1 Saprospiraceae bacterium | reverse complement strand
GCGTTGATCGAAAACAAGGCGATCATTCACTACACGCCCACTGATTTGGTTATCTGGGCAGCGCGTCCAGGGATGGGTAAAACGCAGTTTGTGCTAAACCACATCAATAAGTACATAGACATTCAACTACCCGGTGCAATCTTCTCACTTGAGATGTCAGGACTTCAAATACAGCAGCGACTTTTGGCAATGCGCACAGGGCAAAATAGTCTTGCGGATTGGGATAGATTTAGCCCGGATGAAAAGGCGGAAATTACAAAAGAAGCTGCCGTGATTAAATCCGCACCTGTAAACATTGACACTTGCAGCAGCCTGGATCAAATCGAAAGGACGTGCCGAATTTTGAAAAGCAAGGGCGAACTAAATTGGATAATCGTTGACTATATCCAGCTTGTCAGGACGCCGGGTAAAAAGAACGGAAACAGAGAGCAAGAGGTGAGTGAAATAAGCCGGGCTTTAAAGTCACTTGCCTTAGAACTTCGTACACCTGTTATTGCCTTATCGCAGCTTTCCCGTGCCGTTGAAACACGCGGCGGAACCAAGCGCCCGCAGCTTTCAGATTTACGTGAAAGTGGATCGTTGGAACAGGACGCAGACATAGTAGGCTTTCTTTTCCGGCCTGCTTATTACGAGGTTTTGGAGCCGGGGCAACATAGTGAAATCCTGCTCAATGAGCGTACGGAGTTGCAGCCAGTTGAGGTTATTGTTGCAAAAAACCGGCACGGGAGATTATACACAGCCTCGGTACATTACACGCCGGTTCGCGGGTTTATAGACCCGATTGAAGAAAGTTTTGTGAACTTAGAACAGGGCTTTATTTCTGAACCAGTGGCGGCAAATGGAATGTTTCCGGCAATCACAAATGGAAGATTGAAAAACGAGGATGATTTGCCTTTTTAAACGTAAATTTCTGTAAATTTCCAAACCAAGCAACAATGGCACAAAAATTGGATCCATTCAAAAAGATTTTGCTCGCAACCGGGCAAATTAATTATCTGGCTTCTACAATTCAGGAAGTTATTGACGGCGATAAAATGTACG
>JALHRK010000989.1 GCA_022841505.1 Saprospiraceae bacterium | reverse complement strand
GCGAAAGCAATTTTTTGGTTTGGGGTGCTGAGTTTTGGATTGCAGCTCATCGCTGTGCTGACGCCGATTGCGCTTGGCGCTGATTTTTCCTGGAGTTTTTATGGCCTGATTGCGCTCGGCGCCCTGAAATTTACCTGGACTGGCGTGTTGATCCTGCAAACCGGCCAACTGAGCTGGGACGCGGCGCTGTTGCGCAAATGGGCCCGGTTGGCCTGGCCGTTGGCGCTGTATGCCTTGCTGGGCGGATTGATCGCTTCGTTCAGCTTTTGGCTGGTTGGGTATTTGTACCGCGACGACGAAGCCACTTTTGCGGTATTTAGGTATGGCGCGCGCGAGTTTCCACTTGTCCTTGCACTAACGGGTGCGTTGAGTGCGGCGATGATCCCTGCGCTGGCATCCAATCTGGAAGACGGCTTGTCGCAATTAAAAGTGCGTTCCCTGCGCTTGTTCCACCTGCTTTTCCCACTTTCCATTTTGCTGATGCTCACGAGCAAGTACTTTTTTCCGGTGGTATTCACGGAAGCATTTGCGGAAAGCGCCGATGTTTTTAATGCTTTTCTGCTCATCACCGCCAGCCGCGTGCTTTTCCCGCGTTCGGTGCTGATGGCGCTGCAATCCAACAAAATTGCGTTGCTTTCGTCCGTTGTGGAATTGATTTTTATCGTCCTGCTCAGCCTTGTTTTGGCGCAGCATTTCGGGCTGGTCGGCATTGCATTGGGCACAACGCTGGGTGCTGCTTTGGAGAAGGTGATCCTGTGTATTTACCTGAGGCAACGGTTCGGGATTGCTGTTTCCCAATATACGGATTTGAAGTGGTGGGTTGGGTATTCGGTGTTACTCGTGGCTGCGTTTGGGTATTCGGTTTGGTGAGGGGTGACCGGGTGACTTCAAAGTCACCCGGTCACTCAATCAGACGTTATTCCGGGTCCTTCCCGCCATCCAGGAACTCCTGGTAAGCGCTCAGTTCACCCCACTTTCCGTTGGCGGCCAGTTGGGCTTGTTTCGACCAGGTAGCCGGATCGGCTAAGCGGAACGCTTCTCCGCCATCGG
>JALHRK010000988.1 GCA_022841505.1 Saprospiraceae bacterium | reverse complement strand
GGATGCTGTACGTCAATTTTGGCGGCGGGGGCGACTTCATGGAGCAATACTACCAGTACAGCGTCGAACAATTGCGGCAAAGCGGCAAACCCGCTGCGGACATTGAACAGGAAATCGCGAAAATGGCGGAATTCAAAGAAATGTACAAAAGCCCGCTGGTACAAATTGGCATCACCTTTTTGGAGATATTTCCGGTGGGTCTGGTGATTTCGCTTTTAAGTGCGGCCTTGTTGATGAAAAAAGAGGGTAGTGAAGGAATGCGTGATTCGAAGGTTTTGGGTGCTTGATTAGTCAAATTGGTACCTTCGTTATACAGTGATCGTTATACAAACCCACTCTAACGATTTTAACTGCTTAGTGCCTGCCCATTTGGTCGGTGTCTGTTCTTTAGAGTTCGAGAGCAAGGCATGTTTTGCTCCAAAAACGGGAGTTTACTTGCGTAAATGACCGGTTTTGGAGGGAAACATAACGCAGCTATCGGGCTCTAAAGACAGACACTACAAAACAAAGGCGGGGCGCAGTTTGCAGACTGCGGCCCCGCCTGATATGTGATATGTTCTATTCTTAATCGAAACGGATTGTATGTGATGTAGTTTCAATTAGGTGAACATGTGATTTACGATTTGTCTGTTTCGTTGTTTTACCCCATTTCTGCTACGACTTCCTGCACTTCGGGCACCATGCGTTTCAGCATGCCTTCGATTCCTGATTTTAAAGTAACCGTGGAAGAAGGACACCCGCTGCAAGAACCCTGCAAAGTTACAGTAACTATTCCTTTTTCAAAAGCTTTGAACTCAATATTTCCACCATCCATTTCAACGGCGGGTTTCACGTAAGTATCAATCAGGTCTCTGATCTTCTGAACCAGGACGGCGTCGTCTTCAGAATAGACGATATCTGAGCCGCGTTCAGCTTCCAGTTTTGCCATTTCTTCCGCAAAACCTTCCTTCAGAATTTGGCCGCCTTCTTCGATGAAGTTTTTGATAAACTCCTTCAATTTCAGCATGATGTCGGCCCATTCGTAGTTGAACTCTTTAGTCACCGTCACAAA
>JALHRK010000987.1 GCA_022841505.1 Saprospiraceae bacterium | reverse complement strand
GCAGCACATCTTTCCAGTCGATACCGGAGTTTTGGTACACGCCGGCCCGGTGCTTGAGTTCGATATCAGTGGCAGTATTGGTCGCACGGAGTTCATAAGCAGGTACCCAGCCCGCTTCTTCCACAAAATAATTAATGGAAATATCGGTATTGGCAGCGCGTTCGGTAAAAACCGTAACAATCACTTGCGGTACAGGCTGCGCATCGGCTTCCGGAGGCGCAAAATTGCCGGCAATAAGCGTCTGCAAAGTACCCTGGCGTTGCAACAACGCATTGCGCAGCACATCCCATTTGTATTTTTCGCGTTCCAGTTTGAGCAATTCCATATCGATGTTATTCAGGCGCTGGCGCAAATAATCGATGCTTTGCTGGAAAATGACCAGTGAATCGCGCTGGAGTTCGCCGCGCATCAGGCGGTTGCCCAGCAATACGGTGCGTTCAGTTGTAAAATTATTCATCTGGTTCTGGAAACCTTTGATGTAAAAACCTACTTCCACCAGAGAATCCTGCACGGATTTCAGGTCGCGTTCCAGTTTTTTGAGCGCGGGATCATCCGGCTTCTTTTCCACCACTGCATATTTCAGGTTGTAACGGACATCCATCACAACCACATCCCCGCCTGCATTGGCCTGAAGGGATTGTTGTAATAATTTTGGCGATACATTTTCAAATATCAAGTCTGTGGCGCCCACCGGCAGGCTGGCTTTTTCAGTGGCGAATATTTGCGCGCCCCGGTTAAAAACGGTGACTTTATCCACGCGGGTTTTGATGGTTTTTGTGGTTTGTGCCAGGCCAGTCTGGCCGATAATCAAAAGAAGCAACAGTAGTTTTTTCATAAAAGGAAAGATTGATGTTTGAGTAGTTTGAAAAGTTTGATGGTTTGTGGGCTTCGCGTTTGGGCTTTTGTTCAAAACCTCTGAATCGGAATGATGCCTCGAAATCGCCGATTACATAAAAAGGTCGTTTTTAGTGTATAGTGTATGGTGTTTGGGGCGCTTCGCTCTCGGCAGCCCCCGACCCCTGAAGGGCAATGTCGTTGACTTAGCGGAGAGG
>JALHRK010000986.1 GCA_022841505.1 Saprospiraceae bacterium | reverse complement strand
TCGTAGGCCAGATAAGCATTCATGGTAGACTCTGCAATACCCCAGCGAACCAGGTCGAAGAAACGGTGGCCTTCACCGGAGAGTTCGAGTTTGCGCTCGAAACGCACGGCAGTGCGGGCTGTGTTTGCATCCGTCCATGGCGTGTTGTACAGACCGATCACGTAGTTGGCAGCATTGGAACCATCGCCACGCTTCACCCAGGAAGCCGGGTTGGCGGCGCGGGCGCGTACCTGATTGGTTAAGGCGCGGGCGGCTTCCAGGTTATTCAACTCGATCTCCGCTTCCGCAGCCATCAGCAATACATCGGCAAAACGGATGATGGTAAAGTTCATGGAACTGTAACCACGTGTCCAGGAGCTGCCATCTGTGAGACTGCCTTCATTTGCGCGGTAGTAGATGTACTTTTTAGGCGCATAAGGACCTGCATAAGCCTGGTCGCGAATCCAGTCCTGACCTGGGAAGTCTTTCCAGTCGAGGTATGGAATACCACGGCGACCGACAGAGTGGTCGAGACGTGGATCGACAGGACCTGCATCGGGTGTGAAAGGCTCGCTGGACAGGATACCCTGGTCGGTTGCCAATTGATTGGCTCCAACGTTGTAAGAACCATCGAGCAATGGCAAACCATTGGCATCGACGCGGAAAGAGTTGGCTAATTCGAAGCTCGGCTGGAAGAACCCGCAGCAGCTACCAGGGCCGTCGGCGCCGGTGTTGTACGGGAAGTTCAGTACGAAGTCAGGATTTGCATTGTTGGTGCTACCAGAGTTTGCAGCAGCCTGTACGGAGAAAATAGCCTCCGCATTGTTGTCGAACACGGCATTGTACAGATCGGCATAACGTGGCATCAGGCTGTACGCAACGCCGCTGGAAGTTTTACCATTTGCAATAACTGCATCGAATTGCGCTTTTGCCTGTTGCCATTTTTTCTGGTACAGGAAAGCTTTTCCGAGGTAAGAAGCGGCAGCCCATTTGTTGGCACGGCCTTTTGCACCCTGGGTTTCCGGCAGGTTGTTCAAAGCGAATGTAAAGTCCTCTTCAATTTTCGGCCAGATAT
>JALHRK010000985.1 GCA_022841505.1 Saprospiraceae bacterium | reverse complement strand
AACTGGGCATTCCAGACTTTTTTCATCGGGCCTAAATTAGATTCCGAAAAAATACGCCTGACCGCCGAAGGTATTGCTGCCGAGCGGGTGGAACTGATTGCCGGGCAAAGCGTGCTGTCTACAATCAATATTCTGCCGGTTATCCTGGTGGTGGCTTTCACCGGCTTGTGGTTTTTTATGCGCGAAAAAAAATAAAGCGCTGATTTTCGCGCTTCGCGCTCGTAGGAATAATGGGGACGCGGATAACGCGGATCGGGCGGATCCGCCAAATCCGCGTCCCCATTAACTCTACGAGGAAAAAAAATCCGTGTCCAATCCTTCAAATCCGTGTTCCATTAAATCCCGAAATCATCTCACCCCCACCCCCATTTCCCGCCATTCCTCCTCCGTCAAAGTAACATACGCCGGTTTAATTTGCCCGATCACCGTTTTCAGGTCGGGCCATTTAATGCCTGCATTGTGCAAATCCCTGAAATCTTTTTGCAGTACATCCCAGAAACTGCCGCTTTTGAGTGCATCCAGTTCCAGGAAGCGGAGATAAGCCGCGATGGCGCGGGTCTGATCGCCCGGCTGGTTGCGCAGCAGGTAAGCATGGGCCATATTGGTTTTAAAATATTCTGCAGAGGCGTACAACAAAGCGCCGCCGCCTTCCTCCAGGGCTCTTTTTTCTGCCTTGAGCGACACCTCTATTATTTTTGAATACAGCGAGGTATCCCGTACACTGTTAAAAAGCATATAATACGTCTGGTTCAGGGTGGCGTCAGCCCAGTTTTCGCCCCAATTGTAAGCAGTGTTTTTGCTTTGAATCATTTGATCGACGTGGCGCAGTACTTCATTGGTCCAGTACAGCGCCCGGTCGTAACGTTTGAAATTGCCTTCCCGGATCGTTTGCAGCCGCGCATAGCGGTAATCGGCTTCAACGCCATTGGAACGCGGATGATTGGCCAGCCAGGCTGTGCGGAGGCGTGGAATGAACTGCAAGATCGAATCCTTTTTGTCCAGATACCTGTCGGCCAGCCGTTCCAGGTCATACACCACATTGCCGAGTTGCTCGG
>JALHRK010000984.1 GCA_022841505.1 Saprospiraceae bacterium | reverse complement strand
AAGCCATTTACGGTGAGTCGCTGAAAGGCGGCGGAAACCTCAGCCTCAACCACCGCGGCAAAAATGTAAATGTGTTCGGTTCCTACAACGGAAGTTACGGCGACTGGCACAACTATCAGAATTTTGTACGCGAACAAAACGACCACAAGTACGATCAGCAAAACAAGGAAATCTGGCAAAGCCGCTACACCGGCTACCGCGCCGGCGCTGACTGGTACATCAACTCCAAACACACCGTAGGCGTACTGGTCAACGGCAGCCTGAATCCCGGCGACTGGAACACCCGTGGTTTTACCAATATTGACAAACTGTCGACGCCCCAACTCATTGACACCCTGCTGCGGGCGACTAACGCGGTTTCCAATGAACGCAACAACCTGAATACCAATTTCAACTACCGTTTTGCCGATACCAGCGGTCACTCGCTGAACTTCGACATCGACTATGGCACCTATGATATTCAGGGCGCCAGTTACCAGCCCAACCTGTACTACACGCCGGATGGCGGAGAGTTGCTGCGCGAACGTATTTACCGCAACAGCACCCCTACAAAAATTAATATTTTTACGGTAAAATCAGACTACGAACAACGCCTGCTGAAAGGTACGCTCGGCGTAGGTTTCAAAGTAGCGGATGTGGAAACGGACAATACCTTTGACTTTTTTAATGTCGTAAACGGCGAATCCCAACTCGATGAAACGGTCAGCAACCGCTTTATTTATGAAGAACGCACCAGCGCCGGTTATGTCAATTACAACCGGATGTTTGGCAAAAAACTGAATGTGCAGGCGGGCCTTCGGGTGGAAAATACCGATTACGAAGGCCAGTTGCTGAGCGCGACCAAGGATACCGTCAACACCAATAATTACACGGAACTTTTCCCCAGCGCGGCCCTGACTTATACGTTCAACCCGAAAATGGGCCTGAATGTAACGTACAGCCGCCGGATCGACCGCCCGAGTTACCAGGACCTGAACCCCTTTGAAAACAAACTGGACGAACTGACTTTCCAGCGCGGCAACCCGATGTTGCGCCCGCAGTTCACCAACAGTTTCG
>JALHRK010000983.1 GCA_022841505.1 Saprospiraceae bacterium | reverse complement strand
CTTAATGCGGCTAACCTCACTTCAAAAGAGGCCGCCGACTCATTAAGCCCTTGCTGTAAAGTTTCCGCCCCGGTTTGTACCCCCGCAAAAAACGTTGTGATGGTCGCACTTTGTAGACCCGCGCCGCTGGCTATGGCTTGCGCCCCTGCCACATTGCCTACACTAAGCTGCTCTTGAATAGCAGTGTCTACCAGTCCCGCGATATTGCTTTCACTTACGCCCCGCTCTAAAGCCGTCCTAACCAGTCCCCCAATTTCTGAAGGGTCTACCGTTTGCAGGTCAAAAGCTAATTGTCCTTCTGATAGTCTGGCTACTTCGGCGCGAGTCCCGCTTGCATCTTTCCCTAGAAATTCCTGTATGTTAGCGACCATCTGCAAAAGGCCGATGATGAAGTTTCCTATGGCAGATTGCACCCGGTCAACCTGTTCAGAAAACCCCTCCACTTTGAAACCTATTTCAATAGCGTCTGGCAAGCTTTCCCCACTGGATAGCGCGTCTAAAGTTGCCTTTAAGCTATCCTGAAAAAGAGTCAGGTTCTCTCTAAAGGTACTGTTATTCAGGAAACCTTCAACGCTAACTTGTGCCGCCCTGAAAAATTCCGCAACGGTTGCCCCTATGTTGTCATTAAAGACAGTGGCGGCTTCTGCTGATCTACCTTCGATTTCATCAAAGAATTCGTTTACCGGGTCTAAATTCAGGATGGTATCAATACCAAAATCTTCGGCCTGAGTACCAAAAAGCGCGGTCGTTAAGCTACGCTGTTCATCTGCGGGGGCGTTCTTAATGGCGGTCAATACACTGTCGATATAGGCCGCCCCTGTTAGACCGCCCTCCGCTTCTGCCTGTTCTGGAGTGGGCAATCCCAGACTTCTAAGCGCGTCCTGTGCGGCTTGATCTCCGGTATCATTTGACCGGATTCCAAACTCTCTCAATGCGTCTAGTACCCGGTCAGCATTGTCAAAACCAGCGGCTAAACCAGATTGCACTAACCCTAAGGCTTCATTGCCCGTTAGACCCGCTTCCTTGATAGTCGAGGCGTACTCAATAAGAGTTCCCCC
>JALHRK010000982.1 GCA_022841505.1 Saprospiraceae bacterium | reverse complement strand
CAGGGTGGATGACGAACCGAATATTTATATCCCCAATGCCTTTTCGCCCTGGAACAACGACAACCAGAACGACATCGTTTTTGTATTTGCCAATGTGGGCCAGGTGCCCAACGTGCGGAAGTTCTACATTTTCGACCGCTGGGGCGACATGGTTTTCATCAAGGAAAATTTCCTGCCCAACGACCCCGACTTCGGCTGGGATGGCCGTTTCCGCGGTGTGCTGCAAAACCCTGCCGTTTTTGTGTATTATGCAGAATTTGATATTATCGACGGGACGGTGATAACCAAACAGGGGGATATTACGCTGGTGCGGTAAGTACCTTCACATGGGTGTATTTCAAATTGTCGTTGTGGTATATTGACGGGGTGACTTCAAGTCACCCCGTCAATAAGCTTGGCGCTTTGCCAAGCGACAATTTGAAATCCCCCCCTTCACATATACCCGAATCTTTGCAACGCATTTTCGTCGTCGCGCCAGTTGTCGCGGACTTTTACCGTAAGTTCGAGAAACACTTTTGTTTGTAAAAAACGTTCGATGTCGCCGCGTGCATGCGTGCCGAGTTTTTTGATGGCGGCGCCGCCTTTGCCCAGTATGATGGCTTTCTGGGTTTCGCGCATCACATAAATCGTTGCCTGAATGCGCGCAATTTTTTCGCCTTTGGTGGTAGTCGAATCCTGGAACGACTCGATGCTCACTTCAGTGGAGTAGGGGATTTCATCGGTGTAGAGCATCATGATTTTTTCCCGGACGATTTCGCCTACAAAAAAACGCTCGGGCCGGTCGGTCAGTTGGTCGGTGGGGTAGTAGGGGTCGCCTTCTGGCAGGTAGGCTACAATTTTTTCCAGCAAACCTTTGGCTTCATTGCCTTTCAGCGCTGAAATCGCAATGGAATCGGCCACTTTGATGCGTTTTTTCCACCAGCCGGTCACGTCTTCTGCGCGTTGATCGGCGACGAGGTCTTTTTTGTTCAGCACCAGCACAATGGGTACTTCCACCTTTTTCAGCACCTCGATCACCGGATTGTCGTCCTCCAGTTCTTCTGTCAGGTCGAACACGAA
>JALHRK010000981.1 GCA_022841505.1 Saprospiraceae bacterium | reverse complement strand
ATTCTTAAATTTAAAATTTTGCAATTTGCTAAGCACTTGATTTTACTGGCTTCGCAAATTGGGAAAACAGTCTAAAAGTTCAAATCTTGCCCATCTCAAATTTTATGGGACAGGATAAGGGCTCCGCCTCGCGTGTACTATCCTGCGGGTTCTGCCCGCATGCACTCCAACATTCCAGTCGCTTCAACACCATATCGCTATGACAAGAATCACGCTCCTCTTCCTCCTTATCGCCTGCTGCATCTCCTGCCAAAACAAAACGCCCGACGCCCCGCCCGTCCTCTCCCCCGCCGAAGCCCTCGCCGATTTCCAACTCCCCGACGGCTTCACCGCCGAACTCGTCGCCGCCGAGCCCTTGGTCGAAGCGCCGGTGGCCTTGGCTTTTGACGAAAACGCCGATTGCTGGGTGGTGGAAATGCGCAGCTACATGCCCGATGAAAACGGCTTGGGCGAAAACGCACCGACGGGGCGCATCAAAATACTGCGCGACACCAACCGCGACGGGACAATGGATCAGGCGCACCTATTTTTAGACTCGCTGGTGCTGCCCAGGGCGGTATGCCCAGTGTACGGTGGCGTGCTGGTGGCCGAACCGCCTGCGCTGTGGTTTTATGAGCGCCGGGGCGACAAAGCCGGGGCGCGAATCCTTGTGGACAGCGCTTTTGCCGAAGGCCACAACCCCGAACACCAGGCCAATAGCCTGACCCCGGCCATGGACAACTGGATTTATGCCGCGCGCTGCGAAAAACGCTACCGCCGCGACAAAACCGGCGCCTGGCGCATCGAAAAAGCGCGGTTTCGCGGGCAATGGGGCATGGCGCAGGACGATTTCGGGCGGCTTTACTACAACGACAACTCTACCGTGCTGACGGGCGATAACCTGCCCCCCTCGGCCTGGCCGCTCACGGCATTGTCCATGAATGAGCAAGTTGGTAAAAAATTCGGGGTGCGATACGGCAACAACCGGGTTTTCCCCAGAAGGCCCACGCCGGGGGTCAATCGCGGCTACCAGGAAGGCGCTTTAGACCCTACGCAACGGTTGATCCATGCGACCTCCGCCTG
>JALHRK010000980.1 GCA_022841505.1 Saprospiraceae bacterium | reverse complement strand
ACCGCCCGCCCGGCGCGATAGCCCAGGAGCAATCCTTGTTCGGAGTCCATCCGGAAATGAACGCCAATTGGAATACGGGAAAAAGCGTTTTCTTCCGCCATTTCATTAAAAGTATTGAACGTACGCGGGGTGCTGATGAAATCCGTCCGGCCTAAGTGGCAATTATCGGTCATGCTGTAAGAATAACCATAAATACTGCTCAATACCTCCGCGGCTGCACCGCCAAAAGTGGCGTGGCCGGAAGGGTAGGCTGGAAATGGAGGAGTATAAAACTCTGAACCATCCGGACACATAATGCTATTCCAGTTGCTGTCGCCCATTACCTGGCGGATATAATCAATCGGACGCTGGTAATTGAATCGGTATTTTTCATGCCAGGCAGCAATTCCTGCGTCGCCAATGGCCATCCCTACTTTTGCATAAGTCAACACAGCGGTGCCCAAGTCAACATTTTCGCGATCTACAACCTGATTGGCTACTGCGATCCAGCGACCGGCAGGGCTGAAGGTTTTAGCGGCACAGTCATCGCTCCAGAAGTCGGCGATCCACCGTTCTTCGTATTTCTGGCCAGCTTTGATCTGGTTGATGGTAATTTGTGTTTCTCTTGCCTGGATGTAAATGTCTGAATTCGGGTCGGTGCTGTAAGGCAGCGGATCTTTTATCCGCATCTCATCCGGAGAAATAGCAAAACGGCGCACGTTGCCCCAATATGGGAAAAGCGCCCGGGTATAATCCGGGAAAGTCGGCTGCCAAAGGCCCGGGCCGGTTGGCGGAACATAATCCGTAGGGTGGGGGCGCTGGTAAGCCTCATGCCCTTCAGTATCAGTTGCCGACCAGGCAAAAACGGCATCAGCCACTTCGCGGCCATATTCCTGCGAACGGTTGAAGACTTCCTGGGTAACCTGGCCAATGAATTCATTGTTGAACTGCGTTTCCGTTACCTGGATCTTCGAGGCATACTCAAACGGCGCTGTGGGAAAAAATTGGGCCAGAATGCGCGCATAAGTGGCATTCAGCACGGTTGGCCAATGGTATTCGGCACCTCTTTCCGTTCTGGGCACGAT
>JALHRK010000979.1 GCA_022841505.1 Saprospiraceae bacterium | reverse complement strand
CGTTGGCCTGTAAGGATTTGACATACCGAAAAAAAAAATTATAGACATCCAAACCCGCCTGCATATCAATCCCCTCAAAATGCTTGATCCGCCCGGACAAATATCGGTCTATTTCTGTTTGTCCGCTTGGAAATTCCGGCGCGTCTTCTGTTCGTGCCATACAAGCGATAATATTCAGAATCGTTTTGAACCAATAGCCGCCGTCTGTATCGGTCTTTTGTACCGTTTCAAACAATCGCCATGCTTCCAGGGCTTCTATTGCCTGCGCTGCTGTCACGTCGGCATAGCGTACTTCCTTTGTCATTTCATTCACGTAAGCCGCCGGGATAAAATAGCGTTCGCCTTTGTAATTAAACCAGTAGTCGCTCGTGTACGCCGTCTCTTTGTACTTTGACATACAGACCGCCGCAAGGTTGAAAACTGTGAAGATGGATGTTTCTACGTCGTCTGCAATGCCTTCCTTTTCTGTGAACTTAAATCCTTCGATTGGGGTATCGGATATATCCTGACCTATTAAAGCATTGATACAGGCGACAACGTGCTTCAATTCGCCCGACCGGTAAGCAAAGGATGCAAAGTTTTCATTCTCGTTTTCCGTTCGCCAATCAGTCAGCGCTGAATAGGCTTTTTCATAGTCAATGAACGCAGATAGCGAGACTTCGTGCGGAAATTCCGGGAAGTCTACTTGTGTGCTTTTGCCGCCTTTTTTTAGGGTTAGTTGCAACATGCCTTGCCTTTCTTTTTAGCGTTAGTTGTTGCTGCTTCAATGGGGTTCTTTTTGCGTCCGGGCTTGGCTTTTGGTTGTTCGGTCGTAGTGGTCACTTGCTGCACTGGTTCGGATACTTCTTGCACTTCACTTTGAAGCAATGTAGCTGGTTTTGCGTCAACCTGCGCAACCCACCCTGTTTCAGGTTCCGAAAGACTCGCTACAACATCCAAAGCCCGCTGATAAATCCGCTGTTGTTCTTCCGAAAGTTTGACGGTGGACTTTGGATTGTTCAGGATGGCGACAATGTTTTTCACATCGCCATGCGTACCGGCATGTATATTCAGGAACATTTGCAG
>JALHRK010000978.1 GCA_022841505.1 Saprospiraceae bacterium | reverse complement strand
TACACCTTTCATCGAGCCTTCAGAAGCTTCCTTCATCGCACTGCAAATCTCATCGTAGCTAGCTTCTTTTTCTAACTCAACTGTTAAATCAACCACCGAAACATCTGAGGTTGGGACACGAAAAGCCATACCGGTAAGTTTTTTGTTCAGCTCAGGAATAACCACGCCGACTGCTTTGGCAGCACCCGTTGAAGATGGAATAATATTTTCCAGAATACCACGACCACCGCGCCAATCCTTGTTGGATGGGCCATCCACTGTTTTCTGTGTCGCTGTTGCCGCATGCACTGTGGTCATCAATCCGCGCTTAATACCCCATTTGTCATTCAATACTTTGGCCATTGGCGCCAAGCAGTTGGTAGTACAGGAAGCATTGGAAATTATATTTTCACCTTTGTAGGATTTGTCATTCACGCCATACACAAACATGGGTGTATCATCCTTCGAGGGTGCAGACATGATGACCTTTTTAGCACCTGCCACCAGATGTTTTTCGCAAGTTTCTTTAGTCAGGAACAATCCCGTAGATTCGATAACAACCTCAGCTCCCACTTCGTTCCATTTCAATTCAGCAGGATCTTTAACTGCGGTCAAACGAATTCTTTTGCCATTAACCACTAATGTGTTTCCATCAATTGACACATCGCCCTTGAAACGACCATGCACTGAATCGTGTTTCAACATATAAGCCAAGTAATCCGGCTCTAGCAAATCATTGATCGCGACGATCTCAATGTCAGAAAAATTCTGTACTGCGGAGCGGAAAACCATACGCCCGATACGACCAAACCCATTAATCCCAACCTTAATTGTCATGCTAAAACTCCTTGAATAAAAAACTTACTGCTTTCGGACAAACAAAATTCGTCATCCGAACACCCTATTCTTAAATTAGAGAACGCCTTTCACTGTTTTTACCACGTTCTCGACGGTAAAACCAAAATGCTTGAATAACACATCTGCAGGCGCTGACTCGCCAAAAGTATCAATGCCCACTACTGCGCCATCCAATCCGACATACTTACGCCAGAAATCTGTCACACCGGCCTCAATGGCAACTCGTTTGACACCC
>JALHRK010000977.1 GCA_022841505.1 Saprospiraceae bacterium | reverse complement strand
ACCATTTCCAATATTAATGCAATCATTGACATCCTTCAGGAAAAAAATCCCAGGGTGACCATTATTATTGAACAATTAGCTCCGGGAAGATCAAGTTTTATGACCGCTGAACTTACTGCTAACTTCAATGCGATTAACCAGGAGGTCATTACCATTGCAAGTCAACAAACAACAACAATTTCACAAGTCCTTGCGGTAGATATGTTTACAGGGTTCACAGATGCCCTTTTAGCCGACAATGTACATTATAATGAAACAGGTGCGGACTTTATCGCAACCCGATATTACAATGTGCTTGTGAATGTATTGGAACAATAAATTTATGCCAACAACAAAATATAAAATGCGAAAATCAACACTCCCTCTCATCTTGGCACTGCTTGTCTGTTGCGCAAACACCGTCAACCTGTTCTCACAACAATCCTTGTTTAGTTTCGAGCATTACACCAACGGCAAAGGCGACACTTTAAAGTACAGGCAGCTGGTGCCGGATTATGGCCCGGCCAAAAAGTTTCCGCTCGTGGTCTTTTTACATGGTTCTGGAGAGCGCGGCAGCGACAATGACGCGCAATTGAAATGGGGCGTGATGAATTTCGCTTCAGACCAAAACATGAAGCAATATCCGGCCATTGTCATTGCCCCGCAATGCCCGGCCGGCGCGAACTGGTCCAACTTTTCAGGCCGGGATAACCAGCAACTTTTGTTACAGCCTGCTGCCGCCAAACCGATGGAACTACTCATCGAACTGATCAAAAAAACGGCAAAAACGCTCCCAATTGACACCAACCGGATCTACATTACCGGGCTTTCCATGGGCGGTTTTGGTACCTTTGACGCCATTGCCAGGCATCCGGATTTGTTTGCGGCGGCAGTGCCCGTTTGCGGCGGCGGCGATGTATCCAAAGCCCCGTCCATTGCCCATATTCCCATGTGGATTTTCACCGGCGCAGAAGATGGCGCGGTTAGTCCGGCTTTTTCGTACGAGATGGTGGGCGCCCTGACGAAGGCTGGCGCGCATCCGGGCTTTACGCAATATCCGGAAGTGGGCCATTTTTCGTGGATTGGCGCGTATAGCGATGC
>JALHRK010000976.1 GCA_022841505.1 Saprospiraceae bacterium | reverse complement strand
TATAATGTAGTGCCGGAAGTAGAAATCGGCGATTTTCTGGAGGGCCGGGTTGGACGCGCCAACAAGAAAAAATCGGATTTGCCCAAACTATATGTTTCCGTCCATTCCAATGCCGCACCCGCGCCCAGCTCGGAATCCTGGGCAAACAACGCCGTGAGCGGCATTGAAACCTGGTTTTTTCACGGAAGCAAACGCGGCCAGAAGTTTGCGCAGATTTTTCAAAAACACTTAGTTGAAAAAACCGGACTAAAAACCCGCGGCCTGAAATCGAAGCCGGAGGGCCAGTTTTTTGTGTTGCGCAAAACGAGTATGACTTCCGTGCTCACCGAAAACGGTTTTTACAACAACAAAGCGGAAGCCGCCAAATTGATGACGGATTCCATGCGGCAGAAAATAGCGGATGCGCATGTGGCGGCTATCCTGGAGATTGAGGAACACGGGTTGTAATGTCTGTCTTTAAAGTCCGATAGCTGCGTTATGCCCGGCCCAAAAAGCGGTCATCCCGTCCGGCGGGCGGGACTCCGATTTTTGGGCCTTCGCATGCCTTGCTCTCGAACTCTAAAGCTCAGACATCAGATCATTCCGATAGCTTATTTACTTTTAAAAAAATAAACAATGAAACCAGTTACAGTCAACTTACTCAACGCGCTTGTCCTCATTGCTGCGGGACTTTATGGCTATTTCGGCGTGGCTTCTTCCACGGGCACGGCATCGCCCACGGCGCTCATTCCGGCGGCCTTCGGTGTCTTGTTTATTGTGTTGGGCTTGTTTTGGGCGAAAGCCCCAAAAGTGGTCTCTCACGTGGTGGTGGTGCTGACGCTGTTGCTATTGGTCATGTGCATCAGTCGCTTCGTCAAAATTGACGCCTGGGATGCAAAAAAGTACATCTTTTTGGCTTGCATGGTTAGCAATGGCGTTGCGCTGGTTGTATTTATCAAGAGCTTTATAGACGCGCGCAGAAGCCGAACGACCTGAGGTAAGTTTGCAAATTAGCAAGTAGGCAAATTGGCAAGTAGGCAAAATCCCACCTTGCCTCTTGCCAATTTGCCCCTTGCCCACTTGCTTATTTGCCTACTTTTTTCC
>JALHRK010000975.1 GCA_022841505.1 Saprospiraceae bacterium | reverse complement strand
CGCCTGAATCAGTGATCCAACCCTTCACCTTGTCGAGCACGCCGTTAAAAGCGGTCTCATCCAGGTCGGGCTGGATAATGCACATTAATTCGTAATTACGCATGTGGGAAAACCTCCTTTCCATGGGTTAGTTCCTGTTCAGGTCGTAGACCCGCCGGGAACGGAAAGGCACGTAGTTGAAAACGTACCAATTTGTTAGCGGGCGAAAGTTTACCACAGGAAAGGGATTCAGAGGAGGAAGAACTGCGGCTCGTTCCCGTACTTGGGCTGGTGAGAGTACCTAACAGCGAAAACAGAATAAAATAAGAGGCATGAAATGTCCAAAATGCCAAGCGAATTGGAAACAATATAAAGCAGGCTTCAATCCTTCTGGGAGCCAGCGTTATCGGTGCGGTGAATGCAATCGGGTGTATACACCGAAGCCAATCCAACAAGGGTATCCCGAGGAAACGCGACTGTTGGCAATCCGTATGTACGTGGAAGGCAGTAGTTTTGGCTCGATTGGACGAGTGCTCAAGGTCAATCCGCAAAGTGTTGCCAATTGGGTCAGTCAGTACACCGCCAAACTACCAAATGCTCCCATGCCAGCGAAGGTCAAAAAGGCTGAGTTGGATGAACTGTATACCTTTGTTGGCAAGAAAAAAACGAAATCTACGTTCTGACAATCGTAGATCGGGATACTCGCTGCGTTTTGAGTTGGGATGTGGTGCCGGAACGAACCTCAGAAGCTCTGCAAGCTTGCTTGGAACGTGCTCCACAAGCCAAACACTATTACAGTGATGCTTTTCCTGTCTATGACACTTTGTACTACGGTGGTCCATATGAAATGCGAACTGACAAACAGGAAACCTATTCGGTCGAAGCAGTCAACGCAGATTTACGTCACTATTTGAAACGGCTAGCACGCAAGTCAAGGTGCTTTTCAAGAAGAATGCAATCCTTGGCGAAGAACATTCAACTCTTTGTATATTGCTACAATCATCGACAACTGACGAAGCGCACTTTCCCGAAATATTCTTCTCGCTTGGTCGATTTCATTTGTCCTCTCTTTTAGGTACTCTCTGTCTCGTAAATCGTATGATA
>JALHRK010000974.1 GCA_022841505.1 Saprospiraceae bacterium | reverse complement strand
ATTTTCCTTCATCAAATCCGATCAGTCGGTGCGCACTGCAAAAGGAACGCTTAACGGCGATCTTTTCCAGTACGAAGCAAAAGGCGCAAGCGTTCCATCTTCGCTGGACGTGATCCGGTTCTTTGATGTGGAGATTGGACAGTGGCGGTCGTTTCGAATTGAGAGACTTATTAACCAAGCAGCATAATTTTAAACCATGCAAGCAACAAACAAACAAACCCGCTTCAATATTCCCGGCGGCGGATGGATAACAATTGAGCAGGACGGGGACAAGCTCATCACACAAGCAGAAGGCAATGCCGCCGGGCTGCTTATGGCGCAGATTGCGAAAAGGGGAATGAGCTTCAACGAAGCTGTTTCTTATTGCAAGATGTGTCTGAAACCCGCAAAAGAAATCATACAGGAAACAATCAACCAGCAACAGGATTTTGCTGCATGGTGTAAGGCTCAAATACTGCTCATCGGCAACAAAAATACCGATGCCCGAAACGAATACGAAGCGCTGATTGGTACGGCTGAGTGGGAAATCCGGCTTTTGCAGCGCCGCCTAAAAAGACTAAAGTAGTGGAGTAAAGATTAGGTTTCAGGGGCGGCGCTTTTGCTGCCCTCTTTTTCAACTTTCAAAACAGACAAAGATGGAAAATATTGTAACAGTCGAAACGGCAAGGAAATTGAAAGAGGCGGGGTTTAAGCAGCCGGAACCGGCACCGGGGCAGATGTGGTATAACGTGAACGACATACCAATCTTTGCAGTTGGCGAAACTAAAAGCAAAGTCTACTATGTGATTTTTGGGGTAAACTTGGTTTATATTGAGCCCAAGCGCGACTTTGTTTTGAATCTTGTCTTTGCCCCAACCGCAACCGACATCCTGCGGGAGTTGGGAAACCAGTATGTTTTGCGAACTTGGAGTATTGGAGAAAAGTTTGCAGTTAAGCACGATAACGGAGAAAAGTGTTGGAACGACAACCCCGCCGAAGCCGCCGCGCTTGCTTGGCTTGAAAGTACGTAAAATGAGCAACGACACCCACCCACAACAACCAGGCACAGAACCCTGGCACACCGTCAAACCATCCGGGCAATATC
>JALHRK010000973.1 GCA_022841505.1 Saprospiraceae bacterium | reverse complement strand
TATTACGATCCCAATTCAAAATCGATTGAATATGGCCGGCAGACGGGATTGATTCCGGTGTTGTTTTATAAGGTGGAGTTTTAAGACTCTAACCACGACTTGTAATACTTCCCGTCATCCACCGCTATAGCCGCTTTGGTGAGGCTTAAAGGCGCGAACGTATCGATCATCACCGCCAGTTCTTCCGTGACGGTTTGGCCGATGCTGCGCTCGTAGGCGCCGGGCGCCGGGCCGTGTGGAATGCCTGCCGGATGCAGGGTGATATGCCCTTGTTCGATGTTGTTGCGGCTCATAAAGTCGCCGGCCACGTAGTACAACATCTCGTCGGAATCGATATTGGAGTGGTTGTAAGGCGCAGGAATCGCATTGGGATGGTAGTCGTACAACCGCGGGCAAAAAGAGCAGATCACAAAGGCTTTGGTTTCAAAATTCTGGTGTACCGGCGGCGGCTGGTGTACGCGCCCGGTGATCGGTTCAAAATGATGAATGGAAAAGCCATAGGGGAAATTGTAACCATCCCAGCCCACCACGTCGAAGGGGTGCGTCGGGTACAGGAGGTGGTGCAATTGCCCCTGCTTTTTCACCTTGATGACAAAATCGCCGCGCTCGTCGTAAGTTTCCAGTTCCGTCGGGAGTTTGTAATCGCGCTCGCAAAAAGGCGAATGTTCCAGCAATTGACCAAACCAGTTGCGGTAGCGCTTCGGCGTGTAAATCGGGTGAAATGATTCGGCATAAAGGATCCGGTTATCCGCCGTATCAAAATCGATCTGGTAAATCATGCCGCGCGGAATAATGAGGTAGTCGCCGTATTCGAAGTCGATATTTCCCAAAAAAGTACGCAGTTTTCCTGATCCTCTGTGGATAAACAGCATTTCATCGGCATCGGCATTTTTGTAAAAATAATTGCGCAACGACTGCCGGGGCGCTGCCAGGCCGATATGAATGTCTTTATTGACCAATAAAGTGGTGCGGCTTTCCAGGAAATCGTCTTTCGGCGCCACCTGAAAACCTTGCAGCAGCCGGGCCGTCATGTTGTGTTCTACGGCGATTTCCGGGCGCACATCTTCCGTTTTTAAAATTTCGCGCACCATCGTCGGGC
>JALHRK010000972.1 GCA_022841505.1 Saprospiraceae bacterium | reverse complement strand
AGATCCTTATGTGTTTGCCAAAACGGGAACTCTGCGCCATGTGCACTGCCTGAGCGGCTACCTGTGCGCCAAAAGTGGGAAAACGATGATTTTCAGCTTTATGCACAACAACCTGAGCGTACCTGCAGACGATGTGCGCAAAGAGATGGAGAAGGTGCTGGAGTGGATTTATGCGAATTATTAAGGGGCAAGGGGCAAGTTGGCAAAGGGCAAATTGGCAAAAGGCAAAGCGCTTGAATAAATAACAAAACATGGCTTACAACTGGATTTTTTTCGATGCCGACAATACCCTTTTCGATTTTAACCACTCGGAAGGGGCCGCGCTGAAGAACGCGCTGGAGGATTTCGGCGAATTGTTTGAAGACCATTACCACCCGGTTTACAACAGCATCAACCGCGAATGCTGGCAGGCTTTTGAGCACGGCCGACTGAGCAAAGCAGAACTGCGCACGCGGCGATTCGATTTGTTTTTTCACGCCATTGGCCGCCAGTACAACGCGGAGGAATTTGCAGGCGCTTATTTAGACCATTTGTCAAAACAATGCGCGCTGATCCGGGGAGCGCAGGTTTTGCTGGAAACGCTGCACCAAACCCACCACTTAGCCTTAGTCACCAACGGCCTCAAAGAAGTGCAACGCCCGCGGCTGGCACGTTCCGGACTGGCCGCTTTTTTCAAAATGGTGGTGGTTTCCGACGAAATTGGCCACGCCAAACCCGATCGCGCATTTTTTGATTATGCCTTCGAGGCCATTGGGCGACCGGATCAAAAAACAGTGCTGATGGTCGGCGACAACCTGAACGCCGACATCCGGGGTGCGGCGGAGTATGGGATGGATACTTGTTGGTATAATCCGGGGAAGGAGACTTCAAGGGGAATAGAAGCAACTTACGAAATTGCTTATTTGGAGGAGTTGCATGAGCTGGTTTAGGGGGGCGTTTGGGCCCGGTTGAAGGTACAAACCCGAAGGTGACCCCTTTCTAAAAAGGTGTTACCTGAGCACTGGCGACGAAAGACAGATAGGGAGTCTGTACGTCCAGTGAATTGTGTGTCACAGTTCTTGATTCCTTGAGACAAAGTTTTTCTTTATGAATTCCCGGGTAGGCACATT
>JALHRK010000971.1 GCA_022841505.1 Saprospiraceae bacterium | reverse complement strand
GCAAGGGCAAAGCTTAAACAACTGATGCTCCATCAGGAAGTAATCCGTAGATAGGGTTTATCCCAAACAACAAAGACAATTTTCAGGCAAACTGAAAAAAATATCGCGTATGGACGAGAAGGACTTTGACAAATTATTTTCCGAAAAAATGAAAGCGGCTACGGCTATAGACTTCAGCGATGAAGACTGGCAACCGCTTTCACAACGACTCGACAGTTGGCAACGCCGGCGGTGGGGTCTCCTTCCCCTGTGGTGGCTGGGCGCCCTGTCGGGGTTGCTGCTGCTCTCCAACGCAATCTGGTGGTTTTCCTGGCGGGAATCGAATGAACACCTGACCAGCTTATTGCAGCAAGCGTTGCAGGCCCGCGAAAAAGATCCGATTGCCTTGTCCGATACGATTTACCATACGGTCGTAGTGCATCAATACGACACCATCTACCGCACCCTGGTGCTTCGACCGGCATTGGAAGCAGGGCTGGCTGCGACACTCAATGAACCAATAATTGGAAATCAACAAATTAAAAATGAATTACTTGCCCGTTCTGAGTTCCCGGACGCAGTTGGCAATGTGAACAAACCGGCTACCCAGCCGGATGCCCGAAACAAGCAAGCTCCCCCATTGGCCGACAAGGCAATTAACCCATCTGAGAGTCCTTCCGAGATCAATAATAATCCGGTTGTGCAATCTGAGAGCACTTCGGAGATGACTGAAAATGGCGGAGAACCCATTTCCGCAGAGGAAATAGTACAAATGCAGGCGCCGGTTGCCACGTTGTCTCCGTTGCCGCTGAAGTATACGAAAGAACTTAGCCGACTCCGGCATTCCCCTATTCCGTTGCCACCGCTGGCAGACTGGAAGACGGCGAAACCCAAAGAGAAAAAGGCCTTCCCTTTGACTCCAAAATCTTTTAGCATTGGCGCCGGAGGTGGGTGGACCTTGCCCGCCGCCACGGTCATTGCTTCCAAAAGCGGTACAACGATCGGCCTGAAAGGCGAAATTGGCTTCTCCGACCGCCTTTCCCTGACCCTCGAAGGCGCATTAAGCAATTTGAAATTTCAGGGTTATGTTTACGACGGAAGTATTGGGTTGCCGACGCCCAATCCTCCGGGCGAC
>JALHRK010000970.1 GCA_022841505.1 Saprospiraceae bacterium | reverse complement strand
CTCCGTGGTGTATTGTGCAATGGTCGGCCCCATTTTAGCTTCCCAAAGCCCCTTGATCTGGGTTTGGTGCAAATGCGGCTTCAATTTGTACGCTTCAACCATCGCTTTCAGGGCGTCTTTGAGCGAAGTTTCCTGATTTGTCCGTTTCATGGTTTTTGTTTAAAAAAATGCTCACCCGCTCACCCGCTCACAAAACCCTCCCGTTCTCCACTATCCGTTTTAAAAAATCCATGCCCCGGCCTGCTGCGATATTAGCTACCCGGTCTTCGTCGGTATCGGTAATAAAAACCTGGCCGTAGACCCCGGTGCAAAGCAATTCCATCAACATGGCCACCCGATCGGCATCCAATTTATCAAAAATATCGTCTAACAGCAGAAACGGCAGCATGTTTTTCGCTGCTTTTAACCATTCGTACTGTGCCAGTTTCAACGACAAGACAAATGATTTAAGCTGCCCTTGCGAGGCAAAATTTTTCAGGGCGTGTCCGCCAATAGCAAACACCAGATCGTCGCGATGGATGCCGGCCGTAGTGCGCTGCAAGATGCAGTCTTTTTCTTCTTTTTGTTGCAACAATTCAGCATAATTTGCCTCATCGAGTTGCGATTGGTACTGGCAATCAATGATTTCCTGCCCGCCGGAAATTTTTTCATATAAGGCTTGCAGCACCGGGCGCAAGTTTTGTACAAAAGCCGCGCGGGCCTTATGAATGGCTTCGGCAGGTGGAACCAGTTGCGCGGCGTATACCCGGAGCAGGGAGCGGTCGGCACCGGGCTGCTCGGCTAAGCGCTTGAGCAAGGCATTCCGCTGATCTATAATGCGTTCATAAACAATTAAATGCTGCAAGTAAGCCGGATCGAACTGGCACAAGGTATTGTCGAGAAACCGCCGCCTGACTTCGCTGCCTTCAGTAACAATTTGCGTATCATCGGGTGCAATGATCACAACGGGTAAGGCTCCTACGTGCTCGGAAATTTTTTTGTAAGGAACCTCGTTGCGTTCAAAAACCTTTTGCCGGCGCGGGATCACCTTCGCCACCACTTTTTCTTCTTTGCCTTCCAGGTCAATCCGCGCTTCAATCCTGAAAAAATCGGTTTCGTGCAAAGCAACCTGAGAT
>JALHRK010000969.1 GCA_022841505.1 Saprospiraceae bacterium | reverse complement strand
CCAAAACACAAGCTGGTATTCGTACCGCTGGCATTAGCCGTCGTAGGAAGTGCATAGTTTGTAATGCTTACCTCATCCACAGAGGTACAAGGAGCATTCGTTGTGGTCCAGCGAAATATATAAACCCCGTTGGACAGGCCATTAACCATCGTTTTTGGATCCGTTGCATCCACAAAAGTAGGCAGTGGCCCACCAGGCGTGCTGACAATGCTCCAAAGCCCTGTACCTACTACAACAGTGGTAGCATCAAGGGTGGTGGAATTCATGTTGCAAAAGGCCTGATCCGGGCCAGCATTGGCCGGCGTAGGCTGCGCCAGAATGGTAATACTTACATCGTCAGTAGAATTCGGGCATAACGGCCCATTTGTCGTGGTCCATCTAAAAACATAGGTGCCTGGAACCAAATTGCTGATGACAGTATTATACAGGATGGGCGAAGCAATTACAGGCGCCGGGGCGCCCATCGGAATGCTGATCACCGTCCACGTACCCAAACCAACAGCAGGGTTTACAGCAGCCATAGTGACCTGATCTTCACATACCACGTTTTGGTTCAGACCGGCATTCGCTGTGGAAGGAGCCTGATAATTCGTAATTCGCACCTGATCCTGTCTGGAACATGCGCCATTAGAAATGGACCAGGCCAACAAATAAACACCATAACCAGCAGGATTAAATACTGCACCAGGGGTATTGGCATTCGGGGTAAATGTTCCTCCTCCCGAACCGGCCAAAACAGTCCAGGTGCCTACATAAGGTACATTAGGATTATTACCCGCCATCACATAAGTGGTCGTACCCGTTAGGTCGCAGGCTTCCTGATCAGGGCCCGCCGAAGCCAGGTTTGGCGGCATGAACAAAGTCACCTTCATGACATCCATGCTCATGCAACCGGGCTGATTGATGGTATATTTAAATTCGTACACATTCGACAGGTTGCCCATTGGGACCGACATCCCGGAGGCTGTGGCAGTATTGTCTGAAGTAGTCGTAATCGAAGGCGCCGGGGTGCCGCTTACAAGGGTCCATGTGCCGATACTGTTCGTATTTCCTACTAAGTTCACCGACATATTTTCTTCGCAAAAAGATTGATCCGGGCCTGCATTCGCGGATGG
>JALHRK010000968.1 GCA_022841505.1 Saprospiraceae bacterium | reverse complement strand
GTAACACCAACCCATCCCACCGATTGCGGCGCGGAAAACGGAACCATCAGCATTCTGGCGAATGCGGGAACGGGTACTTTCCAATACAGCATCAGTGGCGCGGCAGGCCCGTGGCAAACAACAGCTTTATTTACAGGTTTAGCGCCGGGCAGCTACGAGGTTTGGGTGCGCAATGCAACGACAACTTGCCCGGTCGAATGGGCATCGGTCATCCAATTAACCGACCCGCCGCTGCCAGTGATCAGCAGCGTAACGCCAACCCATCCCACCGATTGCGGCGCGGAAGACGGAACCATCAGTATTTTGGCAAATGCCGGAACGGGTACTTTCCAATACAGCATCAGCGGCGCGACAGGGCCTTGGCAGAGTAGTTCGTCCTTTACGGGTTTAGCGCCAGGCAGCTACGAGGTTTGGGTGCGAAACGCAACGGCAACTTGTCCGGTCGAATGGGCATCGGTCATCCAATTAAACGACCCGCCACTGCCAGTGATCAGCAGCGTAACACCAACTCATCCAACCGATTGTGAAATACAGGATGGGGTAATTAGTATTATTGCTTCGGCAGGTACCGGAACTTATGAATATAGCCTTGATGGCAATACATGGGTGAATAATGGATTTTTCATCAATTTGGCGGCGGGCAACTACTCCCCTTCAATACGCAACGGGGATGGAACCTGCATCGTATTTTACAACATCAACATAATCCTGACTGCACCGGAAGCTCCTGAATTATTATCCGCAACAGCGACAGCTCCAAGTGACTGTGGTATTGATGATGGAAGTATCGAAATAATAGCCCTCCCAGGGAACCAGGCTATTCTATACACCATAGACGGTTCCAGTTGGTCAACTATGCCAATATTTAATGACCTGCCATCTGGTAATTACAATATTGCAGTTAGTAACCAAGATGGAAGTTGTGTTGTGGAAATGGCTCAAACCTTACAAATTCCGGAGTTACAGCTTCCTGTTATCGAAGAAGTAATGATCACTCCTCCGACAGATTGTGACGTACAGGATGCAACTATACTCATTGAAGCAAATCCCCAAACAGTGGCTTTTCAATATAGCATCACCGGTGTTACCGGCCCGTGGCAGGGCAGCCCGGTGTTTTTGGG
>JALHRK010000967.1 GCA_022841505.1 Saprospiraceae bacterium | reverse complement strand
CGAAATCGCAGGGGCCGCGGCGGCGACGACGACGGCGGTTACCACAGAGGCGGCCGCTACGACGAGCGCACAGGCGGCGGTGGCTGGTTCTTTTTTCCCATCGGCGGCTTTGGCGGCGGTTCCAGCGATGGTTGGGGCAGCTCCAGCGGCGGTGATTTCGGCGGTTTTGGCGGCGGTGATTTTGGTGGCGGTGGCGCTGGCGGGGATTGGTAGGAAGTTTGCAAATTGACAAGTTTGCAAATTGGCAAATAGGCAAATTTGCAAACACACAAACTTGCCTCTTGCTAACTTGCCTCTTGCCCCTTGCCCCTTGCCAACTTGCCATCAGATTAATGATTATGACAAAACAGGGAATTTTCATCCTACTCCTGGCCACCGGCATTGCCTGTACGCCCAAACTGACGGCCCGGTTTGCCGGTAAGGCAGACCTTACAGCCCTGCCGGAAGCTTATGACGCCCCGGCAGCCCCCAGATTAAAAAATAATTGCAACGACTACGAAGCTTATATTCCCGATACCACCCACCTGGATCATACCCCGATCAAATACGTGCGCATCAACGTGCATTGGGTGAATAACCAGGATAGTTCGGCCAATTTCGTTGGAGAAGAAGCCGTCGAATTTACCAAACTGCTTATCCACGCTTCCAACTACAACCTCATTGGCAATAAAAAACTGTTGATGCCCCACGGCAACGACCTGCCGGTATTGCCCATCCAATACCGCCTCGTACTGACGCCACGTCCCGGCGATCCGGATGACGACGGCATCTACTTTCATTTCGACGATGCGTTGTGCTATTACGTCCACAAAGGCAAAAATGCGAACCTGGGGAACAAACGCGTTGTCCAGAAATACGGCGTTCAGTTGGATACCGTTCTGAATGTGTTCATCATGCCGCACCACCCCGACAGCGTCGCATCAAAAACGTATTCCGCCGGGATCGTTGGCGTCATGCTGGGCAATGCCGTCAAACTTGCGGGGCCATTTGAAAACATGCACCTGACCGCCTGGAGTAGCCGGGGCGCGCTGAATCACGAAGTTTGCCACGTTTACGGACTCGGGCACGCCTGGATACAAGACGGTTGCGACGACACTCCGGTCCATTCGCAGGCCTGTTTTAAC
>JALHRK010000966.1 GCA_022841505.1 Saprospiraceae bacterium | reverse complement strand
AGTAGCCGGTGGTGCCGCAGTCGCAGGTGTCCGGCGCGACACACGAGCCGTTCGCACACGGCGGGTCGCAGACCGGGGTCGAACACGTCGGGCCGCTGTAGCCGGTCGTCCCGCAGTCGCAGGTGTCCGGCGCGACACACGAGCCGTTGGCACAGGGCGGATCGCAGACGGGCGTCGAACAGGTCGGCCCAGAGTAGCCGGTGGTGCCGCAGTCGCAGGTGTCCGGCGCGACACACGAGCCGTTGCCACACGGTGGGTCACACACCGGGGTGGAACAGGTCGGGCCTGAGTAGCCGGTGGTGCCGCAGTCGCAGGTGTCCGGTGCGACACACGAGCCGTTCGCGCAGGGTGGGTCGCAGACGGGAGTGGCACACGTTGGGCCGCTGTAGCCGGTGGTGCCGCAGTCGCAGGTGTCCGGTGCGACACACGAGCCGTTGGCACACGGCGGGTCGCAGACGGGGGTCGCGCAGGTCGGCCCAGAGTAGCCGGTGGTGCCGCAGTCGCAGGTGTCGGGGGCGGTGCAGGCGCCGTTGGCGCAGGGTGGGTCGCAGACGGGGGTGGCACACGTGGGGCCAGAGTAGCCGGTGGTGCCGCAGTCGCAGGTGTCGGGGGCGGTGCAGGCGCCGTTGGCGCAGGGTGGGTCGCAGACGGGGGTGGCACAGGTTGGGCCGCTGTAGCCGGTGGTGCCGCAGTCGCAGGTGTCGGGGGCGGTGCAGGCGCCGTTGGCGCAGGGTGGGTCGCAGACGGGGGTGGCACACGTTGGGCCGCTGTAGCCGGTGGTGCCGCAGTCGCAGGTGTCGGGGGCGGTGCAGGTGCCGTTGGCGCACGGTGGGTCACAGACCGGAGTCGAGCAGGTCGGACCCGAGTAGCCGGTGGTGCCGCAGTCGCAGGTGTCGGGGGCAGTGCACGAGCCATTGGCGCACGGCGGGTCGCAGACGGGAGTGGCACAGGTTGGGCCGCTGTAGCCGGTGGTGCCGCAGTCGCAGGTGTCGGGGGCGGTGCAGGTGCCGTTGGCGCAAGGTGGGTCGCATACGGGGGTGGCACACGTGGGGCCAGAGTAGCCGGTGGTGCCGCAGTCGCAGGTGTCCGGTGCGACACACGAGCCGTTCGCGCAGGGTGGGTCGCAGAC
>JALHRK010000965.1 GCA_022841505.1 Saprospiraceae bacterium | reverse complement strand
GTTCCAATATCACAACCATGCAATCCCGCAAATACAGCCGGACTTACCATTTCCCGTTCTCAAAAGGAACCACTTCCGATGATCGCATCGCAGAGGGCTGGACTGGTATTTTGCAACACGAATTAATCCTCACCGAAAAACTCGACGGCGAAAACACCTGCCTCAAAGCCGACGGGGTGTACGCCCGCTCTCATGCTGCGCCAACGGAAAGCCCATGGTCAGTGAAAATGCGGGAGTTGTGGGCGCAGCATAAACACGCACTGGGAGATCTGGAAATTTTCGGCGAAAGCCTGTACGCCATCCACAGCATTGAATACGAACGGTTAGATAGCTACTTTTACGTGTTTGCCATCCGCCAGGGCGAGGTGTGGCTGGGGTGGGACGAAGTGGAGTTTTACGCCGGGACGCTGGATTTGCCAACCGTACCGGTCCTCCAACGGGGGCATTTTTCGGAAGCGGAATTGCGCGAAGCCATTGAAACCACACTTCAAAAAGGCAGCCGGTTAGGTGGTGAATGTGAAGGCTTTGTGGTGCGGAACGCCGGAAGCTTCCACGTGGACGATTTTGAAAACAACGTCCTGAAATACGTCAGACAAAATCATGTACAAACCGATGAGCACTGGACAAAAAACTGGCAACGCGCCAGATTATGGTTTGAGCGGGCTGCTGAAGGACAACAAACCTGACTGGGACGCGCTGCGCCGGGCAGACTGGTTCCAACTGCTGCACGAATGCCCGCAGGAGCCGGATTACCACGCTGAGGGGAATGTGGGTATCCACACCGAAATGGTGGCAGAGGCGCTGCTGGGTTTGCCGGAATTTGGCGATCTGACCGGGCCGGAGCAGCAGGTGTTGCTGGCGGCGGCGCTGCTGCACGACGTGGCCAAACCAGCCTGTACGGTGATCGAAGAAGGAAGGATTTCTTCGCCCCGGCATGCGGCGGTGGGCGAAAAAATAGCCCGGGAAATGCTCTGGGATGCCGATTTTGAGCTACGCGAACAGATTTGCAGCCTTGTACGCCTGCACGGTTTGCCGTTGTGGGCGCTGGAAAAACCGAATCCGTGGTCGGCAGTCATTGGAGCGAGCTTGCGGTGCAGCAACCGGCTGGTTTACCTGCTGGCGAAGGCAGATG
>JALHRK010000964.1 GCA_022841505.1 Saprospiraceae bacterium | reverse complement strand
TGGCTGAATTATTCCGGTTTATCAGCACCCGGGTGCCGGAACTGGTTCAAACCAAACGCCCAAAACCTGTTACGGGTCAACACCCGATGATGATTTTGAACGATCCGGCCAATCCGTTGATTTTATTCGAGTCGGGCAAAAAATAGCTTTATTTCGTGTTTATTTACCACATAGACCACATAGTTGTTTTCACATAGTTCACATAGGCGGCTTCCTCGTGCTATGTGGACTATGTGAAAACCCCTATGTGAACTATGTGGTAGAAAAAAATAGCACCTGTGTGGTGAAAAAGCTATTACAGAGTATGCGGTAAATAGACACCTTTTTTCAATTTTACAAAAGAAACCATGCGCCAACTTCACCTGAACCTTTCTGTTTTTTTGCTCTGCCTGGCAGGTGCGGTAAATGCCCAGCAATTGCCTTATTATACCCAATTTAGGAACTATCAAAGCGTCATCAATCCAGCGTCCGTCAACAGTGAATATTTTCTGTACGAATACAATGTCTCCGTTCAGGCCAACTACCGGGCGCAATGGATTGCCCAGGAGGAAACGCCGCGGACCATGCAGTTTTCGGGGGAATACATTTCCAACTTCGGCGGCGCCTTCGAATTGATCGCCGGCGCAGCCTTGCTCCAGGACCGCACCGGGCCGCAGAGCCTTACCGGTACCTATGCACGCATCGGAAGTGTTTTTGCCAAAGACCCCTACCAGGGCGCATTTTCAGTAGGGTTTAGCTTTGGCTCTGTACAATACCGCGTTTCCGCAGATCGCTTAGTTTGGAAAGACCTGGATGACCCGAATATTCCGGATAACAACATTTCTGTCAGCCGCCCCGATATTGGCGTGGGCTTATTTTACTACCGCCGCCTGAAAAACGGCTTTTTTACAGAGGATAATATCTATTTCGGGTTGTCTGTGCCGCAAATACTGGGAACTGAAACGATCGTTCAAACGCCCGACAACAGGGTGTCCCTTAGCCGGGTTCCGCATGTCTTCGGCACAGCGGGTTGGTACCATTTCATCAACGAAGACGCTTTTTTCGAGGTGTCCGGCTGGTTGAAATATGTGGAGGGCGCGCCGCTGAACTTAGACATGATGGGGCGGTTTCAACCCACCCGCACGTTTTGGGTGGGCGGCG
>JALHRK010000963.1 GCA_022841505.1 Saprospiraceae bacterium | reverse complement strand
AATAATGTTTGTCTGAATATAATTGATGATGGTCGGGGTGTCGACATGAAACAAACAAAACAGATTTTTGAACCTTTTTTCACCACTGCGACCGGCGGTACAGGTCTAGGCTTATACATCGCACGTGAGTTGTGCGAAACGAATCATGCATCGCTTGACTATGTTGAGGATTCTCCAGGCGGGAATTTTAGGATAATCTGCAAAAGCAGCCAGCCATGTCTATAGATAGTGGATCAATAGCAAATCCACATAGAAAAACTTCCATTCCCAATATACTGATTGTGGATGATGAACCGGATATTATCGAGTTGCTCGAACTGACATTGGCGCGGATGGGAATGGAAGTTTTCAGTGCAAAGTGTATCAATGACGCCAAGCAATTGTTGCAATCACGTCAATTTCAGTTATGCCTTACCGACATGCGTTTACCTGACGGAGACGGATTGGATCTGGTTAATTATATTGGACAGCAGTGTGCAGATTTGCCTGTTGCCGTGATAACAGCTTATGGTACGGCAGAAAATGCCGTCGCTGCGCTTAAAGCAGGGGCTTTTGATTACTTGCCGAAACCGGTTTCGCTAAAACAGTTGCGGGATTTAGTTAAATCCGCCCTGAGCTTGCCACCCATAGAAACCGGACATGCATCACAAGTCCGATCGAATCAGCGCATCTTGTTGGGCGAATCTCAACCCATGCGTCAGCTACGCGCAACCATAGACAAACTTTCCCGCAGTCAGGCTTCTGTTTATATCAGCGGTGAATCAGGCAGTGGTAAGGAGCTGGCCGCCAGAATGATTCATGAAAGAAGTGCTCGCCATAAACAAGCATTTGTTGCTGTCAATTGCGGGGCCATTCCTGAAAACCTGATGGAAAGTGAGTTTTTCGGCTATAAAAAAGGTGCCTTCACTGGCGCAGATAAAGAGCATGATGGATTTTTCCTGACAGCAAACGGCGGAACGTTATTTCTTGATGAAGTCGCGGATTTGCCACTGGCTATGCAAGTTAAACTGCTTAGAGTAATCCAGGAAAAACAGGTGAGAAGAATCGGTGATACGCTAGAAAAAAATATCGATGTGCGTATCATCAGCGCCACACACAAGAATCTTGGTGATTGTGTTGAAACCGGGCAATTCCGGCAGGA
>JALHRK010000962.1 GCA_022841505.1 Saprospiraceae bacterium | reverse complement strand
CACCCCCCGCCGCCCCCCCCCAAACACTAAAAACCAAAAACCAAACACTAAAAATCAAGGCAATATGAAACGTCGCAACGTATTAAAAAGCATCGGTTTGAGTTCCCTGGGGCTGGTGGGCCTTAACCCGCAGGTGAAAGCCTCCGAAATACTGGACCCAATGCTGCATCCAGGTTTGGCGCCGGAAGACAAGAAAAAAGACCCGGAGTTTGAGCAGTTCGGTCGCACGGATTATGAAAAAGCCCGTGATGCGAAACTCTTCGCGGAACAATTTTTCAACAAGCACGAGATGAAAACTATCAGTGCGCTGGTCGACATCATCATTCCGCGCGACGCCAGGTCGGGCAGCGCTACGGATGCGGGTGTACCCGAATTTATCGAATTTATGGCCAAAGATCAACCGGAACTTCAAACGCCTCTGCGCGGCGGGCTCACCTGGATGGATAATATGATGAAACGGCGCCATGAACGCGATTTCATCAGTTGCACGGAGGCGCAGCGCATCGCCCTGATTGAAGAAATTGCATACCCGGAACGCAAAAAAAGCGGTATGAGCCAGGGCATCGCGTTTTTCAGCCTGATGCGCAACCTCACTGCTTCCGGCTTCTGGTCGAGCAAAATAGGTATTGAAGACATCGGTTATATGGGCAATACGCCGAATCAATGGGACGGGCCACCGGAGGACGTGATCCGGCAGTTTGGGCTGTAATGAGTTATCCGTTATTGGTTATTAGTTATCAGTTATCAGTGTGGTAACCTTTGGCTACTCTATTAGCAAGGCCAATAGTTACCACACTGATAACTGATAACTGATAACCGATAACTAATAACGGATAACTACTTAAAGATGCTTTTTCATCCATTTAAAGGTAAACTCAAACACATCCTTCTGCTCTTTTTCATTGTGCAATTCATGGTAAAGCCCCGGCCATTCATGGTGGGTTACATCGCCGGCTAAACGACCGAAAAAGGCTTTGGTGGCCTTGGATGAAATAATTTTGTCGCCAGTGCCGTGCAACAACAGCAGAGGAACAGTGACCACGCCGGAATAGGAATCCAGCCAGGCGGCCCCTTCCATCAAAGCGATACCGGCGGCGGCGCTGATTTTATCATGCACCAAAGGGTCGTTTTTATAGGCATCCACCAC
>JALHRK010000961.1:513-1148 GCA_022841505.1 Saprospiraceae bacterium | reverse complement strand
AACGCGACGACCTGGCCGACGCTTATAAGCAACTGACCCTGCGCTACGACAAATTGTTCCAGACTTCCTTCCCCTACTCCGCCGGTATCCACCAGGCCCCCACCGATGGCGCACCGCACCCCGAATGGCATTTTCACATGGTGTTTTACCCGCCACTGCTGCGCTCGGCCACGGTGAAAAAGTTTATGGTGGGTTATGAAATGCTGGCGAACCCGCAACGGGATATTACGCCGGAGAAGGCCGCGGAACTCCTGCGGGGTTAGTCCGAAGTGCGAAGTCGTCAGTGCGAAGTCGGCGTTGCTAAGGCAAGTCTGAAGTGCGAAGTCGATAGTGCGAAGTCGGCGCTGCGTTTGGTTTTACCACAAAGTATACGAAGGGTTCCCGTCCCCAGCCGCGTAGCGGCATAACGTCGGTAGAAAACAACATAACGCAATGTACCGAGGTGCGTAGCACCGAAACTTTAGGGCCGATGTTCCGGTGCTATGCACCTTATCAACGCACCGGGCATTCATGGCTACCGACGTTGTACCGCTACGCGGCCGGGAGCCCTTCGTACACTTTGTGGTAAAATTATCTCACGGCGGATTACTTTTGTTTTGTCACAAAACAAACCTCAACATGACATTTGACAAAGA
>JALHRK010000961.1:0-503 GCA_022841505.1 Saprospiraceae bacterium | reverse complement strand
ACCTGATTTTTGCTTCCTGGAAAGCCGTTTCAGGCCTTGCCAAAGAAAAATACCAGGAAAATGACCCGTTTGGCATTGCTACGCGGAAGTATATCGGCGGGCTGATCGAGCGCTACAACCTGGTGAAGGTGCTGGGCATGCGCGAGCCGGTGCCGCTGAAGAGCCTGTATGTCAGGGCCAATATCCTGGAAAAAATCTCCGCCCGCGCAGGTCTCCGCCCGGAGGAATTGGCGGAATTTTTTGATTTTGATCGCCGCGCATTCGGTAAAAAATCCGAGACGGTGGACGGTGAAATCATCGTCAATCGCCGACAAAAATTTATAGTACTGGGTAAACCCGGCGCAGGTAAAACCACTTACCTGAAATACCTGACACTGATGATGCTCGATCCTATGAGTCAGATCGAGCAGCGGCGTTTGCCGGTTTTTGTGACCCTGCGTTAGTGGGCAGACGAGAAGGTTCCGTTGATGGATTTTATGGTTGCGCAGTTTGATATTTGTAGG
>JALHRK010000960.1 GCA_022841505.1 Saprospiraceae bacterium | reverse complement strand
AACTTATTTCCAAAACATCTTTATATCCGCATTCGTTTTGTTCAGAGGCCGCTACCCATTCGCCATCAATTAATATTTTTTGATATTCCCAATTTCCATATAATTCCTTTTCCAGTTCAAACGCTTCAAATTCAAATGGCGTTATCGTGCTGCAGGATGACATGCCTATTGCTATAATCAGGATGGAAATAGCTTTTATCATGTTGTTTTTAATTGAGTGAAATATTAAAGGGGGTGTCAATTGTCGGAAATACAATTACGCGGAGTCTCGCGGAGTAAACATGGAGTTTCAAGGCGGACTAAAGCCCGCGAAACATAGCACGGCGCCCTTCGTTTCTCGGGCTTTAGCCCGCCGTTCCTTAAAAAACGCGCGAGTTCACGTTAAAATAAAATGACACACAGCTTATGCCTAACTCAGTGAAACTCCGTGCCAACTCCGTGAAACTCCGTGTCATTCAATTTCCATACCCCGCCACCGCCGAAACCAACGGCAATTTCCAATCTTCAATCGCCGTCCCCTGCAAATTCAAATGACTGGTCAGGTAGTACAGCCGCTGTGTGGCCGGGCCATTCGGAGCCGTGGTGAACCGGTGCTTCAAATAATACGGCGGAATGGACTGATAGTACATCGTTGCCTTCACCGTCAGTCCGCTCGGATCCATGCCAGCGGGCAGGGTCGCCACGTATTGGAGTCGGTCGCGGCCCGGAAAACCTGGCCCCTGGTCCATATAATCCGGATCGGCCTTTACCTTCGGATCGGTGGCTTCCATAAACTGGAACATCACTTCGCCCATGTTTTTAAAGAATTCGGACGACCGCCAGCCTTTGGGCAACAGCCGGTTGTCTTTGGGGTCGTGCACCCGATGGATGAAACTGGTCGTGAAATCGAAGTTCGCATCCTGGGTCAGTTCCTCGTAGATCTGAACCTGATCCTGTTTAGTAATTACCTGATAATGCGGCTGATAGGTGTTCTTGTCCGGCAGAAATTCCGTTTTCAGCGGCCTGCCGGCGCCATCTACGATTACGCCCACCGAATTGGTGCGCCCGGAAGCCCAGACGATATCGCCGTTGTTGCTCATCACCAGCACCTCCAGAAACGCCCGGCGAAAAGCCACGCCGCTCGGGAAGCGGTGGCCGGTTTTGTTGGTC
>JALHRK010000959.1 GCA_022841505.1 Saprospiraceae bacterium | reverse complement strand
AAAAAATTATCGTTTGTCCCCTTTTGGTGCGTTTGGTACCAAATATCGCCCCAAATTTGCTTACCTACGCCACGAAACCATACGAAATGCTCCGTGTCTACCGGCATTTGGTCCCTACGGTTCCTGAGCGGTGTCGAAGGACAGGACCGATTGGATGAAAATTTGGGATGTCTCGTGATTGCATAACGCAGCAATCGGACTATAAAGACAGACACTACACCAACTTCGCCCCCGTCTTTATTTCCTCCACCACCTCCGGGTTCAACAACGTCGAAATATCCCCCAGGTTACTCGTATCCCCTTCGGCAACTTTCCGCAGGATCCGGCGCATGATTTTGCCCGAACGGGTTTTGGGCAACCCGGATACAATCTGGATTTTGTCGGGGCGGGCAATCGGGCCGATTTCATCTGAAACAACGTCTATAATTTCCCTGCGAAAATCATTTTCATTCGCCACAGGCTCCATCGGAATCACATACGCATAAATGCCCTGCCCTTTGATGTCGTGAGGGTAACCGACCACTGCCGATTCCACCACTCCCGGGTGCTGGTTGATGGCGTTTTCCACTTCAGCCGTTCCGAGCCGGTGGCCGGAGACGTTCATGACGTCGTCTACCCGGCCAATGATGCGATAGTAGCCGTCGGCATCCCGCCGGGCGCCGTCGCCGGTGAAATACAGGTCTTTAAATGCGGAAAAATAAGTGATCCGGCACCGCTCGTGGTCGCCGTAGGTCGTGCGCAGGATGCCCGGCCACGGAAATTTGAGGCAGAGGAGTCCTTCCACATCATTGCCCGTGATTTCGTTTCCGCTGGCATCTACCAGACAAGGCTGAACGCCCGGCAGGGGCAAAGTTGCAAAGCAAGGCTTGGTGGGCGTAACCCCCGCAATCGGAGAAATGAGCATGCCCCCGGTTTCGGTTTGCCACCAGGTATCTACAATGGGCGCTTTGCCACGGCCAATTTTTTCATCGTACCAGTGCCATGCTTCTGCGTTGATGGGCTCGCCAACCGTGCCCAAGACTTTGATGGAGGAAAGGTCGTGGCCTTGCAGGTGCTGGTCGCCATAGGCCATCAGCGCCCGAAGGGCCGTTGGCGCAGTATAAAAATGCGTCACTTTGTGCTTTTCGCAAACCTCCCAGAAACGCGACGG
>JALHRK010000958.1 GCA_022841505.1 Saprospiraceae bacterium | reverse complement strand
TTTTAACACTAATTTTAACAGCCATTCATCGCATTTAACTTTTTGAAAATACATAAGGGAAGGGCAAGCGTGTACATTACAGCAACAAAAAACAACCTGGAATTTTTACCTAAAAAGTCCGAATCATGCGCACTACCTTTACCCTGTTCGTCCTTTCCTGTTGTTTGATACAGGGGTGTAATCCAATAAAGCTCCTGGAAGACGGCAAGCCCAAACGCGCGTATAGCGTTAGCATCAGCCTTTTAGAACAACGCCTTAAACAAAACAAGCCTTTGAAAGAGGCCCATCTCCACGCTTTAAGCACGAGCTACGGCATACTTCAGGAAGAACAGATCCAGCGCATTGAAGCCCTGGAAACCAACCGCGCACCCGAACGGTACCTCGAACTTTACCCGATCTATCAGGAACTGTTGAAGCGCAGGATGGAAATTGACCCTTACCTCCCCCACTTCTATAACTTTGATCCCCGATACGACATTCCGAGCCTGGAAGCACTGACGGAGCGTTCCCGCCAAAAGGCAGGAAGTTATTGTTACGACGAAGCTGCGAAGTTATTTCCTGAAGCCAGATCCGGCGATAAACCAGTCGCCCGCACGGCTTATTCCTGGTTGGAAAAAAGCCTGG
This sequence comes from Saprospiraceae bacterium, assembly GCA_022841505.1. Classification (GTDB taxonomy): domain Bacteria; phylum Bacteroidota; class Bacteroidia; order Chitinophagales; family Saprospiraceae; genus JABWAJ01. The sequence continues at coordinate 531 of JALHRK010000958.1, read as the reverse complement.
AATACGTACCCGAATCGCTTGAAAATAAAACCCTGCTGGCAGAAATGATGGATCTTGGTACGATTCGGGTTTTGGTTACCACATATAAGTCCAATACTACTCATCATGCTCAGATCCTTGCTCAATACGCCCTCCTCCATAATGGCACGGAGCGCCGGAATTGGCTGGAGGTTCATTTTTCTCAACCCGATAGCCGGATTGACTACCTGCTCCATGCTGAAATAGCGCAGGTGAGTGTGGGGTTCGACGAGAGATCCAGCAGTACAACCAATTACAGCAAGGAAGTCATTGACGGCTATAAAACCATAGAGAAAGAGGTACGCTGTGGTGATTCCACAATTATTGTCAAAGAAGAAGTTCCGATCCTCATTACCGTGCACGGCTCGATTGAATCTATTGAGCAATATAAATCAGCCAGTGCGAGCCTGTATGCCCAGCTGACTACCCCTGACGGCGCCCTGTCCGGAGACGAGTGGCGCATTTCCAAAACAGCAGAATGGTCAAACCGCTACGAGCAATGTTCCGGCGATT
>JALHRK010000957.1 GCA_022841505.1 Saprospiraceae bacterium | reverse complement strand
TTATTTTTGATAAACCTTTTGACAAATTTGAGCAAGCGACTGAGCGGCTTGTCTCATTCAAGATGCTTCAAGCGCCGGAGGCGCGCGTATTTGGGCAATCGGGGCCCTTGAAGCAACTCGATTACCGGTATCGCTGGGAGGGTGACGCAACGGGCGTGCAGCTTCGGTTTGCAAGCGAGCGATTGAAGATCCAGTTCACTCCACCCCCTCAGATGGCAAAAGAGTTGCAATCGGTAGAACGAGAAAAATTCCGCTTGGTGATTGATATTGACTATTTTTCAACTGTCACTATTGTTAAGGAACAGTTGAAATCCGACGAGTGGATCAAGAACGCAATTCATATGGCAAATCGAGACACAAAACAGTTTATGAAAGTAAGTTAAATGGCCGCGCCAGGGCTCCAGCTTGTATATGACCGCGATGTTGTTGCTGCAAATTCAACGTCATCTTCGTCAGACGCTGCGTTCCCGCAGGAGCCGTCATTCCAAATTAGTGCGGAACCGACACCCAGTAGTACGCCTGCGGATGTGGATCTGGAGCAGCTTTACCCGGCTAGTGCTGAACTAAACACTCAGCTATCACAAGGTTTGATTCTGCTGGCTCAGTGTCTCCAACGTGCGGAGCGAGCTATCAACTATGTCCGCACTCAACAGCTAGTTTCAGCAGATGATCAAGCCCATCACATGCTGACACTTCTGGATGAACTGTTCTGTTTGCGTCGTATATCTGAGGGTTTTGCAAATGTAGTCGCCGCATGCGGCAATGGATTGAGGAATCTGCGCGGCCAGTTGCCATCAGAGGAGCATCTTCTTGCTTTGAACTCATGCCTTTTGGCTATCAAGAAGAAGCCGTTTCTGGACTTCGATGCTTCCGTGGAGTTGATAGAGAGGCTTGAGGCTGTGGATTTGAATGTTGATGCTGCTGGTACAAATGAGATTCTAGATTGGCTTGGTGATGAAGGCGCTAATTGAGACGACGGTCTTCGTAGAGGCATTGCTGAAAAGTCGTGCCCAGCGGACTGCCGCTAAGGCGGCGGTGGTTAGTGCAACATGTTTTCTGTAATTTCGGATCGAACGACTTTGCGATTTGCAGCTGACCGGAGCGATGAGGGCGCGAAGCGCCCGAATTGCGCAGGGCGGCTGCAAATCGCGGCGCCG
>JALHRK010000956.1 GCA_022841505.1 Saprospiraceae bacterium | reverse complement strand
ATTCAGCCAAATGGTAGAGCCCGACAGAAAGCAAATAACCCGGAATAAACCCAAGGACTGCCAAAAAGAAAGCCGAGGCAAACACCAGGCGAATAAAATAACTGTGTTCATAGCCCATGGCTTTCAGCGTGGCGAATTCATTGCGGTGATTGGCGATGTCGGTAAACAAAATCTGATAGACAATCACTAAGCCGACCACCCATCCCATGACAGTGCCAAATCCAAAAATAAACCCAATCGGCGCCGTATTCGCCCAATAATCCTTCTCATATTTCAGCAACTCTTCATAGGTAAAAATATTGATGAACTCGTTCAACTGGCTCTTAAGCTCCACTTCGACCTGTTTGGCCGATGCGCCAGGATGGAGCTTAATGACGCCCATATCGATATCGCCGTGATTTCTTCTGGGAAAAATGCGCATGAAATTCAAATCGCTGGTGATGACATTGCCATCGGCGGCAAACGAAACCCCCATGCGGAATAAGCCGACGATGTTAACCTTGTAATCATTAATTTCTGTCACATTTTGGTCCGCTTCGAGCAGTTGGCGAACGGGGCCGAATTCCGGACGAGAGTATTCATCAAACAGTACCGTATCCTTGAGCCGCAAATCGATCTGCTTGCTTTTAATTTCATCGACATTGAAAATCTGCGAATCCGGATCAAAACCATAAACCATCAAAGTTCGTTTAACCTGAGTTTGGATATTCTTAAAAGGCGCTAACCCGAGATACAGCGGATAAACTTCCGCAACCGCCGGGTTTCCCAAAACACGCATTAGCTCGCTGCGCTTAAACTGGATCGGCCGCCACATGGCTTCGCTTTGCTTGTGCATCAGGAATAAATCGCCATTCAATTTTACCGGCGCAGATGCCGCGCTGGCATACAATGAATCTTTGAAGCCCAACTGCATGAACACCAATACGCAAGCGAACAGTACCCCGCAAATTGCTGCCACCAGTTTGCTTCGATCAAAGATAAGTTGGCGCCAAGCCAGGCGTGCGGGAAAATAAAACCAGGCAAGCTTATTCATAAGGGCACCTCTAAAAATTCAAAGTTCTAAACAACACGAGGCACGAGCAAAAAATGGTTACGCAGCATATGTATGATATGTAAGGAAACATTTTTTGCGAGCAACAAAGTGTTGTGACGAAATTTGGA
>JALHRK010000955.1 GCA_022841505.1 Saprospiraceae bacterium | reverse complement strand
CCTCGTGGTACTTATTTTCACGAACAAAGATCTGAGCGGCAAACAAAAAGGCATCGTCGGCTCCATCGCCGTGGTAGCGCTGTTGATTGCAGGCGTTGCGGGCGTCGATTTCAATCCGCCATCCGTGGAGCAATACACCGAGCAGACGAAGGAAGTAGAATCGCTGATGAATGGCGTGAACCACGTGTACTGGACAAAATCAGGCAAGAGTTACCACCTGTTTCAGGATTGCTCTTACATCAATACGGACAGAACGAATGAAATATTCCAGGGCACCGTTGCTCAGGGAAGGGAACTGAAAAACATCACGGACCTGTGCGACCGTTGCCAGAACAGAGCGGAAAAGGATAAGGGACTGCAACCGGCAACGGGGAATTAGAGTTGAAAAGGAATAAGGATTTAGGGATGAGGAATGAGGAATGGCCGAGCGTGATGTCGGACATCATGCTCGGTCATTCCTCATTCCTCATCCCTCATTCCTAAATTTTAATACCGCAAAACGATAAGAAGTATCCAACGATAGCATGAAACTTGAAAACACCTTATTTCAAAAAAGTTACCTCTATTTTATTGCTTTTTTCCTGCTGGTGCTTGCGGCTTTCTGGTTTACCTATTTCACCAGGATAGCGGAACAGGAGAATTACCGGATGCATTTGCATGGCATTACACTGACCCTCTGGTGTCTGATGCTCATTTCGCAGGCATATCTGATCCGGGCGAAACGGAACGCGCTGCACAAGATGATCGGCAAGTTTTCCTATCTGCTGGTTCCTGCGATGGTGTTCACTACCCTCGACCTGTTGCAATACCAATTGCAGAAGCAGCCTGTTTTTGGCGCCACGGAGTATTTCTTCGTAGCCCTGGTGGTGAATGCGCTGATTGCTTTTGTGCTCTATTATGGATTGGCCATTTTTTACAGGAAAAAATCAACGATCCATGCGCGGTATATGGTTTGTACAATTTTCCCGATGCTCACGCCCGCTACGGATCGGATCATCTATATTTTTTTCCCGTCCCTGGTGCCGTTTCTGCCGGTTATCGATGGCCGTCCGATTGCTCCGGTGGTCGGCTTTTTAATAGCCGACCTGATCCTGCTCGGACTGAGTATCTGGGACTGGCGCTCGCACCGGCGCTGGAATGTTTTTCCGTTTGCTTTACTGGTCTT
>JALHRK010000954.1 GCA_022841505.1 Saprospiraceae bacterium | reverse complement strand
GGCCGTTTTACAAAGAGAACAAACTCCGCTTAGCCACTTATAGTAATGGGCTTTGGGAATGCGATTTTTCAGTGCCTTCAGCGCCCTTGGCGCAACCAACGGTGGATAAACGCTTCAGTTCCTGCACCCGCGACACCTTCTATTTTGATGATTATTCCATCCTTCAGCACGCCGGAGCAACCTGGAGCTGGAGTTTCCCGGGAGCAGCCTATGTCAGTTCAACCACCGAAAGAGCGCCCAAAGTGGTCTACAATCAACCCGGCGTTTACGATGTCACCCTGCAAATTACGGATGGGACGGGCCAGGTCTCTTCAAAGTCCATCCCGCAGATGATCACGGTTACTAATGCCTGTGCACCCGATGGAATTCCGGGATACGCACTTTCGTGCAATGAAACCGGAGATTATGCCCAAACATTTGATTTTGAACAATCTACAAACCAGTTAACCATTTCTGCCTGGATCAAACCGGAAGGCATCCAACCCGATTACAGTGGTATTGTAATGAACGACGCCATCGCCGGATTTAATTTCAAAAGCGGCAACAACATGCTGGGCTATCATTGGCCCAATGGAGGACAATGGTGGTGGAACAGCAACCTGTTGGTCAGCCCGGGTGAATGGTCGCATGTGGCCATGGTCGTTACACCGGAGAGCGTGACGCTGTATCTGAATGGGGTAGGGGTGACCCAAAACATCAGCCTGCCGCCAGCGCTCCTCTCCACCTTTAAATTTGGCAGTTACAACGCCTGGGAAAGCCGCAATTTTAAAGGTTTGATGGACGAAGTGACCATTTGGAACCGATCCTTAACACAAGAAGAAATCAGAGAATTGCGCCACCTGACTAAAATTCCTGCGGACGACCCTTCGTTGGTAGCGTATTACCAATTCAACGAAACTTCCGGTCAGGCACTTGACCGGTCGGGCGTACGTCATGCTGTATTGACTGGCGGCGCAACCCGGGTTACTTCCACCGCGCCTTTGGGGCAGGGCGTGAGCAAACGCTTAGATTTGAACACGGCTGGCGATTTTGAATTTGAAGGAACCGGTTTCGGTATATCCTTTCAAAACGACCTGCCATCGGGCGAGGTAGTCGCCACGCGCATCAATTTGTCGCCCGATGTGTTTCCGGACACTGGCGCCTTCAGCCGAAGCTATTGGGTTTTGA
>JALHRK010000953.1 GCA_022841505.1 Saprospiraceae bacterium | reverse complement strand
CATTCAGGCCAATTCAGTAATGGTACTCGCCTACAAAATAATATCCGGTTTCACTATTCAAAATCAGTTTGAATGCGGAACCTACGATCTCTTGCAGGAATCAGACCCTGGCAATGGGTGGATAGAAATATCCAGGGATTGCGACGCATGGCTACCCGCCAGGTGGTCACTTTATCCTTATGCAAGTGGCAACAACGGCGGTTTTTTCTCAAATTCTAACGGCACGGTTATACCTGAATTTGCAAAATACTTTGCAATTTCGGACGATACGCAGTTAACGGAACTGGATTTATCTGATATTAATTCAGGTGTTTTGCCTTCAAACCCGTCTGCGCGAATGGGTATTTTCCAGAATGGTAAAAAACTTCCATCTTTGGCATACACTTTGGACTATGGTCTTTCAAAAGTTCTTATTGCAACGGATTGGCAGGTGCCCGGCGCATCTTATGAGGTGGTGTATCGTGCGCCTGAATTTACCCCATAAATTATTTTGGAATAAAAACAAAAAAATAGATAACTTTGCAGGGGAAAAAGGAAAGAATAGATAGGCAGTTGGGTATTACCCGTTTTTTGAGACGAATGCCCATACACTTGCTTTTTTATGGCTACGCCACAGCGCGAAGGGATGAGGTTAGCGAGACATGGCCGGAAACAGTACAGGCGTTTAAAAAAAGATACTGTATACCGGATGAAATCGACATGGAGGATACTTTAATCCGGGAACAACGCCGAATGACAGAAGACATCATTAACGAAGGCATATAATGAAAGAAGAAATCAAATTTTACACGATCAAACACAAGAACACGCCCGATAAAACGAGCGTAGTTAGTGTTGAGGATTGGCTTAAACTTTCCACAAGGTCACAGGGTTACAAAATTGTTGCCCGTCATGCGACAGATCCGCGCGGCAAAAAGGATGAACTGCCAGTGGCAAAAATTCAAACAAAGCCGGTAGACAAACTGCCGGAAGCGTAATTCCCACCTCACGGCAAAAACGGGGGTTATGCTGTGAAAAATAAATACAAAAACAAATTTTAGGGTACCGGGCTGCTAACGCGGCGGGTACCCTATTTTAATTTCAAGATATGGCTATTAAAGTTCAAAAGATAGAAGCAACGCGCAATGGGAGGACACGGTTCTTTCACCCTGTTACCTGGGCTGCGAT
>JALHRK010000952.1 GCA_022841505.1 Saprospiraceae bacterium | reverse complement strand
TGGCCTCACCCTGGGTGAATTTTCCCCGTTGGCAAATGTGAAACTGAGCGAGTTATACCGGATTGATCCTGAGGTAACTGTGCGTCCGATTGCGATTCTGCGGGGGCATCAAACCATTATTCCCAACGGAGAAACCATGCTGCTCCGCAATGACCACATCTACTTCATTACCGATAAGGAAGATATTGATGCGCTGGTGACGATTGTTGGCAAAAAGAAGCTGAAGGTCAAAAACATCATGATCCTCGGCGGGACTGATCTGGGGGTTGCAACGGCCAAATTGCTGGAAAATGACTTCAGGGTCACGCTGGTCGAATGCGACAAAGACCATTGCAAATACCTGAGCGAAATCCTGAACCACACCCTGATCATCAATGGCGAACCCAGTAATTTTGACCTGCTGGTAGAAGAAGGATTAGACAATATGGATGCAGTTATTGCCCTGACCAACAATTCCGAGGCCAACATCATTGCCAGCCTTACGGCAAAAAATCACGGCGTCTACAAAACCATTGCCCAGGTTGAGAACAAAGAATACACCCATATTTCTCAGAATATTGGGGTAGATACGCTCATCAATAAAAAGCTGATTGCAGCCAACAACATTTTCCGCTACGTGCGGAAAGGCCAGGTTGCGGCGGTCACCAGCATCAATGGCGTGGATGCCGAGGTGATCGAGTTTGTGGTTCATAAAGAAAACCAGCTCACCCGGAAAGCGCTCAAAGATCTGCATTTCCCCAAATCGGCGCTGGTAGGCGGCGTAATCCGGGGAAAGGAAAGCCTGATCCCCGACGGCAATTTCCGGTTTCAGGTGGATGATAAAGTCATTGTATTTGCTTTACCGGAGGCCATTGCCAAAGTAGAAAACCTTTTTCGATAAAATCACCTAAGCCCAGGAAAATTGATCAGTTTTCGTCCCATAGCCCGCGTCATCGGCGTCACCCTGCTCCTGCTTGGCGGATTGATGTTAGCCTGTTTGCCCGCCTGCTATTACTATCGCGGCGGCGATGAAGGCCCGATTGCGCTTTCTGCGCTTATCTGCATTGTTTTTGGGGCGCCGCTGCTGTTTTTTTTCAAATCGGTGAATGGAAAAGGCGTCAACAAACGCGAGGGCTACCTCATTGTGGCGCTGGGCTGGTTGGCCATGACGCTGTTTGGGATGCTGCCGTTTATTT
>JALHRK010000951.1 GCA_022841505.1 Saprospiraceae bacterium | reverse complement strand
GCCTGCTGCACGGGCGTGAGTGCGCCTTCGCCGGGCGGGTTGATGCCTTCCACGGTAACCACGTGTTTGCCCTGCACATTGGCCAATGGCGTCAAACACGAGGTCATGGTTCGGTAGGCCACGTCGCCCTCCTCGCCCAATTCGCCAATGAGCACCGTGCAGGCTCCGCAGTCGCCTTCGCGGCAACCGCACTTGGTGCCGGTCAGTGCTTTTTGGTAGCGCACGAAGTCGAGCACGGTCATCCCGCCCGGAAGATCGGTGTGGATCGGTTCGTTGTTGAGCAGGAAATGAGTCATAATTGTTGTTCGTTTTTAGTAGAAAGAAGAGGGTAGAAAGTAGAAAGAGGGGATTACATTTCCAATATTAAGTGTCCTCTCTTTCTACCCTCTACTTTCTACCCTCTACTTTCTACCCTCTACCTTAATCACCCAAACATGGTCCGTTGTCTCTTTCAGGGACGTGGGTACCGTTATTTCGACGCCGTTTTCCCGTTGTTTCCACGAAAGTTTACCTTTTGCGCCAAGCAACTGCAAGGTCGTCTTTTTTGAAAACGGTATTTTGGACAACAGCAGCTTTTCAGTTGGAAAATCAAATAGGAAAATGTACTGGGTTTTGCCGTCTTTCGACTGGGTGTACCGGATGTTTTCGCCTTCTTTAAAAACGGAAAACATGCGCGTGCCGTATATCGCTTCCCCGTTAAGGGCCATCCAGGCGCCGATTGCTTGAAGGCGCTCGTAGGCAATGGGGTCTAATTCGCCGTCGGGGCCGGGGCCGATATTCAGCAGGTAATTGCCGCCTTTGCTGACAATGTCCACCAATTTTTCGATGATGTCGTTGGTGGGTTTATAGGTGTCGTTCGGCACGTAGCTCCAACTGCCCGCCATGGTCATGCAGGTTTCCCAGGGGTAGGGCAGGCCTTCGTCCGGGATATGTTGCTCCGGGGTGAGGTAATTTTGCTGCTCGCCCGGCACTGCGCGGTCCACTACAATCAATCGGGGTTGTTTTGCACGGATGTCGCGCACCAACCGGGGCATGTCAATGTCCTGGTTTTGCGGATTTCGGGCCCAGCGGCTTCCTTCGTAAACGTCCGCCATTTCCGTTTTGAGTTCTTCCTCCGTTTTTTTGCGCACCCAGCCGCCGTCCAACCAAAGGATGTCCACCTTACCGTAATCGGTGA
>JALHRK010000950.1 GCA_022841505.1 Saprospiraceae bacterium | reverse complement strand
CTTATTTTATTTTATCTTTGCAACTAAGATATTTAGAAACAAAGATAAATACTCATGCCTAAAACGCTGAACGACCAGCAAATTCAACACTTCAGAGCCAGCAGCAGGCGATATTCCGATGCCTCCATTTTGATGCACGAAGCCATTGCCAGAAAAGCGGGGCTTTCGGGTACCGACCACAAGTACCTGGGTTTGCTGTTGGAAAAAGGGCCCGCTACGGCAGGCGAACTGGCCCAAATGACCGGGCTGACCACCGGCGCGGTGACCGGCTTGATTGACCGGCTTGAAAAGAAAAAATTGGTGAAACGGCAGTTCGACAAAAACGACCGGCGCAAAGTCATCATCGTGCCGAATGTCCAAAACACAAAGCAGCTTTTGGGGCCCATTTTTGCGGAACTACAAGCAAAAACGGCCGCGCTCATTGCTTCCTTTTCTGAAAGCGAAATTCAGACTATTGAGCAATATTTTCTTGGCGCGGTTAGCATCATGCAGGAAGTAACCAACCAATTGAACGAAAAATGAACCGCACCATGGAAAGCATTACATCCGAATACTTATCGCAGGGAACGGCCTGGTTGTTCATCACCACCCTTGTTTACTTCTTAATGAACGGCGCTCAGATTTTTGAAACCGCCGTCATCGTTCCAAAATGGACTGCCGCGCCGCCCGAATCTTTCCAGTTATTCAAAGGAAAGTACGGACTTGATTTCAAAGCGTTTTGGATAACCCTGCATTCGATCCACGAAGTCACCTTCCTCCTGGCAATTGCCTTTTGCTGGAAATTAGACCCGATCCGAAACTGGCTCCTGATTTTGTTTGCGATCCACTTTGCAGTCCGGGTTTGGACGCTGGTTTATTTTGCGCCCAACATCATTGAATTTCAGAAAAGTGCAAACGCAGGGAGTTTTGGAACAGATTTGGTAAGCAGAACCACCCTTTGGCGAACCCTGAACTATGTTAGGGTCGGCATTTTTATCGCAGTTTCCGTGGGTCTTATTCCGTTGTGCATCAAGGTGATGAACATGAGGCTAGAATAACTTAATTTGCGTTCAGGAAGGAAATACGGATTTTGAATGAAGTAAAGCACTCCCTTTACGGGAAAGGGATTCCCGCAAAGGTGGCAAAGCCAGGCGTCTTGCTTTGCGGACTTCGCGTGTCCTCCGCGACCTTTGCGGGAAACAATC
>JALHRK010000949.1 GCA_022841505.1 Saprospiraceae bacterium | reverse complement strand
TCCGCTGCAGAGGAGACGCGACCGGCGCGATAGACATCACGCTGTCGGGGGGTATACAGCCATTTACTTACAGCTGGAGCAATGGCGCTATGACAGAAGACCTGATCAACATTCCTGCCGGAATTTACGAAGTGACGGTGACGGATGCGGATACCTGCCGTTCCATTATTCCCGGAATTATGGTGACGCAACCCGCGCAACAATTAGCGCCGAATGCGCAGTTGCAGCTTCCTGCCTGCCACAACACGGAAGACGGCGCCATCGTCACTGCCGCAAACGGCGGCGTTCCGCCTTATCAGTACACCTGGCAGCAAAATGGCATTACCCTGCCCGGTGAAACCGGCCCCGTCTTAGACAGCATTGGGGGAGGCGACTACCGCCTGATTTTGCAGGATACCGGAGGTTGTGTGCGCTTTTTTAATTTTATGCTGGATGCGCCCGACCCCCTTGAAGTGGACATTCAACCGGCTTTTTTTGATCAACCGGTTACCGCTACAGCGATTGTTACCGGTGGCACCCCTGACTACGGCTACCTGTGGAATACCAATGACATGGTGAGTCAGATTGAGATACTTTTGTCCGGTTTTTACGAAGTGACGGTGACGGACGATTCCCAGTGTGTGGCCACGGCGTCCATGCTCATCAATGGCAATGCGGAAGTTGTACAACTCCGCCAGGCGCGGGTATTTCCAAATCCAACGACTGGTTTGCTGCAGGTGGAATTTGAATTAGACCGGGTAGCCGAGGTCAGTTGGGCACTTTATGATGCCTACGGGCGGATGATCTGGCAGGAAAGGAGTGGCGCTGCCCGGCAGGAGTCCCGTACGCTCGATTTTTCGAATTACCCGTCGGGCGCCTATCTGTTGCAGTTGTGGACGGATAGGAATGTGCTGCTGAGGGAACGCGTGGTGAAAATAGAGTAAAATAACCCAGTGTTCTTTCATACTTTTTTGCCCATAAGTTGTTTTAATAAAAAACACAATATTATGAAAAAAAGAGATTTTTTGAGAGCTGCCGGCCTGTTGGGCTTGGCTGGATTTGCCAACCCATTCCGTTTGTCCGCAGCTAACGATGAACCCATTGAAGCGACAACCTTCCGGAGCGGCGATTTTGAGTTGCCAAAATTGGGCTATGCCACCGATGCGCTGGAACCTCATTTTGATAAGCAAACCATGGAAATTCACCACGGCA
>JALHRK010000948.1 GCA_022841505.1 Saprospiraceae bacterium | reverse complement strand
GGCTTGCAGGCGTTGTTCAAATGCCAGGCGTTGGGCGTCGATATTTTTCATTTGCAGGGCGAGCGTTTCGGCGTCGCGGCGCTGATTGCCCCAGTGGAAGGGCGTCCAGGAAGCCCGCAGGCCCAACAGGAGGAAGGGCTCAAAGCCCGTTTCAAAGAAGTTGAAGGGGTTGGGTCGCCCCAGACCGCCCTGGGCGAAGGCTTCGATACGGGGTTGTTTCAGGAGTTGCAGGCGATCCGTTTGCAATTGGTAACTGCGCTGTTGGAGGGTAAACAACTGGTATTCCGGTCTTTTTTCTGCCGGCGTCGGCGTGTCGCTCATGGCGGGCGCCACCAAAGCAAAATCGGTTTGTGCGCGACCGATCCATTGGGCTAATATTTCCTTCAAAGCAGACATATCCGACTGAATACCAATGATTTGCTGCTGCGTTTTGAGTATCTGTATCTTAATCTGATCGGCGCTGGTGCGCAAGGCCACGCCCTGAGACACGGCTGCCTCGGCCTGTTTCAGTCTGTTGTTCAGGTCTTCTGTGGAGGTATTCAAAATCAGTTCGCTTTCCTGTAGCAGCAGGGTTTTAAAATACAGGTCGGTCACCACTTCGCGCAGTTGAAAAACGTCGACGTCGACCTGAGCGGCGGCCAGATCGCGTTCGAGTGCGCGTTGCTGGCGCAGGTACCGGTCGGAACCGCCGTCCCAGATGCGCTGGGCGACATCTGCGGACAATCTGTATTGATCTTTGGGAACGAGTGGAATTTCAAACAAAGGCGAATTGATGGGCAATCCGAACACATCGCTTTGCCAACTGGCTTGTCCGCCGACTTGAATACGCGGCAGGCTGTTGCTTTGAATATTGCGCGTTTGCAGGGCATATATACTTTCAGCGTATAGTTTTTTCTGCTGCAAGGGGTTGTTTTGCACGGCCAGGGCACGGCATTGCTGCACGCTGAGGGTGTCGGTGGCCTGTCCCGATACCGGATGGAACAGGGTTAGGAACAGGATGGATGAGAAGGAAATGCGCATAATTCATTGTTTTTTACTTTGGAGGATTGGGTGGTTTGATGGTTTGAAAAAAGGTTTGAAGGTTTGAAAGTTTGTCGTCGGACCTTAAGATTACCTGTAAATATGCGGCAATAAAGATTGCCGGAAGTTCATTGACCGAAGGATAGATCACGAATATTGATTTCAGAGATAT
>JALHRK010000947.1 GCA_022841505.1 Saprospiraceae bacterium | reverse complement strand
ACCGTTCTTTAGAGGTCGAGGCCCGGGTCGGTGCCCACCTCGTAGATGGTGCCGCTGTTGCCGCCGTCCGTGCTCTCCACGTCGGAGCTGCCGCCGTTGGCGAACTTCGTGCTCTCCATGTCCGCGTTCACCTCGAACGTGCCGTTGGTGGTGTCCGCGCGGTACGCGTAGAAGTACGTGGTGGTGTTCACCGGGTCACGCGGCAGTGCCGAAATCGGCGCACCCGCGGAAATGGTGGTGAAGTTCACCGGTACCCAGCCCGTGCCATCGATCGTGAGGTCGGTGTCGTAGGTGGTGGTACCTGCCGCGAAGCGGGCGCCGCAGTTAGCTGCGAGGCCAGACGCGAGGTTGGTGTAGCAGAGCGTCGAGGAGCCGAGGCTCGGTGACGAAACGTCCGCGAGGTACAGCGACAGCGCGCTCTTGAGCGTCGCGAGGTCCTGCGTGCGGTTGCTGTCGCGCGCCTGGCGGAGCAGCTGCGCGGGGTTGAGGGTGAGGATCACCGTCACGGCGAGCACTGCCACGATCGCGATGACGACGAGCAGCTCGATGAGCGTGAAGCCTTTCTTGAGATTAGTCATGGGAATTGTTTGAGATGATTGGAGGTATTCCAATGCGAGAAGTATACCACAGGCCAGCTGTGCAAAGAGAAAAGCACTCGCAGAGCGAGTGCTTTTCCGTCGCGGTGCCGACTAGAGGTCGAGGCCCGGGTCGGTGCCGGTCTCGTGGAGCGTCGCGGAGTTGCCTCCGTCGGTGCCCTCCACGTCGGAGCTGCCGCCGCTGCCGAACTTGGTGCTCTCCATGTCCGCGTTAATCTCGAACGTCTGGTTCGTGTTGTCCGCGCGGTACGCGTAGAAGTATGTGGTGCTGTTCACCGGATCTTGCGGGAGCGCCGAGATCGGCGAGCCAGCGGAAATCTGCGTGAAGTTCACCGGAATCCAGCCGTTGCTGTCGATGGCGAGCGAGGTTCGGAGAATGACCGATCCTGCCGCGAAGCGGGAGTTCGTCGCACAGGTCGCCATGGAGGACGAGGTGTGCGCGTAGCAGTTCGTCGAGGTGCCCAGCACCGGGGTGGCAACGTCCGCGAGGTACAGCGACAGCGCGCTCTTGAGCGTCGCGAGGTCCTGCGTGCGGTTGGAGTCGCGCGCCTGGCGGAGCAGCTGCGCGGGGTTGAGGGTGAGGATCACCGTCACGG
>JALHRK010000946.1 GCA_022841505.1 Saprospiraceae bacterium | reverse complement strand
CCCTCCAACGGACAGCGCGATTTTTACCGCGAATACAACTTCACCGAGGCGGACACCCTGCGCGGCATGTTGCGCCCCGAGCGCACCTGCTACGACGTCACGTTTTACGACCTCAACATCCGGGTGAATATAGCGGAACGCAGCATCGGCGGGTATGTGGAGATGCAATACAAAGTAAAGGAAGACTTTAAAACCCTGCAGGTGGACCTGTTTGAAAACATGAAGCTGGAACGCGTCGTGCAGGACCAAACGGTGCTGACCTTCGAACGGAAACACGACGCCGTGTTCATCACCTTTCCAAAGCAGCAGAAATCGGGTTCGAAAGGCAGCATCCGCATGTACTACTCCGGCAATCCCCAAACCGCGAGTAACCCGCCCTGGGATGGCGGTTTTGTGTGGGAAACCGATCAGAACGGCGATCCCTGGGTCGCAGTGGCCTGCGAAGGCGACGGCGCCAGTTTGTGGTGGCCGAATAAAGACCACCTTTCCGACGAACCCGACAGCATGTCCATCCGCATTTCGACGCCGCGAGCGCTGAATTGCGTGGCCAACGGCAACCTGCGCCGCATTGTGGATCAGGGCGATTACCGCCGCTATGAATGGTTCGTTTCTTATCCCATCAACAATTACAACGTTACGCTCAACATCGCCAAATACAGTCGCTTTTCGGAGGTGTACACAGCATTGGACGGCGATACGCTGGCGCTCGACTATTACGTGTTGCCCTATAATGTGGCGAAAGCGAAAAAACATTTCAAGCAGGTACACAAAGTGCTGGCTTGCTATGAGCGATTTTTTGATAAATATCCATTCTGGCGCGACGGCTTCGCTTTGGTGGAAACGCCTTATCTGGGTATGGAACACCAGGGCGCCATCGCGTACGGCAACAAATACATGCGCGGCTACCTCGGCGGCATGATCCCGCGCGACATGGACTGGGATTACATCATCGTACACGAAACCGGCCACGAGTACTTCGGCAACAGCGTCAGTTGCCAGGATTTGTCCGAAATGTGGATCCACGAATCTTTTACGACCTACATGGAAGCTTTGTACGTGGAATGCGCCTACAGCTACGAAGATGCCGTCCGCTACCTGACCAGCCAGAAACCCTATATTTATAACCGCGAACCCATCGTCGGGCCGCCCAACGTGAACTGGGAAAACTGGGAAGGCAGCGACCACTACTACAA
>JALHRK010000945.1 GCA_022841505.1 Saprospiraceae bacterium | reverse complement strand
CTCCGGGACATCGAAAGAGCCAGCGGTAAAAGCATTGGCGAAATCGAAAGCTATTCTCAAACCATTGAAGGCATTGCCATTATTGCAACCATCGGGCTGAATCACGGCGCCAGGGTTGCAGGAGAAAAAGGCGATGCGCTGACGGTGGATCAAGTTGGGGATATGTTCGACCTGGATCAGCTTACAGAGATTGTAAACGCAATCACTGAATTTTTACCCGACCAAAAAAAAGCGAAGCCGGAAGCGGCAACCAAGAACCGATAACCGTCCATGCAATTGAAGCGATTGCCCTGGGTGAACTTGCGATGCCTGAAATAGAGTTTTGGAATAGTTCACTCCGGGCGGTTGCCTTCCGGATCGAGGCGCATTACAAAAGTGCGAATCAGGCTGAAATTGAAAATTGGAAGCGGGTACGGTGGCAAACTGCCATCCTTCTAAATATCCAGTTGGCAAAAAAAGACCGGGTAACGCCGGAGAAGTTGTTGCCGCTGCCTGGAGACGAAGAAAAGAAAGTTAAAACTACGCAGGTGACGCCGCATGATTATGCGCAATTCCTTATCAATCAATTTAACCGCTGATGGCATTACGTGAACTAAACATAAAGATCGGGGCAAATGCGGCGGCATTGGATAAGGAGTTAAACCGCATCAGCAGACGGTTGGCGGCTTTCTCTAAACAAATGCAGCAAATTGGCAGCGACCTCACTCAGTCGTTATCTGTTCCGCTTGCGGGTGTTTCCGCTGGAGCGCTTGCGGCTTTTGCTGGAATGGAAAGGTTAGAGAAGGGATTGACGGCGGTGATGGGATCGAGCGAAGCGGCAGCGGCTGAACTTGAAAAGCTGAAAAAGTCTGCACAACTTCCGGGGCTTGGGTTTGAAGAAGCGGTAAAGGGTTCGATCAGATTGCAGGCGGTTGGGTTTTCGGCAGATGAGGCCCGAAAGACTTTGGAAACGTTCGGAACGGCGATAGCAGCCACGGGCGGCAACGCTCAGAACCTGGACAGCGTTCAATATCAGTTGACGCAGATGATTTCCAAAAATCGGATCCTCCAGGAGGATTTCGGGATTTTGCAGGAAAATGTACCCCTACTTGGTAAGGCGATCACAGCGGCATTTGGAACGACCAACCTGGAACAAATCCGCGCCACGGGCATTGGAGCTAAAGAATTTAGCGACAGGTTAACGGACGCGCTTTCAAAACTGCCTG
>JALHRK010000944.1 GCA_022841505.1 Saprospiraceae bacterium | reverse complement strand
ACCGCTTTGCCCTGATTTTCGCGGATATAAGTCACGGCGTCCCGGATATGGGAAAGTCCGCACTGACCCAGGATGTCAAACTTGTTGAACCCCCAATCCTCGGCGGTGTACATGTCAAAATGCACAATGGGAAAGCCAAACGGCATCGGGCGCAGGGCAGAGTAGTAATAGAACGGCGCCTGGGAAATGATGACGCCGGACGAGTGGACCGAAAGTTCGTTGGGCATGTTTTCCAATCGGTGGCCGTATTCCCAGATTTTGCGCGACAACTCGTGGTGTTCGTCCGGGTTGAGCGGATTGGCCACAATTTTCCCGATCTCTTCTTTGGGCAGCCCAAAAACCTTGCCGACTTCCCAAACAATGGAGCGAAACTGGAAGGTGTCGTAGGTGCACACAAAAGCCGTGTGGTGCTTGCCGTAGCGCTTGAACAGGTAATCCAAAATCAGGTGGCGCTGATCGGAGGGAAAATCCACGTCAAAATCGGGCGGCGAAGAGCGCTGTTCATTGATGAAACGCTCAAAATAGAGGTTCAGTCCAATGGGGTCCACATCGGTGATGCCGATGCAATAGGCCACAATGCTGTTGGCGCCGCTGCCCCTGCCCACGTGGAAAATGCCGCTGTAACCCGCGTACTTGATCACATCCCAAACGATGAGAAAATAAGCGGTAAAGCCCAATTGATGGATCAGTTTCAGTTCCTTTTCCACCCGGGCTTGCGCTTCCTTGTTGCGTTTGTCGTACCGCCGCAGCGTGCCTTCTTTGGCGAGTTTGCGCAACAGCGCTTCGTCCTCTTCTTTGCTGCCGGTGAAGGTTTGGCGGTTGTGCCGCAAGTCTTTTTTGAAATCAATGGCGCAGGCGCGCACCACCTGAGCGGTGTTTTGAACGATCTGTGGATACAACTCGTAGGCTTTCAGCAAGCGTTTCACCTCAAAAAGCCGTTCGTAAGGCCCGGCGCAGTCCTCTTTTTTCAACCGGGTGATGAGTTCGTTTTTGCCGATGGCCCGCAGGATTTTATGCAGTTCAAAATCGGCTGCTTCGGCAAACGTGACGGGGCAAAGCGCCACCAACCGGGTCAGGTGCTTGTTCAGTTCGGAACTGAACAACTTCCGGACATTTTCGGGGCGGATGCCGATGTATTCGTCCGCATGAAAATGCTCAATGGGCTTGACTGCTTTGGGGTAAATGATGAAGACATTTTCCAGTTTGG
>JALHRK010000943.1 GCA_022841505.1 Saprospiraceae bacterium | reverse complement strand
CGATGCCATGATGATGGCGTGGTTATTTCGACAGCATAAATAGTGTTTGTCCGTTTATAGTCCGGTAATTGGAGTGTGGTTGGTGTCCCGTAGGGACTTAGAGCTTGTTGGGGAATTTTATAGTTCATTGAAATTAATTCGCCAAAGACAAATAGATATATTCGCCAAAAATAAGAATGAACGGGCACTTTCGGGAGTATGTTCGTAGTCAATTGCGACTCGGCGAAAGAAGTTGAGCCAAGCAAAAGTTCGTTCTACCACCCATCGTTTGGCTTCTACCTTAAACCCTTTCGTATTGTCGGGCCGATCCGGAACTTCAAAATCTATACTTACCTTCTCGACAGCCTCGGCAAAAGTACCCCGATAGGATTTGTCGGCCATGATAGTTTTCATGCGCTTCAAACCGCCTATGGTATCTTCAAGCAATTGAACGCCCCCGGGGCTATCATGCACATTCGCTGCATGGATATGGCATTGGTATATACGCCCCAAAACGTCAACAAGAATATGACGTTTTCTGCCATTGACCTTTTTATTGCCATCAACTCCTCGATGTTCACAAATCATTGGTGCAAGTTTGATGCTCTGAGAATCCGCCAAACCCAAGCTGGGGAAATTTTCCCGTTGGTTTTGAAGTCGTTCTAATTGATTCAGTGCTGCGTTGATCTTTTCAAAAGTACCATCCTTCTTCCATTGATCAAAATAGTAGTACACTGCCTGCCAATTCGGAAATTTGGTCTCCTGCAGGTTGCGCCATTGAATCCCTGTTCGAGTGATATAGAGAATGGCGTCCATCACTTCTCTTAAATCAATTTCGCGTTTTCTTTGCCAGTTGACGAATTGTTTGATAACTTGCCATTGGTCGTCAGTGAGTCGCTGGTATTGCGGCTGCATATCTTGTAAAGTTTGGTCGCTTTAAAGATACACTGACGGCCAATTTTGGTCTAACCAAATTTAATTCCCCAACAAGCTCTTAATGTCGGTAGCTCAGAAATTTTGATGGTTTGTACGTGCCGTAGGTACGCAATACCGGTATTATATTACATACCCATGGTTCCTAATTAAAGCTTTCCTATGAAAAACACAACGAAAATCATCGCGGTACTAGCGTCGCTTTTTTTTGCGACCGGAGGCTTTTGCCAAATTAACCAACCATACACGGCTTCCTTTATTGGCCGCATGGGGGTGGACACGGTGCTTGTGGAAACCTAC
>JALHRK010000942.1 GCA_022841505.1 Saprospiraceae bacterium | reverse complement strand
TGATCGGGGTGTCCTGTGTATTCTATATCCTGCGGGGCTTCGATTTTGAGGAATTCACCTCGCTCATGGGCGTTTTGGCGCCCATCACTGCCCTCTACGGCGGCGCCGTGTTCCGCTTCCTCGGACGCAGTATCACGGAACCCAACCTGGCTGCTCAAAACGGCACGCCCATCAATAGTCTAGTCAAATGGCTGGTAAACGGGCATTTTATTATTGTCCTGACCCTCATCACCATCAAAGCCCTGGCCCCCAATGTGCTCAATTTCCAGGATATGACCATGTTCCTCACGCTGGTTGAATCTGCCCTGGGTATTTATATGGGGAGTATTATTCTGGCGTTGTTTGAAGGTAAAACGGAAAAATAGTGTTTGGGGTGTGGTGTTTAGTGTTTAGAGAGCTTCGCCTTTGGCAACAGTGAGTGGCTTGGGCGAAGACCTCTAAACACCAAACACCACACACGAAACACTAAAGTTCCTCATACTCATACACTTCCTTCGAAAACGCCTCTTCCATTTTACCCCGGTCGAATTCGCCTTCCAGGTTGGCCAGAAAAATAGTAGCCACCCCATTGCCGATAAAATTGGTGATCGCGCGGGCTTCCGACATAAAACGATCGACGCCCAGCAGCAGCGCCAGCCCCTCGATGGGAATGACCTGCACCGCCGACAAAGTTGACGCCAGCACCACAAATCCACTTCCCGTCACCCCGGCGGCCCCTTTTGAAGTGACCATCAGCACCCCGATGATTGTAAGCATCTGCCCCATACTCAGGTCGATATGGTACACCTGCGCCAGAAAAATGGTCGCCATCGACAGGTAAATGGTCGTGCCGTCCAGATTGAACGAATAACCGGCAGGAATCACCAGGCCCACCACCGGCTTGGGGCAACCCATCACTTCGAGTTTTTCCATGAGCGCCGGCAGCGCGGCCTCGCTGGAAGAAGTGCCCAGCACGATCAGCAGTTCTTCTTTGATAAAATTCAGGTAGCCGAAGATACTCACGCGGTAATGCCGCAAAATGAGCCACAAAACGCCGAAAATGAACACCGCCATGGTGGAATATACCGTCAGCATCAATTTGCCGAGCGGGAGCAGGGTTTGCAGACCGTATTTGCCGATGGTAAATGCCATACCCCCGAACGCGCCGATGGGAGCCAGCCGCATAACCCAGTGCAAGGCTTTGAAGACGTATTTGGAAATGAAGTTGAGTCCGGCAACAAT
>JALHRK010000941.1 GCA_022841505.1 Saprospiraceae bacterium | reverse complement strand
GATTGCCGTATTTCCAATGGCCGGCCGGGGGAGTCGTTTTGCCGACCGCGGTTTTGAGACGCCCAAACCCCTGATTGAAGTGGGCGGAAAGCCCATGTTCGCCTGGGCTTTGCAATCGCTGGAGGGGCTTGCAATTTCTAAACTCATCGTTGTGGCCTTGCAGGAACACGAAGCGCAGTTTGGCTTGTCCGCTTTATTCCGGCAGCATTGCCCGGTAACCCTTCCGCTGGTTTTTGTTTTTCTGCCCGATGTCACCGAAGGCCAATTGTGTACGGTGCTGGAAGCCAGCAAACATTTTGTGGAGGACGAATCATTGATTATAGCCGCGAGTGACACGTTGGTCATTGGCCAATTGGCGGATGATCTTTCCCGGTATGCCGGCAAAGCCGCAGGACTGATTTCCGTAGCCGATTTGCCGGGAGACCGCTGGAGTTTTGCCAAAACCGACGCGACCGGGCAAGTGGTGGAAGTCGCCGAAAAAGTCCGGATTTCTAACCAGGCCAGCACCGGCATTTATTATTTCAGTCGTTGCAGCCAATTTTTGGATTTTGCCCGGCAAATGGTTCAAAATCAGGAAAAAACAAAAGGCGAGTACTACGTGATCCCGGTCTACCAAAAAATGATCGAAGCCGGGCTTTGGGTCGGCGTGAGTCAAGCCTCGGAAATGTGGGATATGGGAACGCCGGAGGCAAAAGCGGCCTTTGAAAAACACCTTCAGCAGCGATGAAATTTTCGATTTGTATTCCGAATTACAACTACGGCCAGTACATCGGCGAAACCATCGAAAGCGCTATTAGTCAGGATTACGACAACATTGAAGTCGTTATTTCGGACAACCAGAGCACGGATAACTCCTGGCAAGTGATTCAGGAATACGCGCAAAAAGATCCCAGAATAAAAGCGTTTCAAAATGCTGCAAATCTGGGTTTTGCCGGGAATTTGGACGCCGTGTCTGCCAAAGCGACCGGGGATTACCATTTGCTTGTTTCGTCCGATGATTTAATCAATCCGGGCGCGCTGGCATTTTATGCCCGGTTCATTGAAGCGGTGGGGCATGATAAAATTGCGTTCAGTGCGTCAACGACCAAGGTAGATTCAACGGGCAATTTTCTTGAACTGGGGCGACCCAATTCGAAGCTTTGGAAGGCAGGCGACCGGGATGATGCCTTGTCCAATCAATTTGGATGTCCGGTTTACAAAGTGGCATCCGGAGAAATGTTGCG
>JALHRK010000940.1 GCA_022841505.1 Saprospiraceae bacterium | reverse complement strand
TCTCTGTTTTAGTCAGAAATTTACATTACGCCAGTACCTCACCCACTTCCACCCTCGGCGGAATCAACTTATAAACCACCGGTGTCACAATGCGCGACAACAGGGTAGAGCTGATCAATCCGCCAATAATCACCCAGGCCAGCGGCGTGTAAAGCGGGTTGTTTTCCAGCGCAATGGGCAACAACCCGCCGATCGCCGTCAGCGAAGTCAGCACGATGGGTACAAAGCGGATTTCGCCGGCTTCCTGGATGGCCGCGTCGAGTTCGTAGCCCTGGCCGCGCAATTGGTTGGTGAAATCCACCAGCAGGATGGAGTTTTTGACTTCAATACCCACTAAGGCAATGAGACCCACCACTGCCACAAAAGAAAACGTATTACCCGTAATCAGCAGAGCCAGGATGGCGCCAATGATGCCCAACGGGATCACAGTCAGCACGATGAGGGTACTTTTGAACGTCCGGAACTCCAGCACCAGTACGGCAATAAAAGCGAAAACCGTAACAATAATGATGCTGCCCATGCCGCCGAAGGATTGTTCCTGTGCTTCAATTTCGCCGGCAGCCACGTAATGGTAACCATCCGGTAAAGGGAAGCGATCCAATTGTTCGATCATAGAGGTGTTGATGGTCTGCGCCAGATGACCGGTTTTTACAAAAGAAGTGACGGTTACAAACCGCTGTTTGTCGTAGTGGCGAATCACCGGCGGTGAGGTTTCAAACGCAATATCGGCTAATTGCTTCAACGGAATCGCCTGCCCCTGCACATTGTTGACGTACAGGTTCTCAAAAACCGACAAGTCGCTGTGTTTGCCTTTGGGAATGCTCACGTTGATCACATAATCGGTCCCCCCGTCGTCGTTGAAACTGCCCAATTGAAGGCCTGCGATGGCCAAACGTACCGTGCGGTCAATTTCGCTCGTGGGCACACCCAACAAGCTGCTTTTGTCTTTGTTGATGCGCACCCGCAGGTTGGTTTTCAGGCCCTGAAGCGGGTTGTTGACGTAGATGGAGCCTTCGGTCGCCCGGATCATGTCTTCCACCTGGAAGGCCAGATTGCGCAACGTGTCCATGTTTTCGCCAAAGATGCGGATGGCAACGGGCGCTTCCACCGGCGGGCCCTGCTCAAAGTCTTTCACTTCGATTTTTGCATTCGGGTAATCGCTGAACTCCTTGCGCAGGTGGTCAATGAGCTTCACTTTTTCCTCCGTTTCGGTATCTTCCTGGA
>JALHRK010000939.1 GCA_022841505.1 Saprospiraceae bacterium | reverse complement strand
CAGCGGTCGCAACCTGTGGTACAAAGCAGTGAATTTTCCGAAATACACGAACATTGACCCTGAAACGAGCACTTTTGGCAGCGCAAACTTCCAGGGGTATGAGTACAACAATGCGCCTTCTATCCGCCGATATGGCATCAACCTGAGGGCCACATTCTGATCACCAAAATCGAATCATGTAATGAAGCAATATCTGTTTTATATCAAATCAACCATCGTTGCCTTAGCCCTGCTGGTGATGGCAGGCTGCAGCGACTACCTCGACATCAACGACGATCCGAACAACCCGACTTCGGCGCCGCTGTCGCAAATATTGCCCTACACGCAGGCCACGACGACCGGCGCGCTGGGTTTGGGAACGGCAGGTCTTTCTGAAATTTTATCCATCTTTTCGCATCAACTCGTGCAGCGCAGCAACCACGACGACTATGCCACAGATGGCAATGATTTCAACATCACCCAGCCGTGGGATAAACTCTATACCGTAGCATTAACCGACCTCCGTGAAATCATCCGCATCGGAACGGAAGAAGAAAGCTGGCACTATGTCGGCATCGCCCAGGTGCTGAAAGCGTACGCATTCAGCAGTATGGTGGATGTCTGGGGAGAAATTCCCTACTTCCAGTCCAACCAAGGCGCAGCCAATCCGTTCCCGGCGTTCGACAATGGCAAAGCCATTTACGCCGACCTTTTCCTGCTTTTGGATGAGGCTGTTGCCAACCTTAAAAAGGCTTCTTCCCGACCGGTAGCCAACGACCTGATTTACAACGGGAACATTCCTCGTTGGATCAAAGCAGCCAATACCATCAAGCTGAATATGTACAACAAGGTTCGCAATACGGATCTGTACAATGCAGCCGACGTGACCAAACTCTTAGGGAGCGAGGTGATGACTTCCATCACCGACGACTTCGAGTTGTTTTACGGCACGAGCATAGCGCCGGCAAACCGTCACCCGCTTTTCCTTCAGGAATATGCGCAAGGCGACCCGGAATTGTACATCAGCCCTTATTTTTACCAATTGCTGCAGGGCAATACCGAATGTCAAAATCCGATTTTCCACAACTTACCCGACCCACGCCTGCCGTACTATGTCTATAAGCAATTGACCCCCGGGCAGGTACCGGAGCGGCCTTTTGCTTACAAAGACGGGGAGTTTCTAAGCATCTGGTTCGGCTCGCTCAACCGCGACCCGAATGAAGGATTTGACCAGTCGCTTACCCAAAGCATCG
>JALHRK010000938.1 GCA_022841505.1 Saprospiraceae bacterium | reverse complement strand
ACCTGTTCCGTCAATTGCTAATTTTTGCAACAAAGCGGCAACCTCCCGGTTTACCTTAAAGCCTCCTTCATCACCATCAAATTCACAACGTCTATGCCATTCTCTAAACTCCTCCTTGCCTACCTCCTCACCAGCGTCGTCTTTTTTGCCATTGATTTAACCTGGCTGGGACTCATCGCGAAAGGCATTTATGCCAAATACCTCGGCGGTTTCCTTAGTGAGCAGGTCAACTGGACCGCCGCCATTGTATTTTACCTGCTGTTTATTGTGGGCATATTTTTATTTGTTATCCTGCCTGCGGTAGAAAAATCGTCGTGGCAACATGCGTTGGTTTATGGGGCGCTGTTTGGTTTTTTTACCTACGCTACATACGACCTCACCAACTTAGCCACGCTGAAAAACTGGCCGTTGACCATCGTTTTTATTGACATCGCCTGGGGCATGGCGCTGACGGGTTCGGTCAGCTTAGCGGGGTATGCCATCACACAATACCTGAAGGCATGATTTGGGAAACGATTTTTGAAGCCGCGGCGCTGGTCTTTTGCTACGCGACGGCCTGGTTTGTGGGTTCGCTGGTTGCCCGGCGCAACGACGTAGCCGATGTGGCCTGGGGCTTGGGCTATTTGTTGATCGGCCTATACTTAACGGCCACCCGGGACTTGACCGTTGTTGCCATGCTGGTTTACTGCCTAACCGCAATTTGGGCGTTGCGCTTGTCCGGGCATATTTTCTGGAGAAACCGGGGCAAAACGGAAGACTTCCGGTACGAGCAATGGCGAAAGGAATGGGGGAAGTGGTTTTACCTGCGTTCCTACCTCCAGGTTTACCTGCTTCAGGGATTTTTAATGCTGGTCATTTCGACGCCGCTCCTGGTTGCGGGCACTTATGGCAGCAACGAAACGGGAATATTTACCTTGCTCGGCGCCGGCATTTGGGGCATCGGATTCTTTTTTCAGGCTGTAGGGGATTACCAGCTCATGCAGTTTCTGAAAACCCGGAAAGACAAGGAAGCGGTGTTGCAAACCGGGCTGTGGCGCTACAGTCGTCATCCTAACTATTTTGGTGAAATTTTGATCTGGTGGGGCCTGTTTCTGGTCGTTTTGCCCCTTGAAAATGGCTGGTGGGCCATCATCAGCCCGATTACCATCACTTATTTGCTCGCCTACGTCTCCGGCGTGCCCTTGCTGGAACAGCGGTATCGCGACAATCCGGCCTATCAGGCCTATCGGAAGCGGAC
>JALHRK010000937.1 GCA_022841505.1 Saprospiraceae bacterium | reverse complement strand
GGTTTATTCAGCCTCCGCAGGTAATATTGATATTACCAGGGCAAGTGGCAGCTACCTGGCTTCTGCGGGGTTTCCGACCAGCTCTGGAAATCCATATGGTTCAGTTGAAGTAAATTCTTCTGCAATTGGAACCGGCACATCTTCCACCTTTAACAATTATTTAGCCACGATTCTGGCCCATGAAATCGGCCACTGCATCGGTTTCCGCCATACTGACTATATGGACCGCTCCTACAGCTGCGGTGGCGGTACTGCCAACGAAGGAGCCAGCACCGTAGGCGCTATCCACATCCCGGGCACTCCGACCACTGCGGATCCGAATTCCTGGATGCTGGCTTGTATCGGCGCCAACGGAAACCGTCCGTTTAATGCCAATGATAAAACAGCGCTGAGCTACCTGTATTAATCGGTTTGACCGACAAATATCGGTAACCTGATTTTGTTCGCAGGGGTTGTGTAAAAAGGGTTGACTCCAATCCTTTTTCACAACCCCTGATTCTTTATAAGATGTTGATTTTTATGCCTTTTGTAATGAATCTTTTTCCTGACACGCGCCTTTCATGTTGTATATGGATACTTTCTGTTTTTGCAGGCGCTGCGTCCCGATTGCCCGCTCAAACCCCGATAGCAGAATTATCCGTACCGGGTCACAATCTATTTGTCAACCAGATCAATGCCGCCCACCGGCATTACCCGCAGTTCAAAGGTGAAGACATCACCATTTCCATCAAGGAATTCCGGTTCGACTCATCCGATGTCGATTTTAAAGGGCGCTACATTTCCTCCGGGCTTGCATCCAATATTTTAAGTATACACGCTTCTATTATCAGCACATTGGCTGCCGGCGCGGGCACAACCGACTCCGAGGCATTGGGCGTTGCGCCCGGCGCCCGGATCAGTTCGTCTACTTTTGCCGGCCTGAGGCCCGATTTGCCGGCCGATTATACGAGGCTCCAAATCAGCGTCCAGACACATGCCTACGGATCGGATATAGATTACCGGTACAGCGATTTAGCGCAGTTATATGACCAAAGCACACTAAAAAACCCATATTTGGTACATGTTTTTTCCGCAGGAAACAAAGGTGCGGAAACAACGGGCAGCGGCTTGTATAGCGGTATTCCCGATTTCGCCACCATCACCGGCAGTTTTAAAATGGCCAAAAATATTTTGACCGTAGGCGCCGTAGATTCTTTCAACCGGGTACAGGCATACAGTTCAAAAGGCCCCGATTATGC
>JALHRK010000936.1 GCA_022841505.1 Saprospiraceae bacterium | reverse complement strand
GCTTTTCTAGTTTTCGGGGGCTTTAGTCCGCCTAAAAATATGATCTCGGCGGACTAAAGCCCGCGAAACATACCACCCGTCATAGATGTGTCCACACTATAGACTTCCAAAAGTTTAGTAAACGTAATCAAAGATACAGATAGATTTGAATGAGAAAAAAATCTAATGGTAAATCTGCGGGACAGCCAGGAAAGGCATATTTTTGGAGAACAAACCAGGCTTGTATACCATGAAAAACATCATTTATTACGTCGCTGCTTCCATAGACGGCTTCATTACCGGACCGAATGGCGACATCTCTAAGTTTGTGGCCGAAGGCCCCGGAGTGGAACAATATCTCCGTGATCTTCAGGATTTTGAAACCGTCATCATGGGGCGGCATACTTACGAATTTGGCTACCGCTACGGCCTGCAACCCGGCCAACCGGCATACCCAAACATGCGGCACTACATTTTTTCCAATACCCTGCACCTGGAAACGCTCAGCAATCAGGTGCGTCTTTGCAAATTGGATCCCGAATTCATCCAAATTCTGAAAGCAGAAGCCGGAACGGATATCTACCTCTGCGGCGGCGGCCAATTTGCCGGCTGGCTGCTCGACCACGGGCTGATTGATCGCTTAAAAATCAAGCTCAACCCTTTTGTGGCCGGCGATGGTATTCGGCTGTTCGGCGATTCAAAAAGAACGGTTTCGATGGAATTGGAGGAGGCGAAGGTTTATGAGCATGGGCTGCAGATTTTGGATTACAAGCTCGTGTATTAAAAGCATGCCACCGAACAGCGTTCGGTGGTACCCGTATTTAAAGATTTGTTAAACGCCCTGTTTTCAATCACGGCCATTGTACCTTTGAGCGTTCTCATCACAAACACAATAAAATGAAAAGATTTTTGCTCTTACTCCTGATGATCGGTTCGGTCAGTTTTGCGGCAAACGCACAGTTTAACCTGAAAAAAGAAGCAGATAAACTGATGAAAAAGACCACGGGCACAGGCCTCAGCAACGAAGAAATCGGCAACGGCCTCAAGGAAGCGCTTAATGCCGGCGTGCAAAAAGGCGTCACCACCCTCAGCGCCACCGACGGCTACTTCAAAAGCGCTTTATACAAAATCCTGATTCCGGAAGACGTGCGCACCATCACCAGCAAACTGAAGCAGGTGCCGGGCTTTGGCAACGTTGAGGATCAATTGATTGAAAAAATGAACCGCGGCGCGGAAAAAGCGGCTACCAAAGCAGCCCCT
>JALHRK010000935.1 GCA_022841505.1 Saprospiraceae bacterium | reverse complement strand
ATCCTCAAAAAAGTCGGCTGGTACCTCGACCTCCGCAAACGCAGCCACCCGGAAAAACCGCTGCCGGTGTGGATGTTGAAAACGCTGGGGTTCGGGAGAGTGAAATCGTGAGTAGTGAATAGTGAGTAGTGAGTAGTGAGTGGCATACCGTTAGAAGAACGAACTCAATATTCTTCTAACGGTATGCCACTCACTATTCACTACTCACTACTCACTTATTTGTCAACAATTCGCAAAACATTCCCCGCCCCCCGATACGCAACCGTAAGTTTGCACGTCCTAACAAAAACAGACGTAAGCACTTAAGTACCGCCTAAAAAACAAGTTCACGATTTGACTAACCCCCGCGCTTTAGCCGGGGGAAATGAACGGGACAAACACAGATGGGTTTTAACCCAAAATGAGTGATCTGGGGTTAAAAACCCCGTTGGGTTTGGTTTCTTCGATACCCCCGGCTAAAGCGCGGGGGTTAGTCAAAGGTATAAGTTGTTTTTTGAGCGTTACTAAGCAGAATTAGTTTAGCCTAAATTCTTTACAAATGCTTGATTATCAACACTGATAACCAATAACTGATAACCGATAACTACTTACCCATGGGGAAATTAAAACTTACCATAGTAGCATTTTTATGCGCCTGCAGCCTTGGCGCCCTGCGCGCCCAAACCATCGACAGCACCCTGATCGATGTAACCATAGAAGGTATACCCGCCGGGCTGGCGCGGGTAGTGGGCACCTACGGCGATCAGAACTACCTCGCCGATTCGGCACAGGTGGACGCCCAGGGCCATTTTCTGCTGAAAAGACAACGCCCGCTGCCGGCAGGCTATTACTTTTTCCTGCTGCCCGGGCAAAAGAACTTTCCGTTCCTGATCGACAAAGACCAGCGCTTCACCCTGCGCGCCAAAGTCTCCGATCTGATCGGCTCGATGCAGGTGAACGGTTCCGTTAATACCGACTTATTGTACCAAAACCTGCGTTTCCAGGCCACGCAGGATCCCGAACTGGCCCGCCTGAGCGAGGTTATGCGCAAAAATCCGCCGAATTCGCCCGAATACCTGGAAGCCAAAGTGTTTCAGATGGAAATGCTCGCCGGACGGAAGATTCACCTCGAAACGATCTACAAAGAACACCCCGACGCCCTGTTTACCAGTTTCAAAAAAGCCGGACAAAACCCCGATTTTACAGAGTTTAAAAAACCCAACGGCGATATCGACACGCTGCGGCAGGTGCTGCACTACCGC
>JALHRK010000934.1 GCA_022841505.1 Saprospiraceae bacterium | reverse complement strand
GAATACATTTATTTTTAGTAATCATAGCGACCGAAAATGTTAAAATATGAATCGCCCCGGATTTTCCGGAGACATGTTTTCTTGAGTCAAGCTGCATCAGCTGACTCTTCCTGTTGGCGATAATACGCCTTTTCAAATTCTGCTGGTGGGACATATCCGATTGCGTCTAGCAATCTTCGATTGTTGAACCAATCCACCCATTCCAATGTAGCAAATTCTACTTCTTCGATACTACGCCAAAAACCGCGATGCCGTATGACTTCAGTCTTGTACAAACCATTGATGGTCTCAGCCATGGCATTGTCATAAGAATCTCCGATGCTGCCGACGGAGGCGTCACTATTCGCCTGCGCCAAACGTTCCGTATAGCGAATCGATAAATACTGGCTGCCTCTGTCACTGTGATGAATCAACCCTGCGGTTTCCCGCCGTGCCCATAGCGCCTGTTCCAATGCATCCAGTACCAGATCCGTTCGCAATGAACGACTCACTCGCCAGCCAACGATATACCGGGCAAAAACATCGGTGATAAAGCCACATAAACAAAGCCAATCCACGTCGCCACAAAGGTAATATCTGCCACTCACAGTTGATTGGGCCGGGTTGCCGCAAATTACCGGTTAACCTTGTCCGTTCGCCGATAAAGCGAATCATCCGCAACTGTCGTCCAGCATTTCCTACCGCGCCGGACCATTGTTTGATTCCGAGATTCGTCAGATGCCCAACCTGATAATTACCTACCGGAACTCCAAACATCGTGTAGGTCATGAAGTTGTGGTTGCCTTCATTCCAGCGAATAGTGACAAATGGAAAGAGATCCCCGATCCCCGTGAGCGAACTGCGATCATTGCCTGACAAAACATTTCCATTCGGACCCGCCAGAGCCGCATCGGTTGAGACATCATTACGTCCAAATGTCTCGGTTATACTGATCGCTGCCTGATCGCCAAGCACGGAATCGGAAAAGGTGTATGTTGGTGTGATAAATAGCAAGTTGATGCGGGCGCTCACGCCTGTTTCGATTCTGCCGAATTGCCCCGGCAGCCAGAAACTCGCCCCGCCTTCATTGGCTTGTGTTTCCGCAGATGCGGCTATACATGCGAACGCTATCATGAGCGAAAAACTGGAAGATATGATCCTGTTTTGTTTCAAGGTATCAACAATAACCAAGAATCGACCCATCTGTAGAAGTGCGCGTTCAATCTAAATTTGCCCCAGCTGGTTAAGCATGGTTAGTATAAAATGAAAGGAT
>JALHRK010000933.1 GCA_022841505.1 Saprospiraceae bacterium | reverse complement strand
GGAGTCGTCTTCCGTGAAGAGCGTGCGGAATACCTTGATAAAGTTTTCGCGCACCTGGGCGAATGATTCCAGAAAACGGGCCGTTGCCGTTTCTTCAATTTCCTTCATCGTCTGCACCAGGTTTTCCTTGGCGGTCAGGATGTCGTTGCGCTGACCGGCGATGGTGTCGTAGCGCTCCTTGATTTCGTTGTACGCCTCGATGGCCATTGGGTTGATTTCGCCGTAGGTGTCGAGGCGGCGTTTCATAGCGTTCACGTCTTTTTCGAGGGCGTCGCGCTGGAACAGCGGATTGGGTTCCTGGTTGATGACGTCGTTGACGGATAGGCCAAATTCGGCGCGCAGGCGTTCGCCAATGGCTGTAATTTCAAATTTCACATCCGAAAACTTCTCTTTCAGGCGGTTGACGAGGCCCTGAATATCCTGTTGCTTGCGGAAATTCTCGCGCTGTTTGTTTTCCAGTTCGTGGATTTCGTTGCGGGCTTTGAAATACGACTGCTCTACCCCGCTGAGCGCGGCTTCCTTGGCTTTTTTGTCGGTGTATGCGAGCGCCAGTTCCTCGTCGATGCGCTGCATATCTGCCTGGATCAGGCCAATTTCATCGGCATTCCGGGCCAGGCTGGTTTGTGCGGTCGAGAGAATTTGCCGCAGTTCATCGCGGCGTTTTTCACGGAACGTGAGTTCCTGCCGGAAGGTCGTCACCTTGCTTTGCTGGCGAATAAACTCGATATTTTTCTGATTGAAATCGGCGCTGGCATGGCTGAGGTGGTCGGCCACATCGCGGAACGAGCCGTCAGCGTTGGACAGGCGCTCGCGCACGGCATCTGCGGCTTTTTGTTTGGCGACGAGTTCAATTTCAATGGTTTTATTGCTGGCGGTGAGCGACTGAATGCGCTGGTTGGCGTCGCCCGCCTGGGCGTCGAAATTGGCCACAAAAGCAGCGATATTGTCTAATTTGGCCTGCATACCGGCTTTGTCCTGGCTCAGGCGGTTCAGCGCTTCGCGTTCGCGTTGCAGCGGAACGGACTGGTCGGCATTTTTCAGGCTTTGCAGGTGACTGCGCAGGGTAGCCAACTGCGTATTCAGTTGATTCTCCGTTGTTTCCAACTTTTTAATATCAACTTCCAGGATTTCCAGGTTCTTTTTCCGGCCAATTTTTTTACCTTCAAACAGGCCGACCGAACCGCCGGAGAGGCTGAATTTACGGCGCACAAACGTGCCGGATTTGGACAAAATCGTCAGGTCCGGGTTGGAGACCGGCGCCTG
>JALHRK010000932.1 GCA_022841505.1 Saprospiraceae bacterium | reverse complement strand
ATTGGATAAGATAAAGTATCCATCGCCCCTTTCCCTTGGTTCAGCAGTTTCGTAAGGTTGTCCTTTTTCTAACAATTCCCACCATTGAAATTCCATCCGGTCTTCCCGAATGATCCCTTTGATCTGCCCTTTTTGATGGATATAGACGCCGGTTATGTTGTTGCCATTTTGAACCAATACCATCTCCCCCCATTCTGGCGAATTCCAGGCGCCATTTAAATTAAAAGCGACCTGACCCGAAGCGGAGCGTCGCAAATTGGGGTTGATTTGGCGGGCGGCTTCCAGGTTGTCATCTGCTTTTGAACTATTGCCCAATTGCCGGTAGGCGTAAGATAAATTTTGATGTACCGTAGCCAGGGGCACTTCTGCCGCCACCTTTTCCAGGTTTTCCACAGCAACCGGGTATTCTTTCCGCTGAAAAGCGCTCATCCCTTCCGTGAGCCAACGCTCCAGAGTTGTGGCGTTATTTTCCAATCGGCTACGCACGCCCGCATCCAGTTCGCTGCGCATTTTTAGTTCGGCCCGAATCTCCAATAGAGAAACATAGGTATCTTCCTGTCGGTCGCGCAGCAGGTCGAATGCAAAATACCCACCAAAAACCAGGATCAATAGCCCCACTGCAATTCCCAAAAACTGCCCGCGCGCCAATCCGGCAATCTTCTTTTTGGTGATGACATTCCCCGACCCGATCACCACATCCTCACTACCCTGCACGTGGATATTGCTGCCGCTCAGGTTGGTCACATTCCCGCCCTGCATCACCGCCGCGACCTGCTCGTTCAGGAACTGCTTTTGCAGTCCTTCCAGCACGGCCTTGGGCGCCGAAGCCCCGCTTTCGATTTCGTCAATCAGGCCCAGCGCGCCGGCGGTGATGCGGTTACGGGTTCGCTCGGCTTCTTCGCTGGCGATGAGGCCCCGGTTAGCTTGTTGTTCGTTGCTGGCCCAGGAGGCTTGCAAGAGCAGGGCCGCCTGCCGGTAGGCGGGGGGCTGGGTTTGCGCCCAGGTTGCGAGTTGCTCCAGGGCATCAGCGGTGCGGGCGGAGGCGAGGAGGTGGCGAAGGTGGTTTGGGTTGTTCATATGGTTGTCGTATCTGTGATGTTTTGCGTACTTGGATCGGATACAATAATCCTGGTTATATCGTAAAATCTAGCGACAATTCTTTTATTGATATAGGGTCGCTATATAACGTTGCATAAAATGCCGGAATCGTTTCCAATAAAAATATTGGGATCCACAATATTACAATTAAACTTCAAAACAAATGTCGT
>JALHRK010000931.1 GCA_022841505.1 Saprospiraceae bacterium | reverse complement strand
GCAGCTCCGTGCCGTACAGCTTGCCCATTTGAATCCCGATTTCCTGCTTGTTTTTGTATTTCAGCCGGTGAACGAGTTGCTGCGTGCGGCTGCCTTTTGCAAAAAAGAACAAAGCCGCCCCGGCCTCCAACGGCAACCGCCCCCAAAAGCGCTCGGTGAACGGATTTTCTTTGTGCAAATGAAAATTTGTCTTTGGCAGCTTGTACAGGCAGGATACGCAAACGACATGGCCGCGCGGCGGGGTGTTTCGCCCGCATGCCGCACAGATGTTGGGGTAGAAGAGGGAGAGGAGGTCTTTCCAGATGGTATTCATAGTTTTATGTTTTAACTCACCTCTATCAACACCTCCAAAATCTGCTGCGCCGCCACCGGAATCTTCGTGCCCGGCCCAAAAATCCCCGCCACACCGTGTTCGTAGAGGAATTCGTAATCCTGTGGCGGCACCAC
Organism: Saprospiraceae bacterium; assembly: GCA_022841505.1. Classification (GTDB taxonomy): domain Bacteria; phylum Bacteroidota; class Bacteroidia; order Chitinophagales; family Saprospiraceae; genus JABWAJ01. The sequence continues at coordinate 823 of JALHRK010000931.1, read as the reverse complement.
GCCGCCGACGATCACCAGAATATCGGAGCGGCCCAATTTTTCCAATTCTTCAATGGTTTGTGGCACTAAGGTTTTATGACCCGCAGCCAAAGAAGAAATGCCGAGGATATGCACATCGTTTTCTGCCGCCTGTCGGGCCGCTTCAGCGGGCGTTTGAAACAAAGGACCAATATCTACATCAAAACCAAGGTCTGCAAAACTGGTGGCGATGATTTTGGCGCCCCGGTCGTGGCCGTCCTGGCCCAATTTGGCCACCATGATGCGCGGTCGGCGGCCGTCCATTTCTGCAAAGCGGTCGGCCAAAGCTCGTGCCCGTTTAAAATCTTCGTCGTCAGCCGCTTCGCCGGCATAGACGCCGGAAACGGACTTGGTAGTGGCGACGTAGCGCCCGAATTTTCGTTCCATGGCAAAAGATATTTCTCCGAGCGTGGCGCGCAGTCGGGCCGCTTCAATGGCAAATTCCAGCAGGTTCCCTTCTCCGGTTGCGGCGCATTGGTAAAGGGCTTCGAGCGCGGCCTGCACCGCTGCTTCGTTCCGGTTGGCTTTCACCCGCTGCAAGCCTTGTATTTGTGCGTCCCGAACGGCGGTGTTGTCCACTTCCAGCAACTCAAAAGGTTCTTCCTCGTTGGTTTGGAAAACGTTGACCCCGACAATAAAATCCTTTCCACTGTCAATGCGGGCCTGTTTGCGGGCGGCGGCTTCTTCGATGCGCAATTTGGGCAAACCCTCCTCGATGGCTTTGGTCATGCCGCCCAGCGCTTCCACTTCTTCGATCAGTTCCCAGGCGCGGTTGGCCAATTCCGCCGTCAGGTGCTCGACGTGG
>JALHRK010000930.1 GCA_022841505.1 Saprospiraceae bacterium | reverse complement strand
CATTATTGGAAGTATTGAGGTCAGACTCTACCGGCCCGAGTTCTGTCCGGATATCGAATACAGTGCCCAGCGCAGGGAAAATTTCCGTCTGTACCGTCAGCAGGATGTCGGTGCTGCTCAATGACTGTAACCCGGGGAAAGTCCAGGTAATCGTGTCTTCTACCACAGCGTCGGGAGCGGGAGAAGCAGCGTCGAGATGCATAAAACCGGGCAAAATGGCGGTCACGGTAAAAGGTTGATCGACCGTACCCAGGTTGCTGCAGGTCAGGGTGATATTCGTCGGGAAACCTGGCCGGAACACGTTGTGCGCGGTAGCATGGATGTTGTAATCGAGGGCATCCGGCTGTGGCTGAATCGCGAAGTCCAGACTTGCAGCCGCTTGATTTACAATGTAATACGGTGGCTGAGCGCTGTAATACGGCGACGGTAATTGAGGCCGGATGGTATCGTTTTGCTGCCAAAACAGAAAGGTGTAATCGCCGTAACTATTGGTAGTGGTAACAGAGTTCAGCGGTTTGCTCGATACGATGTTCCCTACCTGCGGGGCCTCTTCCGGGTCAAAAAACCCGTTGCTGTTCGCATCCAGAAAAACCTGTCCGGAGACGAGACCGTTCTCGAAGCCGTTGACATTTAATTTATAAATAACCGGATAAAGTAATGCTGAAAGGGCAGATTGCCCGATACCATACAGCGCATGGTTTCCGTAGGACATAGGGAGCGATAAATCCAGCAAAAAGTTGCTGGAGTCCAGCCTCGTGGCAAGGGATGCATCTTCATTAAAAACCAGCAGTTGCCGCTCCTGTGCAACACTCCAGCCGAAGTAATGACCGTCGCCGCCGGTCCATTTGACATCGCTTTTAGACCAGCGCTGCCAGCCCAAGGGCGTGTAGCGGTAGGTGGAATCCGCCCCTTCCAGCAACAGGATATCTCCGACCCGGTGTAGTTGTTTGTACCAGGCGTGGTTATCCTGAAACCCCAGCCCGGCCCTGAAATCAACCCAGGTCTGCCCCAGATCATCGGACATCAGGACATCACCGATGTTCTGATGCGTCAGAAATAACCTTCCGTCGATGAGCCCATTCGTATAAGGAATGAAGTTGCTTGTGATTGGAATGGAATCCCAGCTGATGCCGTCGTCCAAAGATCTCCAGAAGGCGCTTGGCAAGTCGCGGGAAGCCAATAACTGGCCGTCACCGTAGGAAAAATTGCAATACGTGACGTCCGAAATCCCTGGAATTATAATGGTATCGAGTGTTTCTCCGGCAATATTGTAGCG
>JALHRK010000929.1 GCA_022841505.1 Saprospiraceae bacterium | reverse complement strand
CTTTTTCGTTTACCCTGCTGCGCACCAATCCGGCGGATCGCAACAGTCTGCCCGGCAACGTGGTTAAATCGCTGCTGCCCGACCCTGCCAACCCCAACCTGCTTTGGATCGGCACCAGCGACAACGGATTGAGTTGCCTGGATATGCAAAACAATCGCTTCACGCATTACAATACCGAAAACGGCCTCCCTGACAATACGGTCTATGGAATTCTGCCTGAGCCTGCCACCGACAAAAGGAAAAACCGGGCACTCTGGCTCAGCACCAACCGGGGGCTGACCCGCTTTAGCCCGGAGGATGGCAATTTTCAGTACTTTTTTAAATCGGACGGACTACAGGAAAACGAGTTCAATACTTACGCGCATGGGATAACGCCCCGGGGTGAGCTGATTTTTGGCGGCATCAACGGGTTTACGATATTTAATCCGGCAGACATTACCGTCAGCGCCAGGTTACCTGCCGTGAAAATTACCGGGTTAAAAGTCAACGGCAAAGCGCTGACCCCGCGAAGCGTCAATTCGATCCTGCAAACAGATATTTGTTTTGCAGAACGCATCGAACTGCCTTATGCTCAAAACAACCTCCAACTCTATTTTGCTGCCGACGACTACACCAATCCGACCCGCAACCAATTCGCTTTTTACCTGGAAGGCGCCGAGCCGGAATGGGCGCACCGGGGGTTTGAGCACACCGCCCAATACCTCAACCTCGCGCCTGGCGAATACGTTTTTCACGTCAAAGCCGCCAACAGTGACGGTGTTTGGAACGAAACGCCCGTTTCGCTGCTCATTGTGATCCAGTCGCCCTGGTACCGCACCGGTTGGGCTTATGGCCTGTATGCGCTGCTGCTGGCCGGCGCTGTTTACTTTTTCTACCGGTTTCAACTAAACCGAAAATTCGAACGCGCAGAAGCAGACCGGTTGAAAGAAATGGACGAATTCAAATCCCGGTTTTTCACCAATATTTCCCATGAATTCCGAACGCCGTTGACGGTCATTTTGGGCACCACAGAACGGTTGATGGATGACGGTGGACGGTGGACGGTGGACGATGGACGGGAGACGGGACGGGACTCAAAAAACAACCTGGGGTTGATTCAACGCAGTGGAGAAAACCTGCTGCGCTTAGTCAATCAAATACTTGACTTAGCCAAATTAGAAAGCAACACCCTGAAGATAAATTACATACAAGGCAATGTGCCCACCTACCTGAGTTATGTGGCAGAAAGCCTGCACTCGCTCGCCAACGCCCGGAACGTGCTGTTGCAGGTAGACAACAAAACCCCGGAGGTC
>JALHRK010000928.1 GCA_022841505.1 Saprospiraceae bacterium | reverse complement strand
GGCATCTGGAAGTTTTTTATGGTGCTTTCGGTGGTCTTGTTTGGGATATCGTGGTTTGTGGGATTGAAGTCGAAGTGAATCAAACCTGCTTCTATTTACTTAGTTCAACCGACCTGGGTTTATAGGAAATTGCTAAAAAAATCCCCCTATCCAACAAAATAGTAACTTATTTGCAAGTCATTCGTATTAAAGAACGTTACAGACACAACACAAGGCCAAATACCGATTCCCTTGAAGAAAGCGATACCCAATACCATCCTCCTGTTGATGTTGTTGTTGCTGAGTGCAGGATTGCGCGCGGCAAACCCGGCTGATGTGCAGTTAGACCTGGATTTTTCCATGCCCGGCGGGTTTTATGAATCCACCGTGGAAGTGGAGTTGTCCTCGCCCGGCGCGGAGATCTATTACTCTTTAGACGGCAGTATGCCTACGCGACGCTCGCAGCAATATGGGGCGCCTATTGTCATCCGGCGCACCACGGTTTTGCGGGCGGTAGCTTACCGCGACAACATCCGCAGCCGTTTTATGGGACACACCTACTTTATCGGCGAAGCGAAAAGCACTTTTGCCGTTATATCTTTGGCCGTTACGCCGGCGCTCTTGTTCGATGCGCAACGGGGGTTGTTCATGCAGGGCAGCATTGCCGACAGCCTGTGGAACAAACCAAACGCAAATTTCTGGACGCGCCGGGAGGTCCCCATGCACGTCGAATTTTATGAAACAGACGGCTCCTGCGCGTATAATAGCCTGAGCGGTATGCGGCTTTTTGGCGGGATGAGCCGCCTGTTTCCACAAAAATCATTGGCCATCATCGCCCGCGAGGGTTATGGCGAAGACCGCATCCGGCACCCGGTTTTTGGCAAAGAAGGCCCCAAGAGTTTTAAATCGCTCGTGTTGCGCAATTCGGGCAGCGATTGGGGCAAAACCCATTTCCGTGACGCATTGATGACCGGTCTGCTCGATGGCTGGGACATTGAAAAACAAGCTTATCGCCCGGCGCACGTTTTCATCAATGGCAAATATTGGGGCATTTACAACATCCGTGAAAAAATCAACCGCCATTTTATTGAAAGCCACAGCGATGTGGACAAGGATAGCATTGATTTTATGGAGCACCGCAACAACCTTCGTCGCGGCAGTCGTCAACATTATTCACGCTTGCTGAAATACTTAGCGGCGCACGACCTGAGTAAAGCGGAAAACTTTGCCTGGGTGGAGCGGCAGATGGACGTAGACAACTTTCTAAATTATCAGATCGCCCAGATCTATTTTGATAACCAGGATGCAGGTGGCAACA
>JALHRK010000927.1 GCA_022841505.1 Saprospiraceae bacterium | reverse complement strand
CGAAAAGTTGCCGCCGTACATCCTGGCCTGGGCGACACAGGAAGCGTTCAAAGGCGATACCCTGACGGTGCGCAGCGAAAACACGGGCGACTCCCGCTTAGAGGAATACCTGCCCGGTAAAGGGCTGGCCATTTTCAAAATCATGCTGAAAGAAGGCCAGGAATTGTTGCTGGAACGCCCGGTCATCCTCATCCCCGACAGCGTGCGGCAGTGGCAGACTTACAAAGACGCAGTGCCTTATACACTGGTTGAAAAAGGCGTCAAAAAAGGGAGCGGCACCCAAAGCTTTGAAGTAAAAGTGGAAGGCGGCGACTCGGCTAAAACACCCTATTTCAATTTCAGCGAATGCTTGGTGATTCACACGACCTCCGAACGGAAAGACGGCACGACGGGCACCATACGCGGCTACAAACTCAAAGAGTGGTATGCCAAAGGCATCGGCCTGGTGAAAGTCGTTGGCGAACACTACTGGAAGAATTCACAGGGCAAACCGGTGAAGGCGCCGGTTAAAATGGCCGCCATCCTCGATCGGGCTTTGGTGAATGGGGAGGAGATTGGGAAGTAGGGGATGGTTATTGGTTATTTGTTATTGGTGTATTTGTTATTGGTCTATTGGTAAGCGGATTCCCAAACATGAAACTTCATTTGTTTAAAAAATATTTGCTTGTTTAAAATTTACAAATCAAATTTGGTTTTGTGATTGAGGTAGTATCAAAATGTCTTAAAGCCCAATCAAATGAACCTTGGACAAAAGGTAGTATGGTTCGCACTCGTCGCTATACTCGCCGTATTCTTGTGGTGGGGACGTTATCAGTGGCAGCCCAACACCCAAAACTCCGCCTCGAAAAATCAATTAATTAACAGCGCATTAGATAGCGCTCACCAAGCCCTCCTTCATGAAATAGACCAGCCTGCATTGTGGGTCAATCTCTATTTGAATCCCAAGGCGCTGAAAATTGTCGGCACCCCAACTGCCCGGCAAACGCTGCTGGATATCATTCATCGAAAGCTTGGGGATTGGTACGTCTTTTCGATTGACGCGGAGGGGTATTTACACCTTCAACCTCTTCCAAATCAGGAACTCCTTAGTAAGTCTCAGCGCGCATTCCTTAGTGTATTTACCCGGATGTTGAGCATACCTTATACTTTGACGCTCCAGGTATACGATCACCACGATGCAGCATCCCATTTTGTCCTTATTGGCAAAGACCTGAAAAATGCCATTGATGTAGGAGATATGGAGAAATTTGGCTCTGATGGCTGGCTTACCGAACAAGGCGTGATGGGGCATGAGCTTTACGA
>JALHRK010000926.1 GCA_022841505.1 Saprospiraceae bacterium | reverse complement strand
CCGGCCATAACGACGACGGATCAGCAGGCGATGCGCGATGCCGTGCGCCACGAACGCCGGGTGGAACTGGGTTTTGAAATGCACCGTTTTTTCGACCTGGTGCGCTGGGGCATTGCCGCACAAACGCTGCCGGGATTTCAGACCGGCAAACACGAGGTGTTCCCGCTGCCACAAACGGAGATTGATTTGAATCCGGCGCTGGTGCAGAGTCCGGGGTATTGATTTTTTCCCGCATAGGGTAATGGAACACGGATTTAAGGGATTAGACACGGATTTTTTCCCTCGCAGTAACAATGGGGACGGATTGGGCGGATGACGCTGATTTACGCTGATTTTTTCCCTTGTAGGGGTTAGAGAGTTGTCCTGTTTGGCACAGATCAAATCCAATTCTGCAACTGAACTCCTGGAATCCGTTGAAAATGATTTTGATTATTGGTCACCACAGCAAGTGAATGGTGTAAAGCCGTAGAGGCAATCAGTACATCAGTGTGGCTAATTATCAGGTTTTGACGCCTCAATTCGGCGAAAGTACCGGCAGCCAGATCAGCGATTTCAGAAGTCACAGGCAAAATTCGGCAGTAAGCATTCTATCATAATGGAAAATTGCGATCAGCAAACATATCCTGACGGGTTTGGCGGGTCGATTCGAGAAAGGAAACGAACTCATGCTCATCCCAATTCTTCCATGCTCCGGCTAGTTGAGCCAGACGTGTTTTGTAATGCGCTCTTTTTGAACGATTAAGATTCTTTTTTGCCATTTCAGACAAAAAAGCGTCCACCTCGGCAAGACTTGCAGACGGCAAATGACCAAGTTTGAGCAGAATAGACTGATATAATTCAGTTTGAGACATATTCTTCACATCGATTTTTATTTAACAAAAGTAATCCGAATCCTTCAAAACCCCAAAAGCAATTTAAGCATTTCAAAAAGCAGTGCCAACAACGGCCAAAGTGAACGTTATTTAATCCGTGTCAACTCTAAGTCGGGAAAATCCGTGTAAATCCGCGTGATCCGTCCAATCCGCGTCCCCATTGTTCCTACGTGCGTGTACCACGAGCACATCCATTATCAACACTGATAACAAATAACTAATAACGGATAACTAATATGCAGTTTCATAAACACGCCTGTTTACTCTTTGCGCTTATCTGCAAATCCATCCTGCTCACCGCACAAACGGGCCAGATCGCCATTCCCCGCGTCGAGCAAATGCCCAACCAGCCTGCACCATACAACATGCGCGACTGGCGGGAGGTAGCCCTGCGCTACGACTCATTTGTGTATGACCTGCAAAAAACAGG
>JALHRK010000925.1 GCA_022841505.1 Saprospiraceae bacterium | reverse complement strand
GCGTACAGGCTCAATTCCTGGTGGGGTGTTAGCCTCGTCATAAATTTTGCCGGAGATCGAAAATAAATTGGTTTCGACAAAATTTTGCCCGCTGCCGTCCAAATCCACACCAACCGGACCTTCGATGCGGAAATGATTAATACCGCAATGACCACCAATTACTTCGTGATCAACATTAGGATCACCCACATAACCATCAGGAGCAGTCGGCGCAATAGCTGGATCCCAGATCAGGAAAGGACCAACCTCACCGCTTAACATGGTTTCAAACGGTGCAGCGCCACCGATATCGCGCGTCACGTTAATAGCGCGCGTACCGGCCGTTGCATTGTAAACTTCCGGTGAGCAGTTACCGTCGACATCATTGAGAAATGGATGCCAGATTTTGTATTCACCAGCGACCGGTATATCAACCCGGATACGCACGCGCCCAAAAGCAAATTGATCATTCGGTGCGGGATCGCCCGCACCATAAGCTGCTTCCAAAGCCAGCACTAAAATGGCCCGTCCTCCTCCAGCCAGATTTAAATTGGCACCACCCAGCCACCAAAATGCCTCTGCACCAAAGCCGGTTGCCACGGAAGTTGCATTGCCCGGTATCACAGGATCAAAAAAACACATGCCAGTAGCACCATCGCCATCCAGGCACAACTGCAAGACAGTGCCATTGGTATCGGAAAACCAGGTCGGAAAATGATTCACCGGAGATATTAAACCTTTACCGGCCAATGCTGCATGGGCAGACTGCATATTCAGACTCATCATTGCCACCACAAAGACAAAAGCAATGCTCACTTTCTTGCTGATGTCAGATATTTCTCTTAATTTAAAGAGTTCCATGATTTAATTTCCTATAAGTTATTCAGATAGTTACAAATCTACGTCTATCCATCATAGTATTTCTTGCCTAATTACTAGCTCCTAACAGACCCTGCCCTTGTCAAAAGACTTATGCAGGGCCTCTCTATTACTTAAGCATGCGTAGCTTGGAAAGAATGCATTCCGGTATGCACCGCCTTTGGATCAACGTGATTAATCGTTGCCATGATTTGCATTGGATCAGCCAAAGTAGGCGCCATGCTCCAACGGTTGCGTTCAGCGTTACCGATACGCACCATGCCGGTATGATTTTCCTTAATATTATCAATGTCTTCTTCGCGATCGTAGAAACCCAACCGGTAGCGGACCAGTTCGATATCTTCCGGTGCGCCCGTCAGAAATTTCCAGCCGTCTTTAATGCCGTAGCGTTCAGCGTATTGCTTGAGCAATCTTGGCGTATCGCGTTCAGGATCCAGCGTGATCGA
>JALHRK010000924.1 GCA_022841505.1 Saprospiraceae bacterium | reverse complement strand
GTTCGTACAGGCGGTACAGCAAATCGTCGAAATCCATGGCGCCGGAACGCTTGCAACGGGCGACGTATTTTTCGTAAATTTCGTAGGTGTAAGGACGGGCAGCCTGCCGGTCCTGCTGGCGCAGTTCTTCGTTGTCTGCGTACAGTTTTGGGGTCATGAGCGCGCTTTTGGCCGCTGAAATGCGCGAGCGGATGGCGCTGGTATTGTAGGTGTTTTTGTCTAAATTCAGTTCCCGGATGATCGCGTTGATGACGCTGTTGGTGTCTTCGGTGTCGTAAATGGTAAACCCCGGCGGGTAGCCAATTTTATCCGCTTCCACCCGAAGAATCCGGGCAAAAATGGAGTGGAACGTGCCCGCCCAAACCCGTTCAGCCCGGTCGCCGACAACTTTGGCAATCCGGCCTTTCATTTCGCGGGCTGCTTTGTTGGTAAAGGTCAGGGCCAGAATTTCCCACGGCGCAACGCCGCTTTCGATGATGTGGGCAATGCGGTAAGTCAACACCCTCGTTTTGCCCGAACCCGGGCCAGCCACCACCAGCACCGGACCGTCAATGTTGGTGACCGCCTGGCGTTGTACGTCGTTCAATTCATCGAGGTAGTTGGATGCCATGTTATTGGTTACTTGTTATTGGTGTAAAATCAAGGTTAAAGGATAAAGTAGAAAGGTTAAAGGTTAAAGTGGGTATGACATCTTACTTTCTACTTTCTACCTCATACTTTCTACTTTCCTTCCAACTCCTCCCAATACTCCAGCGCCCGCCGCGTATGAGGAATACATATAGAGCCGCCCACTAAGTTGGCGATGGAAAACACTTCAAAAAGCTCATCGCGGGTAACGCCCAACTCGTAGCAGGTGCCTAAGTGGTAGCGGATGCAGTCGTCGCAGCGCAAAACCATGGAGGCGACCAAGCCTAAGAGTTCTTTTGTTTTTTTGTCTAAAGCGCCGTCTTCGTACGTGTTTTTATCGAGCGCAAAAAAGCGGTTGAGCGCCTTGTTGTTCTGAGCGAAAATCTTTTCGTTCATTTTGGCGCGATAGGTATTGAAGTCTTTTACAAGCGACATGTCAACGATAATCTATTGATAAAGAATGTTTTAAATGAAAATCATTCGCGCAGATTGGCCTGCGAATGCCCGGTAAAGGTAGGAAAATTGGCGGGATTGGGAAGCTTGACAGTTAAAATAATTTGTTTAATTTGTGTCTATCTTTAGCGTCCGATAGCTGCGTTATGCTCGGCCCAAAAATCGGTCATTTACGCGGGTAAACTTCCGTTTTTGGGCCTTCGCAAGTCTTGCTCTCGAACACTAAAGAT
>JALHRK010000923.1 GCA_022841505.1 Saprospiraceae bacterium | reverse complement strand
AGCCGATTGATGAATTCCCGAACAAGCTCTAAATCATGCGACAAAATTTGCAGAAAAAGGCGGGCCAGGAAATGACGCAGGTCAATTTTTGGCATGATTTTCGGCAGTGGCACCTGCGCCCAATACGGTCTAAACCACTGAATTTGCTGCCAGGCGCGGGCAGTGCAAATCCGAGGGAGCGAGGCCGAGTTCTTCTATTGAGGCAGGATTATGTTTTTTGTGGGTGGAAAATTTTATGGAGCGGGTGGGCTGGAACCCGCAGTTAGGTACTTTCCTCTAAATCGTTATGTGCATCTCCTCCTATACTGTAATAGTTATTCTCTTCATCTTCGCTCCCAACCATTTCGGCTTCATCATCCAATTCGGCGCCGGGAACATCTAAATCATCCCCGGATTTGTCTGCATTGAAATCTTTTTCATTTCTTGTTTCAATCCTGTTTTTTTCATTAGGTGTTTTTGAAATAGACTCCGGATTTATTTCTTCCTCCTCTTCCGAGTTGTTGTAAATATCTTCGCTTGCCGGATACACAGGGTATCCTGGAGTAATTTCCGCTTCGTTATCCTCCTGTGGATTGGGGAGGTTTTTATGCTTCTCGCTTTTCATGGCAGTAAATTTAAAGCTCAAATTATGCCCATTTACCTAAATTGCTGTTACACAATTTCTGAAAAGAATTGCATCATTCACACCTTTAGGAACGTGGCGTAAATAAGTTACCTGGATTCGGCGAGGCAGGCTTAGAGCTTGTTCGGGAATTCGTCAATTGGCTGCGGTCGGCAAATTTTATTTTATACTGCGTTGGATTTTTTCGCCGTAGCTGCCGGCTACGTCTGCAAAATCCGCCTTGTCTAAAACAAAATTTCCTCGCCCTCGCTCAATCACGAAATCCCGAATAAGCTCTTATTCAACGTCAATTCTTTTTAATAATCGCGCAGTGCTGTCCCATATTGCTATCGTTTTGTAGCGACTGGACGTTACAATTTTTGTCCCTTTATGATTCCAGCAAATTCCCCATAAATAATTTAAACCATCAGCAGGGCCTTCGTGCAATAAATTGCCTTCTTTTGTCCAGATCCGGAGTTTATCGCTGGCAGTAGCCAATAATTCACCATTGCCACTCCAGTCCATATTGCGGTACTCTGCTTTGCTGCCGGGGACACTTTTGAGTAATTGTCCATCGGAAGACCAGAAATGGAGCAGACTGGGTACATTTTTTCCTTCCCAGTTGAAACCATAATCGCCAATAACAAAAAAGCTACCCGAAGGATGCCATTTCGCACAAAGTATGATTGCTTCCTTGTTCGCATGTTCCA
>JALHRK010000922.1 GCA_022841505.1 Saprospiraceae bacterium | reverse complement strand
GGACCAGCGGAGACGTGGGCGGCGCAAACGGAGGCGCGAATTTCCCGCCCTGCAACGCCGAACCAACCGACGTTTTCACCATCAACGCAACCGGATTTTCTACCTCCAGCAGCGATAAAATCCAGGCAGTCTACCAGGAGCTTTGCGGAAACGGCGAAATCATCGCCCGCGTCCTCAACGTTCAAAATGGCGGCTGGGCTGGCATCATGCTCCGCGAGACGCTGGATCCGGGTTCCAAAAAAGTATCGCTCAAAACGCAGCTGACCCCTTCGATCCGCCGCGAAATCAGGAGCATGACCAATGGGGCTTCGAGCATGCTGAACTTCAACCGCCCGCAACATGTCTGGTTGCGGCTCACCCGCAGTGGCAGCAACTTTGTGGGATACACTTCCACAGACGGCAGCAACTGGAGTTTTGCCTTTGCAGCAACAGTGAGCATGAACGGCTGTATCTATGCGGGGTTGTTCTCTGAAAGCATCAATGCCAGCGTGACCACGATCGCAACCTTCGACAACGTGAGCATCATTCGGGAAACGGAAAATCTGAGCAGGCCCGGCGCCTCTTTTGCTGCAAGTTTGGATGGACAACAACCGGAACTGAGTGCTACAATTTATCCGAACCCAACGGAAGGCCGCGTGACGGTACGTTTTACGGAAGTCTTGGAAAACCGCGCCACCATCCGGGTATTCAACACCCTGGGCGAGCAGGTGATCTCAACACAAACAACAACTATGAACGAAATGACAGATCATTTAGACCTGTCCGAATTACCCGACGGCGTTTACTCCATTCAGATCGCTGTCCCTGGCCATACGCCACTGACGAAACGGATTGTATTGGCCAAAGCAAGCGGGGTGAGGCCGTAGGCAGGATAATATAACAAATTTAAAGGCAACCATGAGCCGTCCCGAATTTTGGGATGGCTCATGCTATTTCTGTGGCCCCCGCGTGAGGGATGGGAGCGGTATGGCTCCTGCACTGGTGATTGAGCGGAGTCGAAATCACCAGTGCAGGGGCCATAAGAGCGGACAGCCCGACCCGCTGCGTGGATTGGCAGGGTGGCCGGGGCACGCCCAAATAAAAAACAAGCAGCATTAGTTTACCTGCTACCAGGCTGCAATTTGCATTTTCTATTAAAAAACAATTCCAACCCTGACGCATTGATAAAAAGATCCCTTTTCTTTGAACCGGAAATCTTTATTTTTTTTCCCCCACCCTATCTTACAACAACTGTATTCTTGCTTGAATCGCACCAGGTACATGAGGACCTATCTTTTGGCTACGCTAATTTTTTTTCTGGGCACTGCTGATGGTTATGC
>JALHRK010000921.1 GCA_022841505.1 Saprospiraceae bacterium | reverse complement strand
CCCTCCCCATAGAAACCCGGATCCAGGATTTACTCACCAGAATGACGGTAGAAGAAAAATTCCGGCAACTGTTCATGGTCACCGGCGATTTGGGGGCAAACCCCGATCAATTCAAGGAAGGCATTTTCGGGTTCCAGGTCAACACCGTCACCGCCGGCGACGGCGCTGCGGAGCAAATGATGCAGTACAACCCCGGCGCCAACGCCCGCCAGACCGCTGAAAAAATCAACGCCATTCAAAAATATTTTGTTGAAAAAACCCGGTTGGGCATTCCCATCATTGCCTTCGATGAAGCCCTGCACGGGCTGGTGCGAACCGGCGCCACGGCATTCCCGCAGGCCATTGCGCTGGCGGCGAGCTGGGATACGGCGCTGGTGCACGACGTCGCACAGGCCATCGCGCTGGAATGCAAAGTCCGGGGCATCCGGCAAATCCTGTCCCCCGTGGTCAACCTCGCCACCGACGTGCGCTGGGGCCGGGTGGAAGAAACCTACGGCGAAGATCCCCTGCTGGCTTCCCGGATGGGCGTGGCGTTTGTCAGCGCGTTCGAGCAGGCCGGCATCGTCACCACACCCAAACACTTTGCGGTCAACCACGGCGAAGGGGGCCGCGACAGCTATCCCATTGACTACAACGAACGCCTGCTGGAGGAAACCTACTTCGTGCCGTTCAAAGCCTGCGTGCAGGAAGGCGGCGCGCGCAGCATCATGACTGCCTACAATTCCATTGACGGACGTCCCTGCACGGCCAGCGACTGGCTGCTGAATGAAAAATTGAAAAACGAATGGGGCTTTGACGGCTTCGTGATTTCGGACGCGGGCGCTACGGGCGGCGCCAATGTGCTGCATTTTACGGCAACCGACTACGAAGACGCCGGCAAACAAGCGGTTGAGAATGGCCTCGATGTGTTGTTTCAAACCGGTTTCGACAGCTACCCCTTGTTTAAAAAACCGTTTTTGGATGGGCAAGTCAACGCGGCGAAACTGGACAGCGCGGTGGTGCGGGTGTTGCGGGCAAAGTTTCAGTTGGGACTTTTTGAACAGCCCTACGTTTCAATGGATGTCGTGAACGCCGCGTCGGATTTGACCGCACACCGCAAACTCGCCAAAGAAGCCGCCCTGAAATCAGCGGTGTTGTTGAAAAATGATCGGGAACGGGTTTTGCCGTTGTCCAAAAACACGAAGCGTTTGGCCTTAATCGGCGCGGATGCTGTGGAAGCGAGATTGGGCGGGTACAGCGGCCCCGGCAACCAAAAAACAAGCATTTTGGATGGGCTAAAACAGCTCGCCGGCAAAGCGTTGGTGGTGGATTACGCGCCCGGC
>JALHRK010000920.1 GCA_022841505.1 Saprospiraceae bacterium | reverse complement strand
AGCGACGGGTTGCCGGCGAGCGCGATGGCGATCATCACCCGCTGGCACATGCCGCCGGACAATTCGCCGGGGTAAGCATTCCGCCGGAGCGCGGGCTCGGGAATGCGGACCGCCGCGAGTGCGCCGTTGACGGCTTCGTTGAGGCTCGCGCCGGACAGGCCGCGATGCTCGTGGATGACGTCGGCGATCTGGCGGCCGATGGTGCGGACCGGGTTGAGCGCGGCGCGCGGGTTCTGGAAGACGATACCGATCTCGCGGCCGCGAAGCGTGCGCCAGATGCGTTCCGGCATCGCCCGGAGGTCGACCCCGCCCAGTTCGAACCGGTCGGCGCTGACCCGCGCCGCCTTCGTGACGATGCCGGCGATGGTGTGGGCGACCAGCGACTTGCCCGACCCGCTCTCGCCGACCAGCGCCACAGTCTCGCCGCGGCCGATGTCGAGATCGACGCCGTCGACCACGGGCGGGCGTGAGGGCGGCCCAAAGCCGATCCTGAGCCGCCGCAGGGCGACGAGGGGCGCCACGGTCACCGGCATGTTCATCGCCGCCTCGGATCCAGCCACTCGCGCATCGTGTCGCCGAGGAGCGAGAAGCAGAGGATGGCGAGGAACAGCATGCCGCCGGGGAAGGCGAACAGCCACCACTCGCCGGAGATGATGTAGCCGGCGCCCTCCGACACCATGATCCCCCATTCCGGCTGCGGCGGGCGGATGCCGAGGCCGAGGAAGGAGAGGCCGGCGGCATTGAGGATCGCCCAGCCCATGTTGAGCGAGGCGAGCACCATGAGCGGCGGCGCGACGTTCGGCATGATGTGGACCGCGACGAGCGAGAATGGCCCGGCGCCGGCGAGCCGCGCCGCCTCGACATAGCCGGCATGGCGGCGGCGGTTGACCTCGGCCCGGACGAGCCGGGCATAGAGCGGCAGGTTCACGATCACCGTGGCGATGACGATGCTCGACACCGAGTTGCCGAGTCCGGCGGCGATGCCGACGGCGAGCACGAAGAGCGGAAACGCCATGATCGTGTCGAGGAAGCGGCTGACGATGCGGTCGGTCCAGCCGCCGGCCCAGCCGGCCACCGCGCCGAGCGCGGTGCCGAGGATCAGCGTCGCGGCGACGGCGATGACCGCGATGCCGAGATCGACCCTCGCGGCGACCACCACCCGGCTGAACACGTCGCGGCCGAGCTGGTCGGTGCCGAAGAGATGGTCGCGGGACGGCGGCTGCAGTGCGGCGGGCGGGTCGGTGGCGAGCGGGTCGTAGGGGACGATCCACGGCCCGAGCACCGCCATCACCAGGATCGCGGCGAGGAGCAACAGGGCGAAGGC
>JALHRK010000919.1 GCA_022841505.1 Saprospiraceae bacterium | reverse complement strand
AAGTATAGAACAACGTGAAACAACAATTCCCATGAATGGACCTATTTATTTAGTGTCATTCCATTTAGGCGGTGTCTGCTCTTTAGAGTTCGAGAGCAAGGCATGTGAGACCCAAAAGCGGGAGCCTACTCGCGTAAGTGACCGTTTTTGGGTCGAACATAACGCAGCTATCGGACTATAAAGACAGACACTAAGTTTTAAAAAATCCAACGGTAGCCAAAAGCCAAAGTAATGGCCACGTGGATAATCATAATAATCAGCATAATCAGGGCAAACGGCAAATGCGCCACGTGCCAGTATTTGAACAACTCCTGCATCGTCACCAACCGCTCAATCCGGTTGTTCAAAGCGATTTCATTCCCGACCATTTTTGCTACTTTCCGGGTGTCGGTATTGGACAATCCGTTTTCCCGAAGGGTGCTTTTGATCAGCCGGATGGTCTTTTTATCTTCAAAATACTTGCCAACGATCCGGGAAAAAAAATTCCCTTTCATCCGCTGACTGTTGATGCTCACTGCATCCAAAACCGTTTGGTAGCTCTTTGCATCTAAATGATAAAAACTTTTCAGGAGCTCCCCCAGGTCGCCTTTCATCTCGCGCACTTCATTCAGGCTCAATTCCCGGCCTTCAATCGTTCTTGGGATTTGTATGTAAATAAACCGGCCAATGATGCCGCTGACGACCACCGCAATCATGCTCCAAAAACTGATGGACACGATTCCTCCGAACTTGAACGCGGTGTGGAAGAGGATCATGATCGGCCCGAGGCTGCACAGGAAAATGTGGAACTCCAGCCAGTATTTCAACCGGCCAAGCGGAGCAAGGAAACGGAATCTTTTTTTGGCCTGATAACCAAATACCCCAATGATGATCAACAAGGTACCTACAATTCCCAGGCCGTGCCCGAATACACCACTTGGTTTATACCAGTTGTGGTCAGGATGGTAAAAACGTTCTTCGATTGAGGTATTGTAATAGGAAATGCCCTTATAAGAGAGGAACAAAAAGGTCAGAACGACAATACTGACCAATGTAAAGATATATATCTGATGAGCGAGCTTAGACATAATTCAAAATAAGTTCATGCAATTCACTTAGGGCCGATATTGGCAAGTTCATCAATTAACTGGTGAATTGGGAAAAAACGGGTCTTTCATTTGCCGAACAGGAAAAAAAAACACCTGAACGGGAATTTAAGACATCTTTATCTTTATTTCAAATACTCAGGTAGAGATAGACCTCTGATTCTAATTCGGGGAAAATCCAAAAAGGGTTGCCTGGGAGCCGTTTTTTTTAAAGGGTAGGGTATAGGGGATCGCCAGGTCAT
>JALHRK010000918.1 GCA_022841505.1 Saprospiraceae bacterium | reverse complement strand
CTATATTTTCCACTGTTAAAATACACATCCTGCCCGTGCGTAAAAGCCTGGGCATGAACGTCCTTGTTCATTTGTACGGCCTCGGAATCGGTATGAATGCGCACGCCGCTAAAATCTGCGCCAATGCCTTGTTCCATTTCTGACTTTACTGATTTAGGGAGTGGGTTACCGCTGCCTTTTTGCTGGGCAAGGCGAGTACCCATGTTGGGTTGGGCCGCCTGGCCGCCGGATTCAGATTTGGCCTGCATGGCGCCTTCCTCCTCCTCTTTGGCCTGCATTTTCTCCTCACTTTCACCTTTCTTCTGCATTGGTTTTTCTTCTTCTTTAGGTGCTTCTATCTTTTGCACGGCTTTCTCTTCTTCTTTAGGTGCATCCATTTTTTGCACAGGCTTTTCTTCTTCTTTAGGTGCTTCCATCTTTTGCACGGCCTTCTCTTCTTCTTTAGGAGCCTCCATTTTCTGCACAGGCTTCTCTTCCTCTTTAGGTGCATCCATTTTCTGCACCATCGGACTACCTGCTTCCGGCTTTTCCTGGATTTCCTTATCCTGGGCCATGCGCGCATCGTTGGTGCCAGGCATTTTATTTTCATCAGGGGTGGCCAGGCGTTGCAGGCTTCCACTGCTCAGGGGGGTGATGGGCAGGCGTTGTACGGAATCCGGGGCTGCGGCACCTGTGGTCTTTCTGGCACTTTGGTTGTTCACCACAGCATCAGCCACGGCATCGGCTTCGCGCTCGTAGGGGTCGTTGGGCTGGCCGATTTTTACGCCTGAAGTATTCGATTTGGCCTGGAAAAAAGGCTGGTTTTTTTGCTGGACGCCCTGCTTCTCTGCTGGCGCAAAGAATGGCGCTTGTTCGGTTTCCTGTTCCGTCGGCTGCGTTTGCCGGTGGCGGCGGGAGCGGGCATTGCTTTGGAAAATGGATTTCATCGTGCCGGGGATTTGAAGTGATATTCGTTACAAATATAACGATAAAATGGTGATTGTTTGTTTGCGTTCAAAGATTCTCAACTTGTTTGCAGTTTACCGATCCTCCCTTCCACCTCAAACGCCAGCGATTTATAATCCAGCGCTCCATTGCTGTTTTCGTCGAAACTGAAAATATCGACGCCTTTTTGTTGGGCTTTGGCCAGGGCTATGTTGGTTCTGATTTTTGTGTTGAACAACAATGACCCGTGCTCGGCCCCCAATTGGGCGCCAATATCCTGATTCATACCCAAACGCTGGTCGAAGCGGGTGATGAGGATGCCCAGGGTCTCCAACCTGGGATTAAGTTTCTCCTTGATCTTCTTCTTTCGTTCATTGAAACTGTGGATGCCCTGTAACGGCAA
>JALHRK010000917.1 GCA_022841505.1 Saprospiraceae bacterium | reverse complement strand
AGCCCACGAGATCATCAACGATGCATTTGTCAAAATTTTCACCCGGATAGACCGCTACAAGCGACAGGGGCCTTTCAAAACCTGGCTTGGGCGCATCGTCGTCCACACGGCCATTGACCGGTACCGCGCACTGTGCAGGGCGCGGACGCACGAAAGCATCGAAGGGGAACTGACCGCCGTGGAATGCGCGCCATCCGCTTTAGATTACCTGTATCATGAAGATTTGGTCAACTTAATCCAGCAATTGCCCGCTGCATACCGGTTGGTGTTTAACCTGCATGTGGTGGAAGGGCATACACACGAAGAGATCGCAGAAATGCTTGGCATTCAGTCAGGAACGTCGAAAAGCAATTTGGCGAAAGCCAAAGAAAAGCTCAAGCGCCTGATTTTAGTTGCCTCGCTAAAGGAATAAATATGGAAGACAATCAATTTTGGGACGAACTGGCAAACCGGCTCAGGCAGGAGCAGGCGCAAACCTTCCGGGAGGGAGACTGGGCGGCTGTACACCAGCGAATCCAGGTAAAAGGCAAACGCCGGGCGGCGTGGTTTTGGCCGCTGATCGCCGGGCTGGTGCTGATCGGTAACAACCTGGTCTGGTACTTGCTGTTGCCACAGGCTGCAACGCCATCCTCACAAGCGGCGGCTGTCATGCAGCGCGATACAGTCGTGTTGATCCGGGAACGCGTGATCCGCGATACGGTTTGGCAAAAAATGCCGACTCCCGCTTTTAAGTTGGCGGAGCAGCCAGCACTGCGGAGTCAGCAGGCAACGCCAGCCTTGCCCCAAGCTTTAGCCAATACGGCGACCATTCCGGAAGCCTTGCCTGATTTTGCAATCAACAGCGCAGGCCATGATGCGGGAATGGATACTTCGGCCCGGGTACCGAATGCGGCCTTATATCCCCTGCAATCAAAACGTTTCGGGCTTGAGGCGCCATTTACTGTTTCAATTGTACCTTCCAGGTCAGGCCATCCGCGCGCCGCTAAGCGCGAAACAAATCTGCTCATCGCCGCAGATGTGGGGGGCTCCATATTTTTTTCGGAAAATGTATCCGGGATGCACCTGTGGCAGGCGGGCGCAACGCTCTATCTGATGCCCGGAAAGTTGGGTAGCGCCTTTGGTATTCGCAGCCTATATGCCACGGAAAACCCAGCCCAAACCGGGCCGGAGCTGGGTTGGACCACTGCATGTCCAACTTGTCCGGCAAGCCCCGATTTTCCGGATCGGGTAAGGCTTCAATGGACCGAATTTCAAATGGGCCTGGCGTATCGCTTTGCTTTGCCAAACCGCAGGAAAACCGAAATATTACTCAGCGCGGTGGGACAATTG
>JALHRK010000916.1 GCA_022841505.1 Saprospiraceae bacterium | reverse complement strand
ACGCCAAAAACTACGCCTATTTTGTGCTTGCCGCAATGGAAGGCTGCTTCAGCGTGGGCAAATCCATGCAGGGCACAACGGCATTCGATGCAGCGATGGATGAGTTGATCGGGACGTTGCGTTCGTTGTAGGGGCGACCCTCGCGGTCGCCCAAAAACAAAAGGGTGCGTGCCCGGAAGACGGTAGGGCGCGACCCTCGCGGTCGCCCAAATGACGGCACATTTACAACCCCATCTAAAATTGATCTTTTTTTTTGACCCAAAAACATACCAACTTGTACGTATGTTTATCAATATTCATCCTATAAATCAACAAAATCATGTACGTAATCACAGGAGCCTCCGGGCATACAGGCCAACGCGCCGCATTACAATTATTGGAAGCCGGTAAAGAAGTCGTCGTCATCGGCCGCAGCGCTGAACGACTTGCAGGCTTAGTCGCAAAAGGTGCCCGCGCGGCCATTGGCGATTTGTCGGATGCCACATTTCTGACCCAAACCTTCAAAGGCGCAACCGGCGTTTATGCCCTGATTCCGCCCAATGCCGGCGCCGAAAATTTCCGCGCTTACCAAAACGCTATTGGCTCAGCCATCGCAACCGCCGTTCGGGAAGCGGGCGTGCCTTATGTCGTCACCCTTTCCAGCATTGGTGCGCACAGTCCGGAAACAGGCGTTGTGGGCGGTTTGTACGACTTTGAGCAAGCTTTAGCCAAGGAAGCGCCGAATGCCAACGTGCTCCACCTGCGCGCCGGATTTTTCATGCAAAACTTCTTAGGCAACATCGGCCTCATCAAAGGCATGGGCATCAATGGCGGTTTCCCGGTCAACGCAGACATCAAAACGCCCATCGTACACACCAACGACATCGGCGACGCTGCTGCCCGCCATTTGCTGGCGCTGGATTTCAAAGGCCACGCACATGTTTACGTAGCCGGCGCTGAAGACCTGACCATGGCAGAAGCAACCGCCATACTGGGCGACGCCATCGGCAAACCCGAACTGCCCTGGGTGACTTTTTCGTATGAAGATGCTTACAACGGAATGGTACAGGCTGGCTTGGGCGCGAGCGTAGCGGAGGGCTATGTGCAGTTCAGCCGCGCTACCAACGAAGGTATTCTGCTCAGCGACTACGCCCGCAAAGCGGAATACACGACGCCGACAACGTTGGAAGCTTTTGCGAAAGCGGAGTTTGCGGTAGCGTTTGAGGGGTAGGAACAATGTAAGCTTTATTTTTGGCGCCGAGTTTCGCGGAGTAAAGCCCCAATATATGTCGTCAACTTAGCGACGTGAATGACCCTGCAAAGGGTCAAATGTGAATAGCCCCCGATGCAAT
>JALHRK010000915.1 GCA_022841505.1 Saprospiraceae bacterium | reverse complement strand
ATGGCAGGCCTGCATCGGCGTTTGGTCTTCAAGTTTTGCAAAACCCGCAGAGGCGGTCCACCAGCCTTCTTCGGAATAAACCGCCATGGAGAAACCCGGAACGCCAGCCTTGACCAACGACTGCATGGCCTGTTGTAAATACGCAGCTTTTGAATAATTGTCATTCTTCTGCTCCGGCTCGGTGCAGACAATGATCGGTAAATCCTGTCGGGAAATGCTGCAGCTGCTCAATAAGGAGAAGAGAAAAATTCCGTTAACGATATGGTTTATTTTTTTCATAACCAGTATTTTATGCTTAAAATCGATGATCATTAGTGTCCGTCCATTTAGTCGGTGTCTGTTCTTTTAGCGTTCGAGAGCAAGGCATGGGAAGGCTCCGGAAAGGGGAGTTTACTCGCGTAAATGACTGTTTCCGGAGCCTTCACATAACGCAGCTATCGGGCGATAAAAAACAGACACTAGTTGAGTTGGATGCGGGATCCAACCTGAAACAACGTCTCCGGAACAACCGGAATGCTTTTGTTGTAGCCATTGAGGATTAAAAACTGATAGCTCGCAAAAGGCGAAAAAAGGTATTTGCCGGAAGACGGCGCATGATAACCTACGGAGATGCCCAAAGGCAAAGCAAGCATGCCTTTTCCTTTGCGCCCAACCGTTTCCCAGGCGCCATTTACCTGTTTGTAGGATTCAACGGGTCTGAAGGCGTAGAGGTATCCCACGCCGGCTTTCACTTCAGCAAAAGCATTTGAGAAGAGGGTCGGTCGCCAGGAAGTTTGCGTGTAAAGCAGCAATCCATTACCCACTGCTTTGTTGCGGTACCAGACGGCGCTGACCTGCTGCACCCAGGTGTCCTTTTTGTTGAGGTTGACTTCGGTTCCTATTCCAATCCCAATATTGGAAAAATTAGATTTAAGATCCTTGAAGGGCAAACTCAAAGAATGGAACTGAACGGTGAGTACAATCGGGAAATTCCGGAAATGATCGTTGAGGTCGGTTTGAGCCTGAAGGCAAAATACGAAGCAGCAAGCCGCCGCAACGGATAAAATTTTTGTTTGCATGGTCGGTAATTTTAGGGCAATACTACAGACTTCGCAAGCCGGAAAGGGCCTGTTTTTAAGGCTTTTCCGGTGAAATGTAGCAAGATTTCCGGCGAAATGTGGTCACTCGGGCCGAAACCAGCTTTTAAACGCAGGCGCTTTTGTTCGGCTTACCGGGATTTCAGGTGGGAAACAATCGTGGTTATTCGACAATACATAAATTTTGCCATTTTCGGCACGCTTAAACCCGGAGACGATCTGGCGATGGAGGATGTACTGTCGGTTAAGCCGGAAAA
>JALHRK010000914.1 GCA_022841505.1 Saprospiraceae bacterium | reverse complement strand
TCCATCACGAGCTTGAAATCGTCCAGCCTGTCAAAAACGCCCTCGAATTTTCCGAGCATCTTCCATCCATCCCTTTTGATGCCGTCCTTTTTTTGGAGCACGTCCGACTTTATGTCGGCAACCACGCCGACCAGCTCGTTGAAATTGGTCTTGATGTACAGTGGCGTAAAGGTGCGCTGTGTCTCTGCGACCTGTCCGATGAACGTCTCGAAGAACGAGAGCAGTCTTTGGTTGTCGGTCGGCCCTTCCAGCCTTTGCCTGCACAGCTCGACGATTTCGTAGAGCAGCCGCAGGTTTTCGTTGTAAAAACCGAAAAACTCGCCGACAATGCGCCTTTTGTCCCTGTCGTACTGTGTGCGGACCCGCCTGAACGCTTTTTTGAAATAGAATATATTGAAATCGCCGACTTCTTCGAGCTTGTTCAAATGCCACAGTTTGAGTAGGTGGTGCGTTTCTTCAGCAGCCATGTCTTCGGTCTGGCCAGGCATGAACGCCATTGTTTTCTCCAGTACCGGGTCGTTTGTCTTCCATGGAGTGTTCATGATAATTTGATTGGTGCCATGCCTTGCCATGAGGGGTAGGGGAGTGGAAGGATCAGGCGATTTTGAAGATTGTGTATTAGATAGGTGCGCTCCCGCCACCTGTCCCGCCATCTGTGCCGCCAAGCCCCCGCCATTTTTTGCTTCGATGGCGGGACTGGCCACTGCCGCCAAATGCACGGTCGTCGTGACATAATAGGCCGTGCCGCCCGTCCCCGTGAGAACAGGGACGGAGGCCGTGCCATTGGTGCGGGCAATCTCGTAGCTGAGCTTTGTATCGTTGGAGGGAAACGGTAGTTCGAGCTGTTTTTTGACGGTCTTTTCGGTAGGCTGCAGCAGCTTGACGTGGCGCTGCCCTTTTTCGCCGATGCGCTTGTGCTCGATGAAGCCTTTTTCCGAAAGCGATTTGAAATGCCTTTCCAGTGTCCTGGCACTGGTGTTCCATTTCTCGCTCAGGTAGGCGTTGGTCATCAGCACAAAACCGTCGTCGGGCAACCTTGACCGTTTGGCGTAGTATTCGTACAGCCTTGAAATTTGATGGAAAGTCCTTTTTTCGCCCCGGTTGAGGCGATTGGTGTCGTGTTTGTTCATCGTCAATCGTTAAGTCCGGCGCTAATGTAGCAATGTTTGCAGAAATAGCAAGGCCCGTCTCCTGTAAAAAAGACGGGCCTTAACCAAAGGACTTAACGATTTCTTTGACGCAGGCAAGGTGCCTGCCTTCAGTTCTGGTGCAAATGTACTCCTTTCTGTTCAAAGGTTCAAATCGGATTGCGACAAAATGGGGCAATTTTCCATTGGT
>JALHRK010000913.1 GCA_022841505.1 Saprospiraceae bacterium | reverse complement strand
AAACCTGATGAATATGTTTCTCTCCATCTTCCTTTTTGAACTCCGTTATCGCCTGCGCCGCCCGGCGACGTACGTTTATTCTTTCGCACTGCTGGCCCTCACGGCCCTGATCATCGCGAACGGCGGTCTTGGCATCAGCGAAAAAGTGCATTACAATGCCCCGGTATCAATCAGCCTGTACATGACGATCCTCGGCATTTATTGCGTACTCATCAGCTCGGCGGTGATGGGCGTACCGCTGTACCGCGACATCGAACACCAGACCAAAGAATACCTGTTATCGACGCCGGTATCTGCCGGAGCCTATTTCTGGGGGCGATTCTGGGGATCGTTTGCCGTGCTGGTTTTGATCAGCCTGGGCGCCCTGGCGGGTTATGTGCTGGGCAGCTGGCTCGGCCCGGCGTTTGACTGGAGCAAGCCCGAACGTTTCGGCCCGAATGTGCCGATCCATTACTTCTGGCCATTCCTGACGATTTTCCTGCCCAGCCTGTTTTTCACCAGTTGTCTTTTTTTCGGCCTGGTAGCGCTGACGCGCAACAACCGCGTGTTGTATTCGGCTTCCATTCTCCTGTTTATCCTGTATTTGCTGGCCAATTTTCTGGTGCGCGATCTGGAAAACCGCGACCTCGTGGATTTTCTCGATCCCTTTGCGCTCAACACACATACCAATGCCACCAAATATTTAACACCCGCCGAACAAAACACACAACTGGTGCCCCTCACAGGCAATCTGTTGTGGAACAGGCTGTTGTGGACGGGTGTGGGGCTGCTGACGATTCTCGGAGTGTATTTCCGTTTCAATATTCAGCGCTTTGTTTCGGAAGCGTCGCGCGGCAAAAGCGGGGGTAAATCCGATACCGTTCCGGCGCCGGCCCGTGTGGCGCTGCCTTTGTTGACGCGGCAGTTTTCCCGCCGGCTGGACTGGTCGAACCTGTGGAACCTCGGCAAATTAGAGTTTGGCAACATCATCCGCGACACATATTTCATCTCGATTATGCTGGGAGCGGTCATTTTTCTTTTCCTCGACGACTGGATCGGCAACCTGCAATACGGAGTACCTGACCGGCCGCTGACGATGAATATGTTGTTGTTCAAAACCTACAATTACAGCCTGTTTGTCTTTATCCTGCTGATGTTTTACGTGGGCGAAACGGTACACCGCGACCGCGCAACCCGTTTTGACAACATCGGCGACGCGCTGCCGGTACCCAACTGGGTGCAACTCGGCTCCAAGTTTGTCGCCATTGTCGGCATCTGCGTGTTATTGGCTACCATTCCCATGCTCGTAGGGGTGGTCGTGCAGGTGCTGCACGGTTTTTTTAATTTCAAATTCGGCTTC
>JALHRK010000912.1 GCA_022841505.1 Saprospiraceae bacterium | reverse complement strand
GGTTGTCGAAGCGGGCAATATTCCGATAAAAATCAGAGTTGGGAACCCGCCCCAAAATCGCAATATGCGGCCGGGTGGAACGGTAAATCACCATTACAAGCGACAACACAACGCCTACTCCGATGCCGGTTTCAATTCCCAGCGTGAGGGTCGCCGCAAAAGTGGCGATCAGCATCCAGAAATCGCTTCGATCCTGGCGCCAAAGGTGGATGGCTTCTTTGTAGTCTATCAGTCCGGCAACTGCCACCAGCACCACCGCTGCCAGCACGGCATTGGGCAGGTAGTAGAATAAAGGCGTCAGGAACAAAAGCGTCAGCACAATCAAAACCGCGCTAAAAATCGAAGCCATGCCAGTTTTCGCGCCTGCCTGGTCATTCACGGCCGTCCGGGAAAACCCGCCCGTGACCGGATATGCCTGCACGAAAGCAGCGCCAATATTCGCCAATCCCAATGCGGTTAGCTCCTGATTCGAATCCACCTGGTAGTCTTTGTGTTTGGCCTGAATGGCTTTCGCAACAGCAAAACTCTCCATAAATCCCACCAGCGCAATCGTCAGCGCCGTAGCCGCCAAAGCCGACCAGGCGCCGGGATCGAAAGAAGGCATGGAAAAACCGGGCAGCCCGTCCGGAACCGCGCCAACTATTTTTATGCCCTGCTCCGTCAATCCCAAACCCCAAACCGCCAGTATGCCCAATACCACTGCGACTAAAGAAGTTGGAATCCCTTGGTGGATCTTTTTTCCGTATTTGATGATGACCATGCCGGCAAGGCCAATGCCCAGCGTCAACCAGTGGGTTTGCCCGATGTTTTCAGCAAGGGCGAGCACCATGTCCTGGATATGTTCCGTATTTGGCAGATTGAGCCGCAGGAGGTGCTTCAACTGGCTCAGGCCAATAATGATGGCCGCCGCTGAAGTAAAACCACTGATGACCGGATGCGACAGGAAATTGACTAAAAACCCCAACCGGAACAACCCCATGCCCAATTGCAGCAAACCAACCAGCAAGGCCGTCGTAATCGCGTACAACAAATACAGCTCCGGAGAAGCAGGATTCAGTGCGCCAATCCCTGCTGCCGTAAGCAAAGATACCATCGCCACCGGCCCTACAGCCAACTGTCTGGACGTTCCGAATACGGCATACAAGATCAAAGGAA
Source organism: Saprospiraceae bacterium (assembly GCA_022841505.1). GTDB lineage: Bacteria > Bacteroidota > Bacteroidia > Chitinophagales > Saprospiraceae > JABWAJ01. The sequence continues at coordinate 194 of JALHRK010000912.1, read as the reverse complement.
TCGTCACCGCATACAACCCGTGGATGGGCGCTAAACCCGCCAGCATCGCATAAGCCATCCCCTGCGGAATCAACATCACGCCAACCGTTAAGCCGGCAGCAAGGTCACCCTGTAATTGGCTTTTTCCGTACCCGGGCAGCCAGTTTAGTATGGGGATGTATTTTTTTAAGGTCATGCTTTTTGTTTTATAAAAA
>JALHRK010000911.1 GCA_022841505.1 Saprospiraceae bacterium | reverse complement strand
GCTACACGCTGCTGCAAACCGGCAGGTTGAGTATAAAAAAAATTAACCTTTAGTTTACAAAAAACTACATTTTTACTACATGAAAAACGCGCTTTTGTCCGGCTATGTGAAGGGAGAGCCAATAGTTGCCGGGGGACAATTCACTCAGGTCAATGGAGAGATGTTGTTGTGGCGAAGTTTTTGCTTCAACCCGTTGCCAGATTACTCTTCCGTAAACATCAGATAACCCGATTTCCAGGTCGCCGTATCGTTCACTGACAATCGCAATATCGAGCCGGTCAGAAGCAGGATTGGGCGCCAGTTGCACCCCTTCCAGTCCAATTGGCTCCTCCGCTGCTGTTGCTTCGCACCCTGTATTGATGTGATCGGCAACGCCCTGGCGCACCGCAGGCAGCAAAGGATAGAACGCATCGCCCGGACAGGCTGTATTGCAACCATCGCGGTGGCCCGAGATGTGTTGGAGGTTCAGGCCCGAAGGTGGGTGAAAGCTGGCGCCCAGCGGATCAGCCCCCACATCGCAGGCTTTCCAGGCCAGCAGGGATTGCAGGCTCGCAATGGCTGCGGCGGTTGGTGTAATGGCCGTAAAATCTCCCAACATACAAACGCCTGTAGTGGCGGTATTCTGCGCACAAAAATGCGCGCCGAGTATGCCGTCGCCACGGCCTGTATAAATGATGCCGTTTGGGTCTATCAGCCAGTTGTATCCGATGTCGGCCCAGCCATTGCCATTCACATGAAAATCCCAGATGGCGCGCACGACGGCAGCCCAGTCGTTGGAGTTGTTCGTGCCTGCCGAATGGTGGACAATGAGGTGGGTGGTCGTGGTCAGGGTTGGATCGGGGCTTGGCGGGCAATTCCCAGCCGGACACCATTGCGTGCGCGTCAGGTTGGCGGGCAGCGGGCAGGGGCAGGAGCGGCTTTCCTGTTCATCGGTTTGTGGCGCTGGCTCTACTGCCTGCGAATCACCAGGGTTGTAAAAATGGCATTCGACCTGTCCGGGCGAGGCGATTGCCGCCACCTGAAAAAAGCGGTGCGCTTTGTTGGTCATCCCCAATTGACTGATGGTTCTGCCCGGGCGTTGCTCCGCGTGGTCGTCGGGGGTCACGGCCTTCCATGCCGTCCAGTTGCGGCCATCTGCTGAAAATCGAATTTGAAATGTCTTTGCGTCGCCCGACCAGACCAGGAAATAAGACAGGAAAGGCGTGGCTTCGAGGGGGATGGCGATGGCTTCCGATTGCCAGTCGCGGCCGGTTTTTGCCTCGGGAACAAAGCCGACAATGGCGCGTTGTGATTGGGCAGATAACAACGATGATGCAAACAGAAACAGACAGCAGAATAAAACTCTCATAAGGC
>JALHRK010000910.1 GCA_022841505.1 Saprospiraceae bacterium | reverse complement strand
GGTTTTTGACCACCCTCTATGCGATCGGTTATCTGGAAGGCTCACCACACCGCAGCCGCTTCTTTGGCTTCTTCAGTTTTTGCGTTACCGCTACCGTGGGTGTGGCGATGGCGGGAAATTTGTTTACCTTTTTCGTTTTCTATGAATTGCTGACGTTATCGACTTATCCCCTGGTTGTGCATCGCGGTACGGCAGCAGCCATACGTGCTGGGAATATTTATCTGGTTTATACACTTGCCGGCGGTGCGGTATTCCTGACCGGTATCGTCTGGCTGTATGGTTTGCTGGGACAGGTGGAATTTACCCCCGGCGGTGTGGCGGCCACATTGGGGTTGGAATACACGGCACAATTGCAGGTGATTTTCCTGCTGCTCATTGCCGGATTGGGTGTGAAGGCCGCTCTGGTGCCTTTGCATGGCTGGTTGCCGCAAGCGATGATAGCACCGGCGCCGGTGTCCGCACTGCTCCATGCGGTGGCAGTCGTGAAAGCAGGCGCTTTTGGCATCATACGGATCGTATACGAAGTTTACGGAATAGAATTCGCCCAGACTCTGAATTTGCTTATGCCACTGGCCATAGTCGCTTCAATCACCATCATTTGGGGGTCGTTGCGCGCGCTTTGGCAGGACGACCTCAAACGCCGTTTGGCTTATTCCACTATCAGCCAGGTGTCCTATATTATCCTGGGAGTCACTTTGTTTGGCCCGGCGGGTACTATTGGCGGTGTCGTGCACCTTGTCCATCAAGGCATCATGAAGATTACGCTGTTTTTCTGTGCCGGAAATTATGCCGAAACGCTGGGCATTCATAAAATAAGCGAGATGAACGGCGCCGGGCGCCGCATGCCATGGACCTCAATAGCTTTCAGTGTGGCAGCATTTGGCATGATGGGTGCGCCACTGACAGCGGGTTACGTCAGCAAGCTATATCTCATTCAGGGTGCGGAGATGGCGGAAATGGCATGGGTAAGCTGGATGTTGACAGCTTCGAGTCTGCTCAATGCGGCTTATTTTTTGCCCATTTTGTACCGGCTCTGGTTTGTAAATCAGCCGCAGAAATGGTTACAGGAACGTATTCGCGCCCGGGGCCGCTGGGAGACGCATGGACTCTTGCTGATCCCCCCTGTTATTACCGCTGTTGCGACGCTGGGGGCAGGCATATTCGCCGATACCGGTTGGAGTCCTTTATTCTGGGTAAAACTGATTGCTGAAATGGAATATCTTCCATGAAATGACAGGATTATTTGTTACCCATAGGGGCCGCGACTTGAACCCATAAAGAATAAGCTGGTTCCAGCGCTTATATGGGCGGGTTGGTTGATCAGACTCACCGTGGACTCTCAAGAGCGCTAGCACT
>JALHRK010000909.1 GCA_022841505.1 Saprospiraceae bacterium | reverse complement strand
GCATCCTGCGGGCATTTGTGGCCATCCAGGTTTACGCCGTACTGATGTTTCTGATCAACTTAGTCGTCGGTTCCAATTACGCGTACCTGTTGCACAAGCCGCCCACTGCGTCGCTGCTCGATGTGTTCGGCCCGTGGCCGTGGTACATTCTGGTGCTGGAGGCGCTGGCGCTGGTGATTTTTGGGTTGTGTTATTTGCCGTTTTGGCGGGCGGAGCGGGCTGGGAAGGGGGTATGACAACATTACACCCTGAGCCACCCCCGGAACCCCCTGGCGCCATAGTAAGATTCTGCCCCGTTGTGATACACAAAAACATGGTCGAAGCGGCGGTCGCAAAAGAGGGCGCCGCCGAGTTTTCTGATGGCAGCAGGCGTTTTTATCCAACTCGACGTTTTTAGATCGAAATGTCCAAGTTGCTGCAGCTCGCGGTATTGTGCTTCCGTTAGCAACTCAACGCCCATGTCCGTTGCCATCTCAACGGCGCTGTTTTCCGGTTTATGTTCTTTCCTGGACTCCAGCGCTTCATGGTCGTAGCAAATGCTTCTGCGGCCTTTCGGGCTTTCCGCTGAGCAATCATAAAAAATGTACTCGCCCGTCTTTTGATCATAACCCACGACATCCGGTTCGCCGCCGGTGCTTTCCATGGCATGGAGCGACCACAGTTTTTCAGGGTTCGCTTCCAGTTTTGCCTGCACTTTTGCCCACTCAAGCCCTTCATGGCGACCCTTGTTTTTCTCAAAACGGGCTTTTAAGGTGGCGAGTAATTCTTCAGAATGTATGGGTGACAACTCCTTTTTCATTTTATTCATTTATGGATTGACTGAAATAATTTTTCTGTCTGCGGGCCTGAAATACCAGGATACCACAATCAGGACGAGCGAAAACAACGCGGGGAATATTTCACTCACAGGACTTCCCGATGCGATATGCGAAAACACCGCTCCGGACATGGCAAAGAAAAAACCGGCATAAGCCCATTCCTTTAGTAACGGAAATTTAGGGATCAGCACGACTACAACGCCCAAAATTTTCCAAACACTCAGGATGGTTAGAAAAAAGGCAGGATAGCCCATTTTTAGAATAAAATCTACCCCTTCTTTCACCTGGAACAATTGTACGATTCCACTGGACAGCATACCTAAAGCCAGCCATAAAGTGGAAATCCAATAGATGATTTTATTGCTTTTTGTCATGATCGGTCATTTTAATTTATTGAGAACAGATTGCAATTTATTATGCGCCATATTGATGCCCTGAGCAAAAGGCAATTGCAGCATTTGGTCCCTGTGTGCGACCGATTTATACACGATCTGCATGGTGAGTTTACTGGTATCGTCCGTGAGTTTTTCAAATTCGAGG
>JALHRK010000908.1 GCA_022841505.1 Saprospiraceae bacterium | reverse complement strand
ATCGTGCATATAATTGGCTGCAACTTGCTCGCCCGCGTCGGTACTGATGTCGTATTCGGTGATTTTGGCACGCAGGCCGAACGTTTGGTGAAAATCTTCCAGGATGTCGTATACCTTATAGATAGAGGTCGGGAAAGCGCCGATATGCCCCTGAAAACCAATGCCATCTATGTCGCCGCCATTGGCAATGATCTCCGCAGTGAAGCTTTTGTAGCGGTCGTACACCTCGCCGCTGCTGTTGTTTTGGCTGATGGTGACGTAGTCGTTCAGCCAGGTTCCGACTGTGGGATCAATTTCTTTGACTTTTTTGAAAATATCGGAATAAAGCTCCCGCCCCGTCGGGTAGCCGGGCTCGCCCTCAAAAGCATCTTCAAGGTCGCGGTTGAACGTAATTTCATTCAACACGTCCCATTCGCGCACCACATCGGAAAGACCGGGAAAAGTCAGTGCAGTTTGCAGGCGGCCATCAATGCGGTTTTTGAGATAAGTTGGGTTGCTCAGGTTGTTGCAAAGGTCTTCCGGCAAATAGGAACAGCCCGGCCAAACCAAGGTATGCCCCCGCACCCGGATGCCCTGTTCTGAAAGCCATTCCGCAGCATTGGCGGCGTTGGCAGGCGGACCAAACCATTGTTCTTCCCAACTGTCCCATTTCAGGTCGTTTTCAAAAACCACTTCATTAAAGCCATGCCCCTGTCCGTCGAGGTCGAGGATTTTATTTTGGTACACATTGTCCTGGCACGGATTGCCGGCAAGGCGACAACCGGTGACTGCCGAGCCAAACCCGTAAGCGTGTTTCAGCATGCGCGCTTGCACTTCTGCATCGGGAATGGGTTCGTTATCGGGGCCTGTAACCACTACGCGCAGGTCCGCTTTCCGGATTTGTTCAATGCGGTCTGCTGCCGCTGCACGCCAGGGCGCATCGGATTCGTAGCCGCCATAGAATTGATTGCCAATTTGCGAAGGGAGTTGGGCCAATGGATATAGTTGATTGAAATTGAGCACGCCCACACCGCCAAAAAGAATGGTTTGCGCTTGATAGCCAAAATGAAAACCCAGAGAAAGGTCACCGACAGGATAGTTATCTTCCAGTTCAACCGGGATCAGCAACTGCGTCCAGGTATTGCTGACGGGCATGGTAAAAATAAACTCTTTCGTATAAGTGACATTGTCTTCTAAAAAAAGATTGACCAACCCGCCCTCCGGGTTTTCAGCGCGCACCCAGATGACCACCAGCAAGCGGTCGCCGGCGTCTAAAGCCGTCAGGTTATTGCTTTTCCAGCCGCTTCCCCACGGGAATTCCTGCGCGGCGGCAACCTGCGCCCGGGCAAATCGCGTGAACGGCTGCCCCGAGATATTTTGAT
>JALHRK010000907.1 GCA_022841505.1 Saprospiraceae bacterium | reverse complement strand
GATGCGCCCGGCGTCAAAGGCCATTTGGCCGGCAACGCGGGCAGCCTCGTCAAGCCGCCCGGTATTTGGGAAATTCAATACCTGACATGATGATACGTATAACAAAAACCGTTTTATTCATCCCCGCGCTCTTGTTCAGCACCCTGACAGTAGCCCAAACCACGCTGTCGCTGGGCGCCGGCCTCGCCGCATCCTGGCAATCTACCAAACTATCCAGCCAGCGCTACACCACCCATCCGCTTTTTGCGCCTTCGGCAAATGTGGCGCTCGACATCCCGTTCGGTGCGCAATGGTCTATTCAACCCGCCCTTGGTTTTATTCAAAAAGGTGGTGATTTTCCATTGGATTATACCGGGCCGGGTGCGGGCGGATACACGCTCCGTATCAACGAACTGGAGCTGGCTGTGCGGGCCAGATACCGTAGGACAGGAAAACGCATCGATACATACCTGGCGCTCGGGCCATACGCCGGCTTTTTGCTCAGTAAAAAAATTACGAACAATGGTCAAACCACCGACGACAACAGCCCTTATCGCGCGGCTGAATTTGGACTCAGTCTGGCGCCCGGCATTGAAATGCACGTTAAATCGGCCCTGCTTTTTATCGAAGCAAAGTACCTGCTCGGTATAACTCAGGTCAACGACGATTCAGACAGTCCGGCTCTGGTAAAAAACAGGCTGCACAGCGCCGGTTTATCGGCGGGATTCAGATTTCCTGTCGGCGGCAACAAAGAATAACAGCATGGTACACCTGGCGCATTTGGTCAATCCCTTCCGGTCGGTATCGGATGCGGCGATGTCTTTTGCCCAGTCGATCACCCTGGAGACGATGCGCATCGCCCGCGACGAGGCCTCGAAGGCTGGCGTAGAGGTCGAATTGCTGAGCGCGCAGTTTCCCGAAGACCACGCGGTTGTCCCCGACTTTTTCACCAAAACGCCCGATCTGGAGCGCTCTGCCGCCGATTTTCGGGTTTTCAGCAGGCCTAAAAAACTGCCGCTTATCGCAGACTTACTCGACAGACTATATCAGGCTACAGAAGCGCCGTATCTGATTTACACCAATGTGGACATCAGTGTGCAGCCGCATTTTTACCTGGAAGTTGCCCGCAAAATAGATTCCGGACTCGATGCTTTTATCATCAACCGGCGGCGTCTGCCCGACTATTTCCGCTCGCCGGATGAGTTGCCGCAGATGTACGAGCATCCGGGATTCCCGCATCCGGGTTTTGATTGTTTTGTATTTCGCCGGGAACTTTACCCGCTGTTCCGGTTGGGGCATGTTTGTATCGGAATACCCTTCGTGGAGATTACCTTGTCGCAGAATTTGTTCTGTTATGCGCGCAAATTCGAACTGTTTGACCGGGATTTCC
>JALHRK010000906.1 GCA_022841505.1 Saprospiraceae bacterium | reverse complement strand
GTGTTTCGGGGGCTTCGCGTTTGGCATTTGTGAAAACTCGACCAAAATATCAACTACTGCCAAACGCGAAGCCCCCGAAACACTAAACACCACACACTAAACACGAGCACGATTACAGGCCTGAAAAACCCAGACCCAAAATACAACTAAATGCCAAGGGGGATATCTTAGATAGCGCTTAGATGTTTTGGTTTTCTGCCGGTTGTTTGTTTTTTTTATCTTTTAATTTTCCGGAGTCGGTAATTTTCGCTGCTGCAGCCACGGTGGTACCTTGCACTACGATGGAAACGATCACAATAATAAAAGCAATATTTAATATTTTCATGGCTTCGGGCACCTTCGCTACTACCGGAATCAAGGCAAAAACGATAGGCGTAGCACCCCGCAAACCCACCCAGGCATAAAATGTTTTGGTGCGCCATTGAACCTCTTTAAAAAACGCCAGCGAAGCGAACACGCCAATGGGACGCGCTACAAATATCAGCAAAAAAGCAAGCAACAAACCTTCCCACATCACCCTTGGCAAACCAAAAATATTGATCTGCAAGCCCAGTATGAGGAACAACATGGTTTCCATCAGCCACGAAAGGCTTTCAAAAAAATGTACGTTGATATCTCGTTGCGCCCAGGGAGAATTACCCAGAATGATACCCGCCACATATACCGACAGGAATGCGCTGCCCCCCAGCAGATCATTGACAGCGTATAAAATAACCACCCATGCCAGCAGCACGATGGGAAACTGCCCGCGTTTGAGCGGAATACGTTTTATCAGCAGGTGGATAAACCGGCCTGCCAGCAGCCCTGTGCCCAATCCTACCAGCATGGTCCAGATAAAATTGCCGGTCAGGGTGAGTGCATGTATTTGCGGAGCGGCGGGCAGCAGCAAAGCAGTTAACGTCAGGGTGAGGAAAAAGGCCATCGGATCGTTGGCCCCCGATTCCAGTTCTAGTACCTCGCGGACATGGGTGTTGAGTTTCAGTTTACTGTTTTCAAGAATAGAAAACACGGCCGCAGCATCTGTACCCGACACCACTGCGCCCAGCAACATAGCCTGTAGCCAAGACCAATCCAGCAGCCAGTGCGCCATGGCGCCTACTGCCAGCATAGTCAGCAAAACACCCAGGGTAGCCAGAGAAACACCCTGCCAGAGAATCGGACGCACAGCCTTCCAATGGGATTCAAAACCACCGGCAAATATGATGACACACAATGCTAATTCGCTGATATGCAATGTAGTTGTCGGATAATTATAGTAAAAATCATACAAACCGCCATTCCCAAAGGACAGCCCGATCGCCAGGGTAGTCAGCAAGGTGGGCGCGCCGAAACGCGCGGCAAAACGACTGGCAATCAGGTTGAGTATGATAAA
>JALHRK010000905.1 GCA_022841505.1 Saprospiraceae bacterium | reverse complement strand
GCGCTTTCCATTCGGATAACTACGAAGGCATCCTCTGGTATTTGCGCCGCCAGCAACCGAATCTGCGCTACGCCACCATTTCTACGGTTTCCCAGGCAGATATTCGCTCGCTGTTGCCCGAAAACAAAGGCATTGCGGATTTTATTATTTGTGTGGATGAGGATATGACGGGCACGTATTGAAGAAACGGTGGACGGTGGACGGATAAAAAACCTGGCAGGCTTTGCGGCAGCCCTTAAAAGCTGTACTCAATTTTACAGACTCCCTGCCGGGCAAACGAACAACGATCAACTTACAACGATCAACAATCACCTACATCACCCCGGCAGCGTTATCCTAAAAACGCTCCCCCCCGGTTGGTTATTCAAAATTGAAATTTCGCCGCCGTGTGCCCGGATGACCTCTTTTACGATGAACAAACCCAGCCCCGTGCCTTTTGTTTGCCGGGTATCTTCGTTGCCGATGCGGTAAAATTTTTCAAACACCCGGGCCTTTTCTTTGTCTTCGATACCGATGCCATTATCGGCTACCTCCCACGTCACCCAACCGTCGGTACGTTCCAGCCGCACTTCGATGGCGGCGGGTTCGGGCGAATACTTCACGGCATTTTCCAGCAGGTTGATTGCTACGGAAGTGAGGCCCGACTTATCTGCATGAACCAGTCCCACAGGGTTCTTTTCTATAAATGAAAAATGTACCTGCGGGTATTTTTCCTGAAATTTCTGGATCAGATCGTGCAGCAAGGCTGAAAAATCAAGGGCTTCTATGTATGGCCGATAAGCCGTTTCCAACCGTGCCGACAACAACAGGTCGTTGACCAAATCGTTCAGGCGATCTGATTCGCGCAGGGCACTGCCGGTAATTTTATCCGATTGTTCTTTAGGCAATTGCCGTTTGAGCAGGGTTTCCAACACCAATTTGATGGAAGCGATCGGCGACTTTAGTTCGTGGGTGATGGAAAGCAAAAAATTGCGCCGCTGCTGAGCCGCCATGACCTCCCGGTGGTAGCCGCGGTTGATCAGCCAGATGCCGATGACCAAACTGACAATGAACACCGACGCTTCGCCAACGATCATCCACTCCTGGCGGCTGTATTGGCGCGCCAGTTCGAGATAGCGCGGGGTTTGATAAAATGCTTCATCGTTGGCCACCAACCCTTCCGCAATCATGCCAATGCGCAGCAAATCGCGCTTGGCTTCAAAGGCGTCGTTGTTTTTTACAAACAACAACACCGACCACCACGCGAACGCCATCATCATGTATGCGATGACGCCGTAGGAAAGAAGCCGGAGTTGGATGTTTTGCTTCACGGAGTGGTTATTGATTACTGGTGTATTGGTTATTGGTGTATTGGTGTATTGGTTATTGGTGAGAATTCGT
>JALHRK010000904.1 GCA_022841505.1 Saprospiraceae bacterium | reverse complement strand
AAGTTCACTGAATTTGGATCAAATTTATATTGAAACAATAACAGCAGGTAACTTCAGCTACCAGTCAAGTGCGGAAGTAGTAGTTTTCGGTGTGCATTTTTCCGCTCAGTCCGTCTTTCGGCTTGACAGGAAATCGCCCGCAATCCGCCCCTGCGTGTAGCTTTATACGTTATTTGTTATGATCCACCAATTTTTCATTATAATCCCTAACCCCCTCATACAACCCATTCATAGCCTGCACCTTCCCTTCTCCAAACTTCTCCCGGAAGCTGGCGGTTACCCCCTGCCCCGTCTTATCATTATCAAAGAAAGTAAAAATTTGCTGGTAAGCCCCCTGCTCTATCAGCTCCATCGCCGATTTGCCAAAAGAGGCGGAATTGAGGATGACTGTATCCTCCACCGGTGCTTCCAGGTTTTTATCCGTCAGGTAGCTTAAAAAATCAATGAACCCTTCAAAAGCAAGGATACTGGCCGTTTGCCCCTGCCCTTTGATCAGGGTAATGTCCTTTTTACCAATCGAAGATTTGAAAAAAGGATTGCGAATCTCATACCCGCCGGCACGGTTTGCAATGCCTGCGGCAAAATATTTTTTGCCGGTTGTGAGATTTTCAAAGTGAACATCGAGCAAATAGCGTTTTGCAACTGAAGAAGCGATTTTCCGTGCTTCTGTGATGTATGGAAGCATTAGCTTTATCGGCTCTACCCGGTCGAGCTTTAAGGTGTTTTCCGGAGGTTCCTCATGACGTTGCTGTTGAAAAGAAAAATGGTTTTTTAAGCGTTTGTTATTTCCTACCGCTGGCTTGTAAGGATTGACTATGTACATTTTATCTAAGAAAGCCAGAGCCTGGCTTATTTTGGTATAGTTCTGATACCGCATTACAAAGTCAATCACCGTGCCGCCAATATCGCCAAAATCATTCCAGATCCATTTGCCTCCTAAAAATGAAGTATGGAAAGACGGCTCCTTTTCCGGGCGGAAAGGCGAAAGATACCAAACTTCACGTCCTCCTTTTGCAGTATTAACCGGCTGATGGCCAAGCCTGGAAAGGATGTCCGGAAGGGAGAGTTTTTTGGCTTGTTCGCTGTTCATTTCAGTATATTCGTATAAGATGAACTACTGAAAAACTGATTTCAGTATTTCAGGTCAAGTTTGAGTCCGAGTTTTTCGCATTTTTCTTTCACAGCGTCTAAGAAAAAGCTTTTCAGATCCATGTCCTGGTCAATGATGAGCTTTTTAAGCTCCTTGTGCATGGCTTCGGGGGTATCTATTGTTACCCTGACCGTTTTGCCTTTCTGTTCCGCTGCCGGTTTTATGTTGTGGATTTTATTGACCGCCTCTTCGAGTATTTTGGACTCTGGAGCTGCTTTGTTCATTAAATCTATGATGC
>JALHRK010000903.1 GCA_022841505.1 Saprospiraceae bacterium | reverse complement strand
GCAGATTTTAGCGGCGTGCGCATTCATACCGATTCCGAGGCCGTACAAATGAACAAGGACGTTCATGCCCAGGCTTTTACGCACGGGCAGGATGTGTATTTTAACAGTGGAAAATATAGTCCGGAGAGTACGGAGGGGAAGCGGTTGCTGGCACATGAGTTGACACATGTGGTGCAGCAGGGGGGGGGAGGAAGTATTATTCAAGCAAATCTTCTTCCAAACCTCCCGATTCCCAGCATGAGTGACTTGATCCCAGGATTGGCTCCATTCCCAAAATTGCCGTTTGGGCAATTGATCCCTGATATGAGTGTTGGCCTTGGTATGGCCTTAGGAAGAAAGTTAACCGTTGTTGAAAAAAATCAATTAGTTCCTATTTTTGGCAATTTCCTAAATTATCATTATATAAGGGTTTGTGAGAGAGGAATTTGTTCTCCTGATGGAATTGCGCGAACAGTGGGAAATATAATCGCAGTTCCTCCTGGATTTAGTACAGCCACTTTAATTCATGAAGCAGCACATGTATGGCAGCACCAAAACAATTTACCATTCGGCTATATTCCAAGTGCATTACTTGCTCAAGGTATGGCGGCAATTATATGGGGTAATCGAAATAAAGCTTATGATTACTCAAGCATGGAAAAGTATCGAATTCCATGGAAATATTGGAATGCAGAACAACAGGCCAAATGGATAGAAACGAACAGAAGATTACCCAATTATCTGGTTTGGGGACTTGGGGGCCATTTACCAGTTTTTTAGTTTCTTCGATATTAATTTCATTCCAAACATTTTTTGAGAACTCGATGTCCCCAACCCTCACCAACCTCCTCACCCACCTCGCCGCCATCGCCCATCAGCGACTATCCGCCTATTTCCTTGAAAAACCAGAGAAAGCCAAAAAACTACCCAAACCCGAAATCGCTGTGGACGATACCCCCCTGGCGCAGTTCCTGCAGCAAAAAGCATTGTCCGCCGACGAATACGCCATATTAGCGCTCGGCATGGTATCCCATGTAAAGCCCCATTTTTTTGACGGCCTGATGCGGGAATACATGCCCGGCGGTGGCGATTTTCCGCAAATCGGCGGCGCCCGCGGTACCAATTTCCGGGGCTTTCTGCCTACCGGTGAAACAGCGCTGTTCCTGCTGGCCGGAGAAGACCCAAAACGGCGATTGGAGGTACAACAGATTTTTGCGCCCGACCACTTTTTCTCCCGCAAAAAAATACTCTGGCTGGAAGATGTCACCCCCGGCGAGCCTGCCATGAGCGGGCGTGTGGTACTCGCACCTGAATACGTGGATTTGTTTACTACCGGCAAGGTGGTACCGCCCCGCTTCAGCACCCTTTTCCCAGCCGAGCGCGTGGAAACCAACCTCGACTGGAGTGATCTGGTGTT
>JALHRK010000902.1 GCA_022841505.1 Saprospiraceae bacterium | reverse complement strand
ATGTAAAAAGCGGCTGGACTACCTGTTATCCGAACTTCAAGCCTGCCAGGAGGCCAATGCGGTCAATCATCCGGACTGGGGAACAGGTTACCTGGGTGGTGTTCCCAAGAGCGACGAAATATGGTCTGCGTTTAAAAACGGAGATTTTAAAGCTTACCGCGCTGCTTGGGTACCCTGGTACAATGTGCACAAGATGTACGCCGGATTGAGAGATGGCTGGGTTTATACGGGTAATGAAACGGCGAAAAGTCTGTTTTTGAAATTCTGTGATTGGGGCCTATCCATCACCGCTGCATTAACCGACGTCCAAATGGAAACCATGCTAGACACAGAGCACGGCGGCATGAATGAGGTTTTTGCCGATGCCTTCCGGATGACCGGCGACGAAAAATATTTGACCGCAGCAAAGCGATTTTCCCACCGGGCTTTGCTGGAGCCGATGTCCATGCGTAAAGATAACTTAGACAACAAACATGCGAACACCCAGGTACCCAAAGCAGTGGGGTTTCAACGCATCGCGGAACTAACTCAGGAAGACCAGTATGTTCAGGCGGCCCAATTTTTTTGGGAAACCATTACCCGCAATCGCAGCCTGGCATTTGGTGGAAACAGCCGTCGGGAGTTTTTCCCCAGCGTAGCTGCCTGCCGGGATTTTGTGCACGACGTGGAAGGGCCGGAGTCTTGTAACTCCTACAACATGCTGAAGTTGACGGAAGATTTATTTCGATCCAATCCATCAGCAGCGTATATGGATTATTACGAAAGAACCCTGTACAACCACATCCTGTCTACGCAACATCCGGAAAACGGAGGGTATGTTTACTTTACGCCTGCCCGCCCGCGCCATTACCGCGTTTATTCCGCGCCCAACCAGGGGATGTGGTGTTGTGTAGGCAGCGGGATGGAAAACCACGGGAAATACAATCAGTTGATTTACACACATCAGAAAGATTCCCTGTTTTTGAATCTTTTCATTGCTTCGGAACTGCATTGGCGGGACAAGGGCATCAAGCTAAAGCAGCAGACCAATTTCCCCAATGAAGCACGAACAACTTTGCTGGTAACGGAAGGTTCTTCCCAATTTACGCTATTGATCCGCTATCCGGGGTGGGTACAGGCTGGCGCCTTAGAGATCAAGGTTAACAACAAACGGGTTGCCTATACCGCCCAACCCTCCGCTTACATCGCAGTCGACCGGCTTTGGAAAAAAGGGGATGTGGTTGAAATTGAGCTCCCCATGCAGCACAAGCTCGAACCGTTGACCGATGTACCCGAATACGTTGCCTTTTTGTACGGGCCAATCCTGCTGGGGGCAAAAACGGGTACTGAAGATTTGAAAGGCCTGATTGCCGATGATAGCCGTTGGGGACATATCGCCAGTGGGGAAAGGCTTCCCA
>JALHRK010000901.1 GCA_022841505.1 Saprospiraceae bacterium | reverse complement strand
GAGCGCCAGCGCATGATGTGTTCGGGCGCCGCTTTCATCCAGATGGCGAAGTCGGCAGGGTGGTTTTTTTCGTCCTGATTTTTCAGGTTTTCGCGGGTTTCGGCGAGCAGCTCGTCCACCACCCGGCCTGAAATCTGGCCGTAAACGCCTTTGTCTTTGATGAATTTCAGCGTGTCAAAATAGACCGAACCATTGCGTTCATAGCCATAGCCGTTTTTGAGAATGGCTTCCACCATTTCGATCTGCTCCGGAATGTGGCCGGTCGCGCGTGGCTCGATGCTCGGCGGCAGGACGTTGAAAATGCGCATGATGTGGTGGAATCCGTTCGTGTATTTTTCCACGATTTCCATGGGTTCCACCTGTTCTAACCGGGCGCCTTTCAGAATGCGGTCTTCGCCGTCGTCCAGCAAGTGCCCCACATCGGTGATGTTGCGCACGTAGCGCACCTTGTAGCCGAGGGCGGTCAGGTACCGGTAAATGATGTCGAAACTGATGAATGTGCGGCAGTTGCCAAGGTGTACATCGTTATAAACAGTAGGCCCGCACACATACATGCCAATGCGGCCTTCGTGCAGGGGCTTGAAGATTTCTTTCTCGCGCGTCAGGCTGTTGTACAGCTTCAAAGTCTGGTCCATTCAGGAGATTTGGTGCAAAAATATAAAAAAATGTGTGATTACCTTATGCTTTCGAAAATGTGCAGGGTGCCTGAGGTATCCAAAACGTACAAGCGGTTGCCTTCCAACACCGGGCTGTGGAGGTGGAGTCTGAATCGCACCCCTTCTTCCATTGGGAAAGTATGTCGCCAGTCTATGGTATGCGTTTTTCGGTTGAACGCAATGACTTCTGAATCATTCCCGTTTCTCGCAGAGTAGTACCGCTCGCCAATCAAAAACAGATGATCACCGGAAAGCGCCGGTATCCTCCCTGCTGCAAAAGAATATTGAACCTTGTCTAAAGGTGTTCCAAATTCTGCTGAGAACTCCTCAAACAACAACGCTCCGGTGTGCAGGTCTATCTCCCAGTAAAATATGCCCGATGCGCCCACTAATTTTCCGCCTTCGCTGTCCAATACCGTGACTTCCGGATAAGGAATGGCAGCAGCCTGATTACTTGACCCTATAAACGGAATCTTTCGCCATTTTTCTTCCGGCACGTCCCGCCATTTCCGCTTTAGCTCTCCG
Organism: Saprospiraceae bacterium; assembly: GCA_022841505.1. Classification (GTDB taxonomy): domain Bacteria; phylum Bacteroidota; class Bacteroidia; order Chitinophagales; family Saprospiraceae; genus JABWAJ01. The sequence continues at coordinate 218 of JALHRK010000901.1, read as the reverse complement.
GTATGAATATCCAGCGCTATAATGGTGTGGTTGGTCAGGGCCACCAGCAATTCATCCTGCCATACGCCGATGAACTTGCGCACTTCGCCAGGTCGCTCTGGTTCGCTGGGGAATTGCCGCCAACGGGCGATTTCGGTGACGTCGTAGCGCCAAGATTCATGGCAATTACTATAATTAATGATAATACTATTATTATTTTTTTTACCCAAAATAAAGCC
>JALHRK010000900.1 GCA_022841505.1 Saprospiraceae bacterium | reverse complement strand
GCTTTGCCGGCGGCTGAAGCGGTGCAGTTGTTTAAAAAAATAGCGCCCCCGCAAGGACCGGAGGTGACCGATCAGGCTATCGAAGACCTGCTTTCCAAACTCTATTTCCACGCCTTGCTGATCGAACTGGTGGCCAAAGCCGTCGCCTCGGCTGGTCTGGGTTTTGGAGAACTACAAGAGATGATTGAAACGCAATTTATATACCACGATACCCTGCGCGAAGAAATTATTTCTACCGGCAGGCACGGTGACAGCCTGCCCGACCAAGCGAAACGCGCCAATATCGAGGACTATATCCGCCTGATTTTCAACCAGGTACACGGGCTGAATGATAAATCCAAAGACATCCTTCGATGTATGGCTTTGTTGCCTTTAGCAACCCCAATAGGGCGGGAGGATTTAAAAAAGCACCTCGCTATCTGGAATATCGAAGACATCGCACACGCACTGACCATGCTGGTGGAGCGCGGTTGGATAGACAAAGAGCAGGCCGCCGGGCAAAAACCAAAATATAAAATGCACCCTTTGATTGCGGATGTGGTAATTCAACATTTGGAGGTGAATGCGGCTTTTGCGGAAGCGTACACGAAGCGAGTGGCATATTTGATTTATTATGATAGAATCAATCCTGAACACAATCTTTTTGAGATCAATAAATTCAAAGCACTGGCTGAACGATTGAGTGATTTGTTTTGGGGAGAAAACAGGGCGGAATTCTCTGATTTGATGGATAATTTAGGTAATTTGGAAGAAAACTTTGGTTTTTATCACAAAGCAGCGGTTTATAAAGAGCGTGCATTATATATAGCAGAATCTGTTTTTGATCAAAATCATGCAACTGTGGCCGCATGCCAATCTAATTTGGCAAATGTATATTCGGAATTAGGTCGCTATGATGAAGCGGCTGAATTAATGGAAACTGCCATGAAAAATGTTTTGGTCAACTTTACCCAAGACCATCCAAACGTGGCTGTGATTCAATCTAATTTGGCAGTTGTATATCGGTTATTAGGGCGCTATGATGAAGCGGCTGAATTATTGGAAGCCGCCTTGAAAAGCGATTTGAAAAACTTTGGCAAAGACCATCCTAACGTTGCTGTTAGCCAATCCAATTTGGCAAATGTATATTGGAGCTTAGGCCGTTATGCCGAAGCTGCCGAACTGTTGGAAACGGCTCTTAACAGCGATTTGAAAAACTTTGGTAAAGACCATCCAAGCGTTGCTAATCGTCAAGGGAATTTAGCGGCTGTTTATATCGAAATAGATAGAAAACCGGAGGCCAGGGTATTGCTACAAGCCGCCTATCAGAATTTGCTCAAAAACTTTGGCCCAGCACATCCGCATACCATCAATATTCAAAGGTGGTTCCCACTCGCAGAATAATAAGGCTCGGTTTTAGTGGT
>JALHRK010000899.1 GCA_022841505.1 Saprospiraceae bacterium | reverse complement strand
GGGGTGACTTTTTTAGGCTATAATATTTTTTACTCCTGTCCGACAAGTTTAGCGTTGTTTTGATCGAGTTGGGTTTTGATATACGCTTTCAATTCCTCAAAAGTCATATCCTGCGTTTCAAGACTGATTTTGTCTCTGATTTCATGCATCATGGTTACAGCGTCAAATGCTTTTTCTTTTTTAGTCTCCATATTTTATTAAATGTTTTGGGCTTTTGATCTTAATAAAGATCTTTTTCTAAATCTTCCTCCGTGTAATGGATATTTTGCCAGGTGTCGGACACCTCCGAGGTGTCCGACACCTGTTCTTCAAAACTTCCACCTCCGAAACGCCTCCATGGCCTCATACTCCGCCAGCCCAAGCTTGCGGTAAAGGCTCGCCGTTTCGCGGTTGCGTTCTTCGGCGCGTTGCCAGAACTCGCGGTTGTCGTCGCCTGGAAAAGGCGGGCGGTCTTTTTGACTTTGGTGCATGAAGATGGCCTTGCGCTTGCGGTCCATTTCTTTTGGACTGATGGGAACCGTCATTTCAATTTCGTCAATAGACCATTCGTGCCAGGCGCCCCGGTACAGCCATAGCCAGCAGTCTTTCATCCAGGCAGCGTCCTGTAAGCGCCTGAACGCCTCGAAAATCGCTTCCAGACACACCCGGTGTGTGCCGTGCGGATCGGCGAGATCCCCGGCTGCGTAAACCTGGTGCGGTTTTACTTTTGCCAATAAATCTACCAGGAGTTGAATGTCTTCTTCCCCCACTGGTTTTTTGCGCGTGCGCCCGGTTTCGTAAAAAGGCATGTCGAGGAAGTGGATATGGTTGTCTTCCAGTCCGCAAAAACGGGCGCCTGCCCGCGCTTCTCCCCGCCTCACGAGGCCCTTGATCTGGCGCACTTCGGTGATGTCTGACTGATCCGGTTGCTTTTCTCCCAGAAACCGGATCACTTTTTTACTGATTGCGTGCAGTTTGTCGTCGGCAGATCCATTAAATTCAGAAAGCTCTTTCAAGAACTCTGCATAGCGCAGGGCGTCGTGGTCGTGTACGGCAATATTGCCCGAAGTCTGGTAGGCCACGTGTACCTCGTGCCCCTGATCCACTAAACGCAGGAAAGTTCCGCCCATCGAAATGACATCGTCGTCGGGGTGCGGACTGAAGATGATGCAGCGTTTTTTAATCGGCTTGGCGCGCTCAGGTCGGTGCGTGTCGTCAGCGTTGGGTTTGCCGCCCGGCCAACCGGTGATGGTGTGCTGCAGGCGGTTGAAAATTTTGATGTTGATGTTATAGGCGTCGTCGTATTCTATGGTCAGGTCGCTCAGGTGGTTTTCGCTGTAATCTTCGTCGGTCAGTTTCAGAATAGGCTTACCGGTTTTCAGCGACAACCAGACCACTGCTTGCAAACCAGGTCTTCGTTCCAGTTGC
>JALHRK010000898.1 GCA_022841505.1 Saprospiraceae bacterium | reverse complement strand
ATTGAAGGACTTGACCCGTTTCTTCATCGCTCCGAAAGCCGTGGAGCAACCAGAAATCTGTCAGCGCCACCATAACTTCCGGCTTGTGGTTGTCGTCTTTAAAATTCCGGGTGGGCGCATTTATCGGAATACCTGCTTCATTTTCCTCCCGGAACCCTTCAACTGCCGCTGCTTTATCCGGATGAACCTGAATGGAAAGCATGGAACGGACGTCCAATATTTTAAAGAGATAGGGCAATCTGGTTCCAGACGCAGCCGCCATTTTTTTTCCAAGCCAATCGGGCGCAGCCGTAAACAAGTCGTTGAGCGCAATTTTCCCTTCGGGCAAAAAAGCGGTTGCCGGGGCGCCGGGGTGGTCGCCCATCCACAATTCGGCAAAAGGCTGTTCATTGCGGTTTTCAGCGCCGGTCAATTGCGGAATATAGGTTTTTCCACCCCAGTCGTAGTGTTGAACAGCACCTGAAAGTTTTACGAGTTGAGGTTTTGATGAGATGTTCATGGATTGAATTTATGTGGCCGAAAGCCGATTGTTTTAAATTTGTGTATTGCAAATCATGTACTTACAATAACAGGAGAAGCCATTTTTAATTGCGGGGCGAATATCTTCCTTTTTAATTTTGTATGCATCAGATTCATGTTTGTAATTTTTTTTATCTGCGTATGTGACTTCCGGTTTTTTGATCGTCTCTATTTTGATTTTTGCCGAAAGGCGAAATTTTTAACAAACACTATGAACCATAACTACTCGTTTTGTTCCCTCATTAAACCAGTATGGAAACCTCAAAACCCAAATTTGTTGCTTCATCCTTATGCTTAGATGGTCATCCTTATGATTAGAAATGCAGGAACCACTGCCAAAGTAGCCCCAAAAATCAAACCAGCCGAAAACCGATTGACCCTGTTTCTTCGTATATAAGAAACTGTCGCGCTTCGTGCGAGAACAGACTCATTGACTGGTTTGGTTAACACCTGCGCAAAGCAGGAATAAGATTTTAAGTAAGGGGGAATGGTTGTCAGGTCAACTCCGGAGGCTTCTCTGGACACCTGGCAACTTTTTTTATTTTGGGCAACTGCTCATTAACTTATTATAGCGATGTTCCTCATTTCCCTATCTTTGCCGCCATGCCGAGAATAATGGCCATAGATTACGGGACCAAACGCACGGGGCTGGCGGTGAGCGACCCTTTCAAAATCATTGCAAGTGGTTTAGACACTGTCCCTACCGGTGAAATTTTCGACTTCCTGACCCGCTACCTGAGTGAGGAGGAAGTGGAAACTTTTGTGGTGGGCGAACCGATGTATCCCGATGGCAATCCGGCACAAATTGCACACCTCGTTGTCGGTTTTGTGCGCAACCTGAAAAAACTTTTTCCACACATTCCAGTTGTCATGCAGGATGAGCGCTAT
>JALHRK010000897.1 GCA_022841505.1 Saprospiraceae bacterium | reverse complement strand
GGATTCAACTCGGGCACCAACGGACTGCCAATGAAGGTAAACGGGAGGTCGTCCAGGTAATAACCGGCAGGCGAATCCCCCGACAAGGACGAAATGCCCCGGATTTGCAAGCTCATATACGATTCGTCGAGTTGGGTCGTCGTCACGCCCGGCGCGGCCTGGATGAACTCGCTGATGGTGCTGGCCCCCATGCTTTCCACTAATTTTCCCTGGAAAACCGTGATGGACATCGGCGTTTCTGTGGCTAAAGTGGCGCCGCTTTTTAACGCGGTGACTTCAATCCCGTCGAGGGTCAGGAAATTTTCTGACAGCACAAAATCCAGGGTTTGGTTGCCTGCCGACAGCACAATTTCTTTCGAACTCGTCGCATAGCCAACATACCGCACCGAAAGGGTGTACGTCCCATTTGCTTTGTCGGCTGCAACGGTCAGAGAGTATTTGCCGTCGCCGCCTGATGCGGTTCCAAGCGACAACGCTTCTATAAAAACAGAAGCGCCGACGAGCGGTTCCCCGGCGTCATTCGACACCGATCCGGAAAGGGTGCTTTGTGCGAATAAATGGGAGGAACTGATCCCTGCAATCAGGAAAATCAGGAGCAGTGAGAAGGGATTCTTGCTCATAAAGGGTTTGTTTTATTTGCGTGAAAGTCAATACGTTGTATTTGTCTGTTTGCATGAATACACCAACAAATTGTTAAATGATCAGCCACATAACAACTCGATTACTGAATACAGAATTCGATTAATTCTATCCAGCTACACTCTTGTTGATATTTCAAGCAAAAAAGAACTATTCAATGGGTAGATAAGGCAGTTTGAATAGCGCAATGTTACTACAAATCAGGAGAGCGAAAAATGAAATTCCAGGATTTGCCTGAAAAGCCGTTGATTATTCAAAGGTAAATTGATTTTTCAGATAAAGATATTTTCCTATAAGTTTTTTGCAAAAAAATCTTCTGTCTATTAGCTGTCTATTTAGAGCATGTTCAAATTTCCTCGCTTTCACTTGATCATGGAATTTTGAACATGCTCTAAGCCGGCGATTAAGGATAGAAAAATCGAGATAAGGCGTCATAACCTGGTTGCCGGCTCTGGTGTTAAAGCACGGAAGGAAAGTTATTACCTGATCAATTTAAACACATCCACCCCAATCGCATAGCCATAAATATCGCCCTTTTCATTTTTGTAAATGCGGATTTTATTGCAAGCCCGCCCCAGGTCAATTTTGCTCCAGGAGGCTCCGCCGTCTGTGGTTTCATAGCCGCTGTTCATGGTGCCAACGTAGCCATGGTTTGCATCAAGGAAAGCAATGCCAAACTCGCGTGCGCCGGCGTCTTCACAAAGGTTGATTTCTGACCAGGTTTCGCCGCCGTCCGTCGTTTTGGCAAGCCGTTGTTGCGCGTTGGCCGG
>JALHRK010000896.1 GCA_022841505.1 Saprospiraceae bacterium | reverse complement strand
CGCGGCGGCTGGCGTTGTAGGTATCCAAATGCGGCAGTTTGACGTTCAAAATGGCCGCTTGTATGGCATCGAGGCGTGAGTTGACGCCAATTTTATCGTGGTAGTACTGGCGCGACTGGCCGTGGTTGGCAATCATGCGGGCGCTTGCAGCCAGCGCGTCGTCATTGGTCATCAGGGCGCCGCCGTCGCCGTAGCAGCCGAGGTTTTTGGAGGGAAAAAAGGAGGTGCAGCCGAAATGGCCCATCGCGCCGGTTTTGACGCTGTGTCCGCCTGAGAACGTGTAATCCGCTCCGATGGCCTGGGCGTTGTCTTCAATCACAAACAGGCCGTATTTTTCGGCGATGGCCAGGATGGGTTCCATGTCGGCGCTTTGTCCGAACAGGTGTACCGGCACAATGGCTTTGGTGCGCGGCGTAATGGCCGCTTCTACCTGTGCTGCGGTAATATTAAAGGTCTCGGGGTCTACATCGGTCATGACCGGCACAAGTCCGAGCAGCCCGATCACTTCTGCTGTGGCTACATAGGTGAAAGCCGGCACAATGACCTCGTCGCCGGGTTGCAGGCCGAGGGCCATCATGGCGATTTGCAGGGCGTCGGTGCCGTTGGCGCAGGGTATCACGTGTTTGACACCCAGGTAGGCTTCCATTTTTTCCCGGAAGGTATTGACTTTCGGCCCTCCGATAAACATGGTGGATTGCAATACCTCCTGAATCTCCCGGTCGATGTCGGACTGGATTCGCTGGTACTGGGTTTTGAGGTCGACCATTTGTAGAACCATGACGTGTTTGGTGTTTAGTGTATGGTGTTTCGGGGTGGAAACTTTTGGTTTGAGTAGAGAACTAAAAAGGTGTTTTGTGCTTTGCTTGTGGCAGTATCTGGTATTTGAGTCAAATTTTCACAATTGCCAAGGGCGAAGCAGCCTAAACACTAAACACCATACACTAAACACTAAAAAAAGGCTTCGCCCTTCATAAGTTGCGGGCACTTATGTTCCGGGGAAATGTAATTATTTGATTTACAATACAATATGTGAGTAGTGAATGGTGAGTTATGAGTTGTCACATATGCTCAGACATTCGTTTATTGGTTGTTTGACTGATTGAGGTTTATTTAAAAAACTGCATTAAATGGAGTTTTTGCCGTGCGTGGATCTTACAACCCCGCACTTCTTTCCTCAATCCACATTGGGTTGAAGGTTCCCGATTAGGGGTATACGAAAGATTTAGTTCTTCGCTCGTCCTCCCCCGGCCTGCGGCCACCCCCTCCAAAGGGGGATAGGCTCCGCGTTTGGCTTTATAAATTAATTTTTGTCAAATAATCAGTTCATTATCAAGGTCTTGTCTTATCCTAAAGCCGAGTGCGGAGCTTATCCCCCTTTGGAGGGGGTGGCCGCAGGCCGGGGGAGGACG
>JALHRK010000895.1 GCA_022841505.1 Saprospiraceae bacterium | reverse complement strand
TCGGTGGCGCAATTTCCAGCCCCGTTTCCATATCCAAAAGATGAGCAGACACCTGAACTTTTGGCCAATTGCCTAACTTCAGGCTTGGCGTCCAGAAGACGTCGCCCGTTTCTGTGAAGGACAGCCCCCATCCGAAAGCAGAACCTCCGTTATCTCCGGATTTTGAAAAAATCCATGAAGGCAAAAGCGTATCCTGCGCCAATCCATTCGCAATCGCGACAAACAGAAATGGCCAAACCAACAAGTGTTTTACCATAAGCCCCTATTATTTCCCGGTATACCTCGCCACGGCATTTTTTAAAGGCGGCACGGTTTTCAAAAACGCATAAACTGCATCCACTTCCGTATCGCTCAGGGTCGTGTGCGGGAACATCGGATAGTGCAGCAAGCCCCCCCGCGGATTTTTGTTGTTTTTAACAGCATCCCGGAATTGTTCAATCGTCCAGTCACCAATGCCCGTTTCTTTGTCGAACGTGATGTTGGCTGTTGGCACAGTATTGCCCTCTGTATCGAGCATAGGATTACCGCCACCATAATACATAAAACTCTTTTCCGGGTTGAGGGCATCCTGCTTGGTAAAATCTGCCGAATGACAGGCATAGCAGGAGCAAAGCGCATCCGCTACATACCGGCCAAGAGCGATCTGATCCAGCGTATCAGGGATTACAATGGGCTGTGCGGGCAATTCCGGCGGGAAAAATGCGACATGCCCCAGGAATTTGATAAACATATTGTAGTTGTTGGGCGGATATTCCTTTGAATCCGCTTCGAGTTGCGGACTCGGGGAGCGCAACCAGGCAATCACACTGTAAATATCTTCATCGGCCATCAGCGGAAATTTTGGCATGGTTGGCGGCGCCCAGGAACCGTCTTTCCGGATGCCGGTGCGCAGGAAATAGTACAGTTCTCCGTCTGTCCAGGCGCCGATGCCGTGTTTCGGGTCCCGGGTAATATTCAGGGAAGCCACCGTTCCAAATTCTTTGGGCAGGTCAAGCATGATCCTGCCGGTGAGGCGACCGGTTTCGGGATTTTTATGGCATTCATTGCAAAGCAGGGAGGCGATTTTTGCACCCCGCTCCACCCGCACACTATCCGGGTTGACTTTTAATGCTTGTATCTCAGGGGTAGGCGCATACGGGTAATTCGGAATGCCCCGGAAATAAATGAAAGCAGCACCTGCCGCAACCAACAAAATCAGGGCGCCTAAGGCATAAGCCAAAAATTTAAAGAGTTTTTTCATGGCGGTGTTCGTTTTGTTTTAAAGTGTTTGAAAATCGCCTAAATGTAAAATAAGATTTACTAAGTGTTTATCTTTACCTCATCAAAATGAGCACATTGGACAATCCCTCAGTTGCAATATGGAATGAACAGGAAGTGATTGCACAACTCCTCGCAGGAGATACTGCTGCATTTTCCGGCT
>JALHRK010000894.1 GCA_022841505.1 Saprospiraceae bacterium | reverse complement strand
TTTCCACCGAGCAACTCGGCAATGTGGTGTATGACCTGGAACGGCTGGCCGACAGGTATCCGGACAAAAAGGATTCGATCTTGCAGTTCATTCCACGCCTCCGCACAGCCTGGCTGGCTAATCATCCGCGTTCCAATGGCGTCGAAGCCGATTACCGCTATGCGCGGCTGCAAACGATCCGGGAAGGCAATTTCAAACGTTACGACCGGGCGCTGTACTGGACCAATGAAGTGCTGCGCCACGTCGATCAAATGATTCAAAGCAAAAACACTGCTTATAATTGGGGCGAAAACTGGGCTGACGCCACCCTGAACCAGACCTATTATATGCTTTTTAACAGTGTACGGGATACCTCGCTGTATTCAAAAATAATAGAGGCGTCGCTCGCGGCGGAAAAAAGAGCCCTGGAGGAAGGCGGCGGCGCTTTGTTGTACGCCTCCGCAGAATATTTTAAAACCAATATGGCCCATGCTTACCTGCTGCGTAACCAGCCGGGCGATCAGACCCGCGCCATCGCGGCTTATCTCCGCTTCCTGGAATTGGATGCACTCAAAAGCGGCAGTTTCTGGGATGTACTGCAAAAAGATTTCAGGGATTTGCACAATGCGGGTATTAAATGGCCCGACCTGAAAACGGTGATTGGGCAAATTAAACCGGCGTATGTTACTTTGACGGAGGAGGAATGGCTGGAAATGGGGGTGGGGGTGAGATGATTTCGGGATTTAATGGAACACGGATTTGAAGGATTGGACACGGATTTTTTTCCTCATAGAGTTAATGGGGGGGACGCGGATTTGGCGGATCGGGCGGATTGACGCGGATTTTTCCGATTTAGAGTTGACCGAATTTTCGCTGATTTTAGCGCTTCGCGCTCGTAGGAATAATGGGGACGCGGATTTAACGGATCGGGCGGATTGACGCGGATTTTTCCGATTTAGAGTTGACACAGATCAAATAATGTTCGCTTTTAGAAAAAAAGCAGGTCAACTCTAAAGCGGAAAAATCCGCGTCAATCCGCCCGATCCGCCAAATCCGCGTCCCCATTATTCCTACGAGCGCGAAGCGCTAAAATCCGTTTGTATCAGGTCAACTCTACGAGGGAAAATCCGCGTTCATCCGCATAATCCGTTAAATCCGCGTCCCCATTAACTCTACGAGGAAAAAAAATCCGTGTCTAATCCTTCAAATCCGTGTTCCATTACGCCACGAGCGCGAAAATCAACTTTTTATTTTTTCTCGCGCATAAAAAACCACAAGCCGGTGAAAGCCACCACCAGGATAACCGGCAGAATATTAATCGTGGACAGCACGCTTTGCCCGGCAATCAGTTCCACCCGCTCGGCAGCAATACCTTCGGCGGTCAGGCGTATTTTTTCGGAATCTAATTTAGGCCCGATGAAAAAAGTCTGGAATGCCCAGTT
>JALHRK010000893.1 GCA_022841505.1 Saprospiraceae bacterium | reverse complement strand
AAATACTCAACAAATCAAATACTCAACCAATCAAACAGTCACGCCCGAAAAACTGCTATTTTCTTTTTGTCCTGTACACCAAAAACCTTCGGCAGGACATCTAAACAGAAGAAAATAATCTATTCGCTAAGAGCTTGTCGGGGAACCCGAACAAGCTCTTATTGCTTTGCCCAAAATTCGCTCCGATGACACTGCGCCTGTTTACCCTGTCCTTTGCCCTCTGGCCGATTTGTCTGCTTGTTGGGTGCAATCCAAAAATGTCTCCGGAAGAACGGGAAGAAATGTACGAATATGAAATCGTAACCCAAACCATTCGCGAACTGGCAGAATTTAAAATTATACCGCCACCACCGCCGCCGCCGCCAGACAGCAGCGTTGAAGGAAGTGTAGAGACCAACAATAGATTATTGGATTTACGTGAACGGGAATTCCGCCTCTTTAAGGACACAGCGACCTTTCTGATTGCCATTTTTGATTCTTTTACAGAACCTTCGGAATTCTCCCATGGGGGATTTTACCACAACACTTATCGCGGACTCAAATCACAACTGTTGTCCGGTGCAAAAAAAGCAATGCCTTTAGATAAAAAAAGAATAGGAGATATTCGCCCCTGGAAAATTGTTGAACGACAGTTTGCCGAAGGATGGAGGCGTTGCGGATATGAGGAATACCTTGGCGAGATATCCTACTCTCGTATGGCCTTCAATGAGACTTTCAATCTTGCTTTATTCACCTACGAATACACCTTCTGTTCCCAAGGAGGCATCGTTTTGGCAAAACGAGAAAAAGGGAAATGGGGCATCATCAAACATCACCAGTCAAATGCGCACTAAACGCAGCCACCCCCTCACGTCGTCTTCCTATAATTCAAAATCGCCCAAGTATTCAACACAACGGCAAAACAGGCGATGATGCCCAAATGCGGCAGGATGTCCCGAAAGCCACTGCCTTTCAGGATGACCAAACGCATGACGCTGATTAAATAACTGACCGGGTTAAACGCAGCGACGCCCCTGGCCCAGTCCGGCATGCTTTCGATGGGCGTGAACAACCCGCCCATTAAAATAAAAACCATCATCAAAAAGAACATGATGAACATGGCCTGTTGCTGGGTTTCGCAAAAGGTGGAGACCAGGAGGCCAAGCCCCATCACGGCCAGCAGGTACACCGCAATGAAACTGTACAAAACCCCAAGGCTACCCAGGGGCACGATGCCGTAGATGAGCCAGGAGACCAGCAGTCCGACCGTAAAAACCACATTGCCGAGGATCCAGAACGGAATGAGTTTTCCCAAAATGAAATGGTGCTTTCTGATGGGCGTCACGTTGATTTGTTCGATTGTGCCGACTTCCTTTTCCCGCACGATGTTCAACGCGGTGAGGAACCCGCCCACCATCGTGACTAAAATTGCTAAAATACCCGG
>JALHRK010000892.1 GCA_022841505.1 Saprospiraceae bacterium | reverse complement strand
GTACTGGAAAATGAGCCGATGAGCGCCATTTTCCTGCTCTATGGCAGCCGCAATGAAGAACAGATCATCTTCCGCGATGCCCTGGATGCGCTTTCCGAGCGGTATGTCGGCCAGTTACATGTCGAGCACGTGTTAAGTCAGCCCAAAAAAGACAGCGCAGGTGGCGGCATTTTTGGTATGTTCAAAAAATCCACGACCAACTGGAAAGGTAAAACGGGCCGGATCGATGGCCGGATTGCTACCCATTTTCTCGAAGAAAACATGCCGCACGGGCCGGAGGGCGACTGTATGTACTTCGTTTGCGGCCCCGGCAGCATGACAGAAACGGTAAAAACGACCCTGATGGCGCGCGGCATACCTGCCAAACAGATTCATACCGAACATTTTGTCAATGCCAACCATGTGCCCGGCGAATTTGCCGCAGAAGGCCCTGCCGGCAAACGCGTAATCGTGCACCTGAAAGGAGAAAAAATTGAACTGGCCATACCCGACGGCGCTACGATCCTCGACGTGCTGGTGAAAGAAAAATACGATCCGCCTTATTCCTGCACCGCCGGCGCCTGCTCTACCTGTATGGCCAAAGTCATCAGCGGAAAAGTGACCATGGACGCCTGCTACGCCCTCGATGACGACGAAGTAAAAGCCGGTTATATTCTCACCTGCCAGTCGCACCCGGAAACGGCGGTGGTGGAGTTGAGTTATGATATGTGAGGGTAGCATAGCCTTCAGGCTGTCGGGAAAAGGCCATTTATGGCCGTCAGGAAGTGGCCATTTATAGCCACAAATATTTAACACGATTTCGTACAGTCATAAATGGCCTTTTCCCGACAGCCTGAAGGCCTCGCTACTCTATAACTTCTTGAAAATAAGCCTTTTCCACCGAAAAATCAAGCCCCGGCTGCTCTTCTGACAACTGCTCGATCGCCACCAGTTGCGCCCTGGCAAAAGCCCGGTGTTCAGGAGTGTCCGGGTGAAAAGGCCGGTGCCGCATGGCCGCTGCGATCTTTTCAATCCGCGTATACAACCTGCGTGTTTCCTCCGAAAAAAAAGTGTCGCCAAAAAATTGCCAGATATAATCCGCTGCCACTTCTGAAGGATGCAGCATATCCTCGGCGTAAAAGCGGTAGTCGCGCAGGTCGTCGAGCAGCAATTCGTACGCGGGGAAGTAATGTGCATAGGGCAGCGCCTGGGAGATTTGTTCGCAGGCCAGCAGCAGGGTCGCTTTGCTGCGCTGGTTTTCCACCAGGCCATTTCGGATGTGCCGCACCGGACTTACCGTCAGAATAACCTGTACATCACGGTTTTGTACTTTTATTTTTTCCAGAACTTCAATAATACCTTCCGCCGTTTCTGTCACCGAAAGACGGCGCTGCGCAAACAGTGCGGCGGGCATTTTATGATTGTTCGCCACCACCTCGCCGGTGCTACG
>JALHRK010000891.1 GCA_022841505.1 Saprospiraceae bacterium | reverse complement strand
CCCGTTTTCATCCATTTGTTGAGCGCGATGCGGCCTTCTATCAGGTTATAAACAGTCGTTGCTGCCAAAAAAGTGAGCGGGAAATAGCACAAAGAGGAGTAGTGTACAATCTTAGACTTCACGATGGTGAACAGGATCAGCACCACCCAAAACAAAAACAACATCCATTTGCGGAAGTCTTTCTGGTGGATCAGGCTGGGTGCGGGCATTGGAAACAGCGCCCGGATGAGAAAAATGGACGCCGGAAAACACCCGAACAGCAGCACCACAAAATGGTAGCCGGGGAAACCGGCGTGCCCGGCGTCGGGCGTGCTGAAAAGACGGTATTGGTATTCGTTGAACTGGATGACCAATGCCGGGCCGTTTTTCCAGATTTCTATGCCGTACCAGGCCAGCATGGCCAGTGTGGCTGCTCCAGTAAAAACCAAAAATTGCGGCACGTTTACGTAGAACCGGAACCGCTGATAAACCCAATACACAAACATCGTCAGCGCTGCGAGCAGATAAGCCACCGGACCTTTGGTGAGGATGCCGAGCCCGACGAGCAGCCCCCCGAAAAACAGGTATGTCCAGCGGTTTGCTTTTAATTCAAGGCTGTCGTAGCCCTCTTTTTTCCAATAAAACAGGATGAACAGGTAAAGTCCACTGAAAATGAACAAGTTAAAAATCGGGTCAATGATGCCCGATTTGAAATACAAAAAAGGCAGGATTGAGCCGAAATAGACGCCCGCCCAGATCAGTCCGAACCGAGGGTCGTACAGCTTCCGGCCTATGTTGTACAACAAGACCAGCGTTGCAATGCCGCAAAGCGCGTTGGGGAGCCGGGCAGCAAATTCGTTTGTGCCAAATGTGCCCATGGCTAATGCCTGGAGCCAAAGAAAAAGTGGGGGTTTTTCCCAAAACGGGAGGTAGTTGATGTAGACGCGCAGGTATTCGCCACTGCGCAACATTTCCCGGGCTGCTTCCGCAAAATTGATTTCATCCCAGTCGAAAAGGTGCGCGCCTCCGAGGAAGGGGAGGAAAAACAGCGCAGCGATTAATGCTATGATGAAGGAATATCTCATGATAAAATAGTTGGCAGTTTTTCAGTTGGCAGTTGGCAGACCTGGGCACACTCCTGCCAACTGCCACCTTAAAAGCTGTAAACTGACTTAAACTCCGTCTTCCGCATACACAATCCCCGTTTCCCTGCGAATCGCATCCAGCAATTCCATAAGCGACTGGGTAGATTTGAGCGGCCACAGCGGGCTTTCCTTCAGCCCTTCCTGCAGGCAACGCATCACTTCTTCCGCTTCGAAATTGTAGCCGCGGCTGCGCATGGCGAACGAATAATCCAGCGGGCGTTGTTCGTTTTTCAGCAAAGTGAGCGCCGTGGATTCGTGCCAGCGGGTGTGGATATGAATCACGCCCAATTCGCCGTAAATAAAAGCT
>JALHRK010000890.1 GCA_022841505.1 Saprospiraceae bacterium | reverse complement strand
GTGGATTCAATGCTGAAGGGCAAAAATCGCCTGCTCATCGTGCCGCATAAAGGCTTGTTTTCCATGCCTTTTGAAGCCATGATTTCCGGCTTTACGCCCGATGACGGTTCGCCCGGTCACCATAAATTGAACTACCTGATCCAGTCTTACACGATTCAATACAGTTATGCAGCCTCTTTAGCCGTGCAGAAAAATACGCCTGCCCCCGTCTCCGGATTTCTGTGCATGGCGCCGGTTTTTGACAACAATACCAGCCAAAGTTATATTTGGGACAGCAACCTGTTTGCTTTCGACACCACCTATCAGGGCAGCTACAGCATGCGTTCGGCAACGTTGGACGGATTGAGTTTTCAGGCGTTGCCGGAATCGGAACGCGAAGTAGTAGGCATTTCAAAACTGTTTGCCAAAAAGAAAAAAACAGCCCTGGCGTTCCTGCGCATGGAAGCCGACGAACCCACTTTTAAAGCCAATGCCAACCGCCACAGCATCCTCCATTTGGCCACGCATAGTTTTGTCAACTACGCCAACCCGGCCCTTTCGGGTATTGCGTTTGCACAACCCAACATCAGCAAACCCAGCTCGGACGATGGTATTCTGTACGCCGGTGAAATTGCCGGTTTGAATTTGAAAGGCGTTGACCTGGTCACGCTCAGCAGTTGTGAGAGTGGCAGCGGCCCGGCTTCCGGCAACGAAGGCGCGCTTTCGCTCACCCACAGTTTTTTATCAGCCGGCGCGCCCAATGTGCTCAGCTCCCTGTGGAAGGTATACGATTCCTACACCGCGCAGTTGATGCGGCTTTTTTACGAACAGGCCTTGGACAACAAAAGCTATGCTACGGCTTTGCGCAATGCAAAACTCAAAATGATTAAGGACAACAAAAGCGCAGATCCCCGAAAATGGAGCGGCTTCGTGCTATTCGGTGCGTTGTAGGCCCATTTCATCCTCGCGTTCATCCGCTTCCCTTTGTTTCTCCACCCGGCGTGAAATCACGATGCTGATCTCGTACAGGATATAGAGCGGAAAAGCAACCAGCAGTTGGGTAATTACATCGGTTGTCGGTGTAATAACCGCTGCGACGATGATGATGCCCAACACAGCATGACGCCGGTATTTCCGCATGAAGTCGGGCGTCACCAACCCCGCTTTTGACAGAAAAAAGACCACAATCGGCAGTTCAAACACAATGCCGGTGGGAATGGTAAAAATCACGAGGTAAGTAATGAAGGAATTGAGCGTCGGCACGTTTTCGACGCCGGGAATGGTGTAGCCGATCAAAAAATTGATGGCAAATGGCGCAATGACGTAGTACCCGAACAGGATGCCCGACAGGAATAAAAAAGAACAAGCCAGCACAATGCCCCGCGCAGCCTTCTGCTCTTTTGGATACAAACCCGGTTTGACAAAGCGCCAGAACTCCCAGAATACATAAGGAAAAG
>JALHRK010000889.1 GCA_022841505.1 Saprospiraceae bacterium | reverse complement strand
GTAGTCGACCCTGAAAAAGTATCAAACAACAGTTGTTCTGGAAAAACTATCTGAGAAAGCTGTTATCGACCAAAACGTATGCCCCGGTAGTTTAATTTCCATCAAGAAATTCAATAAATTTGCAGTTTCCGCCACGGGAAAAAGAGCCAAAAAATGGCCAGCAGTCATTGTTTCAGATTCCATGCGCAAGCAGCCATCAGAAGATTGATGTGATCGCCGATAGCACCTTTCAGATAGTTCCTCGCCATTCGGTAATCCGATTTCAGGTAGCCGATAATGGGTTCAATCGCCGCACGCCCCCTGCACTGTTTCCGCTTCTTGTCTTTCTGGTACCGGGTATCCTTCTTGAATGCTTTTCCAGGCAAAATGATCTGAGTTCCATTGACTGAAACTTTGCCGCGGTAGCCGTGATCGCATACGGCTTGCATGGCGGCTTTTTCGCGCGAAATCTCTACATGACGCAATATCGCTGGTAATGTGTGGCTGTCATGTAGGTTCTCTTTTCGTGACTGACGACGCCGACAATCAGATTGCCTTTTGCAGTGCTGGCGATCGATGCCTTGCTGCCGTATTCGTATTGTTTGTGGTCTTTCCCCTTGGCGACACAGTACACTTGCGGTTCGTGCAATGAGTAGATCTTGTTCTTATCGTTTTGCTGTTGCCGTAATACGCGCTCATACAACAGAAAGTCCCGTTGATAGCATTCAAACAGAAAGTGCTGCGGTAATTCTCTCCTGAGTTCCCGCATCAAAATACCTGCAATGATTCTGAGCTGCTTTAATGCGCGTTTGGCCTTGGCTCTTTTCTTCACGTGCCGGTAGTGCCGAATATCCAGGCACAGTGACTTCACTTCTTTGACGAAAGTACGCCGCTGTGAAATACCGTGGGCGGGGCCAATCTTGTTGAGGCGATTAATAATCTTGATCGCCAGTTTGCTATCCGTTGGGTATGTGATGTTCTTCTCATGCACGGTCGTGTCGACATGAACCACATCTTCCAGCGCCTATTCTCCATGCGAACCAACGCTCATCCGGAAAATCCGCTCTACACCTGCGCACCTATGCGCTTACGAAAATGCACCAGTTCCGTGCTATGGCAAGGCAGCTTCTGTTGGAATTCTTTCATACCACAAAAAACCTGGTAATAAGGATTGCGCTTCCGCTGTAATACTACCGATTCGTCACTCAAACTCTCTAACCGCTTCAGTATCAATAACCCAACCATCAGCCGGATCGGCTTACTCGGCGCACTTGTCGTTGCGGTGTAATGGATGGAAAGTGATTCCTCAAATCTTGCCAGGGTATCGTTGATGCAAGCTTCAGCAGTGGATCATTGGGATCAAGTTGCACCAACAAATCTGTTTCAAACAAATTCGGTCGATGAATCGTACTGCTACGTCTTAGCATTTCTAATCACCATTTCGACCAGAAAACACAT
>JALHRK010000888.1 GCA_022841505.1 Saprospiraceae bacterium | reverse complement strand
AAAAAATAACCGCCCCTATCTGATGATAACCGGTTTCGTTTAGGGGATCTAATTGCAGGGCTTTATTGTACAGCGCTTCTGCTTCTTCCGGATAACCCAAATAAAGAAAACAGATGGTGATCTGGAGCAGGTTTTCTGTATCGTTGGGGTTAAGTTTGAGGGCTTTTCTCAGGTAGTGCTCCCCCTGTTCGTAAGCGCCGGTAAACATTAAAGTCCGCCCAAGGACCACGGCGGCCACGTAGTTCTGGTCGTCCAATTCGATGGCTTTTTTGGCCCATTCATAAGCCCCGCTTCGGCTCACCTCCCACCTTTCCCAAAGCTGACAGCTCCATTCGTTAAAATAGCTAAGCGACATCCCCGAATACGCCAGCGAATAGTTGGGGTTAATTTCGATTGCTTGTTGAAAGTATTCCCTGGCCTGGATATCGTTCTCTATGGTGCCTTTTTTTAGCTCGGTCATGCCGCGCAGCCAGTATTCATAAGCCCTTAAATCAATTGCTGGCTTTTTTCGGAGTTGAGAAAGCAGGTCGTAATCGAGTTGTTGCTGAAGGGAAGAAACAATTTCGCGGAGCAAATCCTCCTGCATGGTCAGAATGGAGGTTTTGTCGCCATCGAACCGTTCTGCCCACACCAGGGCGTTGGTTTTTGCATTGATCAATTGCGCGTTGATGCGCACCGATTCGTGGAGGCTCCTGAAGGAACCGCGGATGAGGTAATCGAGGTCCGGATGTTGTATCTGGGTTTGTTCTGCGGGCATTTGCCCGCCCACGAGAGGATCGCCGGCGATGATCTGGAATTGCCTGAATCGGGAAAGCTCCGTTACCAGATCCATCGAAAATGCCTGGCAAAAAAGGTGGTCAGTCTGGTCTTCGGAAAGATTCTCCAGCGGGGATACAGCGATCATGATTTCGTTGGTACTCATCGCTTAGGATCCAGCTTTTGGTATTAAAAATACACGGCAATCGTTAATGTTCGCAACCAAAGATATAATTTTTTTTGGAAATGGCAGGTGAGTGTCTGGGCATTTTAACTGAGTTGGGTTGAATGGAACCTACCGCACCAGCACCACATCCCCAGTCATCACTTCCCGTCCGCCATCACTAAACCCCACCTCCAACAACCACGTATACACCCCCTGCCCCAACAATTTTCCACCTTTCCTTCCATCCCAACCATTCCCAGGATCGTCAAACGCCTGGTTTTCGCTTTTAAAAACAAAACCACCCCAGCGGTCAAAAACGTAAAAACGGACTACCTGCGCCTCCAGATCGCCGATGGCTTGCGGGCGGAAACGGTCGTTGATGCCGTCGTCGTTGGGGGAAAAGGCGTTGGGCAGGTAGATCGGGCAATTGATGCGCGGAATGGCGAACGTTAGGGTGTCCACACAGCCGATGGAGTCCCGCACTAGCAGCAGATAATCATCTGCGGCAAGCCCCGGTATCG
>JALHRK010000887.1 GCA_022841505.1 Saprospiraceae bacterium | reverse complement strand
GTCCAGTGAAATCGGCGTTGAGTTGGTTTGACCCGCAGGCGCTGAAGCCAGACCGAAACTGTTGTTAAAAATCGAACCGTCAATGGTCAGGTTGTTGAAACGGCTGTCCTGACCCGCAAATGACGTTCCGCCGCCTGTAGTAGAAGCCACCGCAGAGGATTTGGATTGCGGCGTCAAACGGATGAAGTCGTTCAAACCACGCGAAAAAGTTGGCAGCGTGTTGATGACTTCTTTTTTGATGTTGGTCGCAGCGCCGGTGCGCTCGCCATTCAGGATTTCGCTTTGAGTAGCGATTACTTCCACCGCCTGAAGCTCCGTTGCGGTTTCCTGCATGGAAAAGTTGATGCGGAAACTTTGGCCAAGGCTCAAAGTTACATCCTTCTCTTCTTTGTCTTCATAACCGGTGTAGCTCACCTTGATCGTGTAAGGACCGCCAATGCGCACATTGGGCAAGGTAAAACGGCCGTCTTCCCGGGTTGAGTTGCCATAAAACGTTCCCGAAGGTCCGTGTATCGCAACAACGTTAGCTCCGATCAGGGGCTCACCATTCGCATCGGTTACCAAACCGAGAATAGTAGCGGAGGTCACACCTTGTGCATAGCCGGTGTTCGTGAACACGACAGCCAGCACCAAAGCGCCAAGCACTTTAAGTAAGTTTGCAAATTTCATAAACCAGTGATTTGATGAATAATGGTTTTGATCGCGGCAAAATTAAGATCATCTTGTTAAGAGCATGTTAACTACACATTGATTTTTTGGAATTTATTTTCTTCATATACAAAACATTACTCCCACTATCCGTGCATTGACTCAATTGAAGAATGATTGTTGGTTCATGGAAGTAGTTTTGGAATATGGTGTCGCCCGTCGGCCTGATTACTTAACGCAATTTTTATTTGCATTTCGGGGTCATTCCCTCGGTTTACCCGTACTTTTGCCAGGAAGTATTTTTTCATTCCAAAAACCTTGTCTCATGAGGAAAGTTTTTACTTTGGTCTTATGCACCCTCGCAAGTTTAATCCTTTTGCCATTCTTTGCGGACGCACAACACCAGGTCTCCGTCCTGAATTTCAATTTCAGTCCGCAAAACCTGACCATACAGGTTGGGGAATCGGTCACCTGGAGCAACAACAGCGGCGTTCACAACGTCAACGGCTCACAAACAACCTTCCCGAACAACCCGGAAAATTTTTTCAGTGGGAATGCTGCCTTCGGTTGGACTTTTTCCCACACCTTTAATACTCCAGGAACGTATAGCTATCGTTGCGATCCGCACGTTGGCCTCAATATGACGGGAACCATCACTGTCGTAGGCGCTCCTTTAGCCAACGACATCGTGATTTCCGAAATCATGTACAATTCGCCCGAAACCGGCACCGATACCCTGGAGTTTATCGAATTGTACAACAAAAGCGTCACAAACATCAACCTACTTGGCTATACCT
>JALHRK010000886.1 GCA_022841505.1 Saprospiraceae bacterium | reverse complement strand
ACCTCCACCAATGGCTCAATTTGAGGAATAGCCCGCGCCACGGCTTGCGGCACAAGCTGGTCTTCGCGGTTTATGTTTTCGAGCAATTCGCGCACCGGCATCTGCTCTAAATGCCGGTAATTAGATGGCGATTCTGTTATTTTTTCAAACATGGGAAAGTTGAAATTACATTATTATAAACGCTCAACCCCAAGTCCTGGTTTGCCATTCGGAAACAGGTATCCATCTTTAAGTATAAATCCCCCGCTGACAATATCCCGGGCAAGATCAAAGCTGCCGTCCAGATCTAAATAACGGGTGGCAGGACTGGCCATGGCGGCGTGCAAAGCCGCACTGATGCTGATGATGCTTTCATCCATGCACCCCCACATGAGACTGATACCAAAGCGATGCGCTGCTTCCGCAATGTGCAGCGCCTCGCCCACACCGCCGCATTTCATCAGCTTGATGTTGTAAATTCCATAAGGCCGGGTCGGGACGGCCATGCGCATGGCATCGGCAGGATTGTGCAGGTCTTCATCGGCAGCGCAAAGTTGACGCACGGGTTCGGGCAATTGCAGCATCCAGTGTTGGTAGCCGGCTTTGAAGGGCTGTTCAATGAATTCCACGTCTGCATCCATCGTTGCATCAACAAAGCGGAGCAGATCGGGAATTGAGTATCCCTGATTCGCATCTACCCGGATTTTAACATTGGCGCCCACTGTTTCGCGGAGTTTTCGAAAAACCTCGATGTCCTTTTCTACTTCTAATCCGGTTTTGAGTTTGATGATGCGAAAGCCTAATTTTACGTCCTCTACCGCTTCCTCCAGCGTGGCTTCCAGCGATTTGATGCCGATGGTAATGGAGGTGGGCAACCCTTCGTGTGCCTTACCGAGAAAATCTACCAGGGGGATCCCGAGCATTTTGGTAAAAGCATCGTAGAGCGCAATGTCTATCGCAGCACGGGCAGCCGGATAAGGCGCCAGAATTGCCCGAATCTGGCGAAGTATCGCTGAAAGATGGCGGATGTCTTCTCCTATAACCAACGGTTCAAGATGGGCATTCAGCGCAGCGAAACTCTCCAGTAAGTCCTCTCCGGTAACAAAATCGGACGGAGAACCCGCTCCCAGGCCAACCGTTCCGTCCTCCAGTTCGATGGCAACGAAAAAATTTTCCACCGCATCTACGGTCGTATATGCGATGGTATAAGGTTTGGTCAGTTCCAGATTTTCTTTCCAGCAATGCGCGCGGAGAATTTTCATTAATTTGAAAATTTGATGATTTGAAAATTTGATGATTGGGGGGATCGGATGATTGAGATCTTTGCCAAAAATGAGATTGCTTACCACAACTCCCAAAGCTAAGGATTTCAGCGTTGGACAATTGAAATTTTAAGTGTATTTTTGTAGGGTGAAACGGTATTACCGCCATATTGCGCTTTGGCTTTGTCTGCCCAGCCTGTTGTTGTC
>JALHRK010000885.1 GCA_022841505.1 Saprospiraceae bacterium | reverse complement strand
ACCGATGGGGTGCGCTGGCTGGTGCAATTGTACCACAACGGACTGGGCGCTTGCCTCGCCGATGACATGGGCTTGGGTAAAACCCTGCAAACCATTGCTTTATTGCTTTACGCGAAAGCGGAAAAACCGAAAGCCGAAACGGTGCAGGCTTCCCAGCTCAACCTCTTTCAACCGGCATCGGACACCGGTTTCCTTAATCCGCTGCACGCGCTCATTGTGCTGCCTGCTTCCTTGGTGTTCAACTGGCGGCAGGAGCTGGCCAAATTTGCGCCTTCGCTCACGGTGTACGAACACACCGGCCCGAAGCGCCACAAAGACATCCGCCTCATCAGCCGCTTCGACGTGGTGCTGACGACCTACCAAACCGCGCTCAAAGACTTGGAATTGCTGCGGAAAATTGAATACACCTACGTGGTGCTCGACGAAAGCCAGTACATCAAAAATCGCGAAAGCAAAGTGTTTAAAGCCCTCAATAATTTGGAATCCGAACACCGGCTTTCTTTGAGTGGCACGCCGATTGAGAACTCGTTGTCGGACCTCTGGTCGCAAATGGAATTCGCCAATCCCGGTCTGCTGGGCAGCTACGGTTTTTTCCAGCGCAGCTTCATCACACCCATTGAAAAAGGGCAGGACGAGGTGCAAAAAGAGCTACTCCGCACAATGGTGCAACCCTACTTGCTGCGCCGCACCAAAGAAGCCGTGGCGCAGGACCTGCCGCCATTAAGCACCCAGCTTTTTTATACCGAAATGACCGAAGCGCAGCGCAAACTTTACGAAAAAGAGAAGTCGGCGGCGCGCAATTTCCTGCTCGAAAACTTCCAGCCGGGCAACGAGCAATACCGGATTATGGTGTTGCAGGCGCTGACCAAACTGCGGCAAATGGTGAACCACCCGCGCTTGGTTTTACCAGATTACGACGACGACAGTGGCAAGTTTCGCGACGTGCTGGAGCGTTTGGAAGAGGTGCGCAAAGGCGGCCATAAAGTTTTGGTATTCAGTTCTTTTGTGCAGTATTTACAACTATTTCGGGCCGAATTGGAAGCCGCAAACTACCCATTTGCCTGGCTGACGGGCGAGCAGTCGTCCCGCGAACGCGAAGCTGCCGTAAAACAATTCCAGACCGATCCGGCCACGCAGTTTTTTCTACTTTCTATCAAAGCGGGCGGGGCGGGCCTTAACCTCACCGCCGCCGACTACGTCTTCATCCTCGACCCGTGGTGGAACCCCGCCACCGAATCGCAGGCCATCGCCCGGGCGCACCGCATCGGGCAGGACAAAAATGTGTTTGCCCTCAAGTTCATCACCCGCAACAGCATCGAGGAAAAAATCCTGAAACTCCAGGAACGCAAAGCCCAATTGGCCGAAGATATTGTCGAAAATGCAGGCCGGGTGGCGTTTAGTCGGAGCGACCTGGAGGCGTTGCTGGCATAACGTACCGCCGAACCGTACCGC
>JALHRK010000884.1 GCA_022841505.1 Saprospiraceae bacterium | reverse complement strand
TTTTGGAGCAGGACCATTTCTGATTTGCATTTGGGGCCGGAGGGTATACCCATTAAAAAATTCAATGAAAAAGAATTCGAGCATAAATTGTTAGACTTGCTGAACAATCAAATCTATAAAACCAACGCGACTTTAATGAGCGAAAAAATGAAAACTGAAAGTAATCCAGATAAGTTATATGGGACGATAATGAACGTAAATTGAAAATATGGAAGAAAAAACCCTGCCCCGGCTCTCGCGGCTCACTGCCATTTTGACGCAATTACAAACCAAACGCTTAGTTACTGCACCTGAATTAGCCAAAAAATTTGGAGTCAGCGTCCGCACCATTTACCGCGACGTGCGGGCCTTGGAGGCTTCGGGCATCCCCATTTTTACGGAAGAAGGCAAAGGTTACGCGCTCGTAGAAGGTTACCGGCTGCCACCGGTGTCGTTCACAGAAAGCGAGGCCAATGCGTTGATTACCGCTGAACAATTGGTGCGCTTCAACAAAGACCAGTCGTTTATTGACCAATACGCCAACGCAATTGCCAAAGTAAAAGCCGTTTTGAAACACGATGCGAAAGAAAAGTTAGAATTCCTGGCGAATCGCATGCATATTACGGACGAGGATTCAACGCCGCAAAGCCAGGACCTGGCAACGCTGCAATTGGCCATTACCAACTTCAATTTAGTCAGCATGACCTATAAGACGGTCACCCAGGAAGCGGTTTCACAGCGCATTGTCGAGCCATTTGCCCTTTACACCATGGGCAATCAAAACTGGTTGCTGATTGCCTGGTGCCGGTTGCGGCAGGATTTCAGGACCTTTCGGATTGACAAAATCGAACGGCTCCAGGTGCTTTCCGAAAAATTTGAACCCCACAAAATGACCCTTGAGGAGTATTACGATAAATATATTGCACCTACCCTTAACCCCTGACATACCGTTGTCATTTGCCACCCCTTCCTTTGTACTATTCTTTAAATTTAAACAATAGATACAATGGAAAATGTACAGGCAGCCGCCGTCGTCACCACACCCGAAGCACTTTTGGAACATTGGCAGGGGCATCGTCGTTTGACCCGGAAAATGATCCAGGCTTTTCCCGAAAAGGATTTTTTGGCTTTCCGCATTGGTGGCATGCGCCCTTTCTCCGTGCTGGCTATGGAAATTTTAGACCTGACCGAACATGGCATCAGAGGCATCGTAACGGGCAGTTATCCCGAGGTGCACGAACTGCCGCATCATGCAAATAACCACGACCGCATGCCCAAAACCCAGGCGGCTTTTCTGGCAAAATGGGATGAAGTCACGGACGCGCTCAACGAATTGTGGCCGCAAATTCCTGCAGGGCGGTTCCAGGAAATCAATACTGCTTTCGGACAGTATGAAAATGCCAATATTGATACGATTCTGTATTTTATTGACAACGAAATTCACCATCGGGCGCAAGGCACGGTCTATTTGCGCGCA
>JALHRK010000883.1 GCA_022841505.1 Saprospiraceae bacterium | reverse complement strand
GGCTTGTTCGGCATTGGCCCAGGCGGCGTACAAATAAGCTGCATCGCCCGTCGCTTCCCATAGTTCCCGGGCAATGCCAATGGCTTTTTCAATCCGGAGGCGACTTTGCGTCAACAAGGTGATTTTGGAGGATTCGTATTGATAGGTATACCGAAGCAGGGATTCTACCCGACCTGCCAATTGGTGGCAATCGAGCGCAGTTTGCAGGTCTTTCAAGTTTTTGGTCTCCCGGTATCGCGCCTGTAAAGCCTGTGCTTTGCCCTCTAAAGCCTCATAAATGGTGTTTTCTTCGTACAATTGAGCAATGGCAGGCTGGGCGTGGAGATCGGAAGCTGGAAGCGCCGGAATCAGGCTGTGCAGCGCGGCGTGAAAAGTCTCGGCTGCCGCCAGGGGGTTGCCGGTTTGAAGGTAATATTTCCCAAATTCGATCCGGATTTTGACCAGATCGCGGTGGTTTGGGGAGCCATGCACCTTTGTCCCGGCTTCTAAAGCCTGTTGAAGGTAGCTGCGCGCCTCCGCTGTTTCTCCCCGCTGCATCCCCAACTTCGCTTTGACCAACCAGGCGCCGGATAAATAATCCAAAACCTCCCGCTGGTCAAATTCACTGTTTTTCAAAGGTTCCAATACCGAAATAGCAGCCTTAGCGCAAGCTTCCGCCAGGTCTAGCTGCCCGGTTTCAAAATAATTTTGCGCTAAAGATTGCTGCAACAACCCCGATTTGAGCGGGGAAAGATCTCGGCAGGCCAACCCTTTTTTGAAGGAAGCAATGGCGTTTTCGTAATCCCGGTCATTCCAATAAACCAGCCCGAGGTTGTTGTACAATCCGGCCAACGCGCCATCCTGCGGCCCTTCCGGGTGGTTCCGGATTACTTTTTCGCATAAAATCCGGGCCTTTTCATTGTCGCCGAGCCGGGTGTAATGCGACACCATCGGCAGGTAGAAATAATCGAGTGCGTCGGGGTCGTAAGTCGTCACACTTTCGTACAAAATGATAGCTGTTTCCCCGGCTTTTACTGCGGGAAGTATTTTCCCCAGTTTGTATAAATGATGGCAGCGGGCAGCTTGCAGGTAGGCCATTGCCATGCGCTCATCTTCGTTCCGGGGGGCGCGCCAGGCTTGTTGCACGGCAGTATCCAATACCGCAAGCGCCTGACTATGCGCATTTTCAAGGCTGTATTGCCAGTTAAAATACGTGTCTGTCCAGGCTGCCAGGCTGTCGGTTTGCTGGTAATAATCCGCTTTTTTTTGGTAATAAAAAGCAAGGCTGTCGGGGTTGGGACTGGCTTCGAATTGGGCAATTTTTTCGTCCCAAAAGCTGGCCTGATCCTGCGCGGGCAATGGCAGGAGGGTCATGCAAGCTAGGAGTAAAAGGAAGCGACGGTATGTCATTCTTGTTGCTTATCATAACCAGCAGGCAAAGGGCAAATTGGCAAATTGGCAAAAGGCAAATTGGCAAAA
>JALHRK010000882.1 GCA_022841505.1 Saprospiraceae bacterium | reverse complement strand
ATTGATATTGGCGGCGGCGACAACGCCATTGGCGTAGTGGGCCTCAACACCTCAGTGGGCGCCAATACCATCAGCAACAACGGCATCACCGGCGGCGGACGCTATGGCATTGAAATCAAAAACCCGGCGGGCGGCGTCACCGTCTCCGGCAACAACGTCTTGCTGAGCACCCAAAACACAGACCTCAGAGACCGCGCAGGCATTGCCATTCTGAGAAGAGGCGTTACAGGAAGCAACGTTGATGTCCCCAATGGCGTCACCATCACCGGCAATACCGTAACCGGCTATCAGCAAACTTCCACCAGCGAAGGTTTTGGTATCGTCGTGGAAGGTACCAACCATACCGTAACCGGAAACACCGTAACCGGTTGTGAAGTGGGCATTTTGCAACAGCAAAACCCTTCCGGATACCCGGGTGATGCCGACCAGAGCAACCTGGCTGACCAGTATTTTGGCCGCGGAAACTCGCCGATGACTTGTGGCAACACCATCAGCGGCAACACCCTCAGCGGCAACACGACCAACACCCGCGACATAGGCGTGGGTTATGGCATCGTTACCAATACAACCACCAACGAAGCGTTCTGCTCCATCCAATCAGCCGTCAATGATGCGCAAACGCTGGGCGGACACACGCTGGAAGTAGCTGCCGGAACGTACAACGAGCAGGTGGTGGTCAATAAAGGCGTTAATATTAAAGGTGTCGGTGGACAACCCACGGTTGATTTCACCGGAACCGTCAGCGGAAAACCAACCCTGTTTGATGTTTCCGCAGATGGCGTCACCATTGACAATATCCATTTCAATGTAGACCTCTCTAAATTGAGAAGCGCAGTTATCGCAAGCGCAGCGGGATTGGACAACATAACCGTCAAAAACAACCTGGTGGACGCTTATGGAACGCCAGCCGGCAGCTACGGTGACCGCAACGCAATCAGCATTAACTACGGCGGCTCCACCAATTACCGGGTTGCCAGTGGCGGGGTGGACAATGTTGTTTTTCAGAACAATACCGTCAACGGAACACTGCCCGCCAGTTTCTTCCGGTCCGGCATTTCCGTAGATGAAGGCGCCGGATCTTTTACCGGCAATACCCTGCAAACCATCAACCACGACGTTTTGGTTCGTTTTACGGGGAGTGGCGCGGTCAATATTTCCAGTAACAACCTCAACGGCGGGGGCGTCGAATTGTCGGATATGAATGCGGGCGCCACCAACATTTCGGTCGCCGGCAACACCTTCAATGGCGCATTTGCCATCGTTTCTGCACCGGGAGCGGCCATTCTCCGTTTGAAAAACAATTACAACAGCGTTGCCCATACCATTTCTGCCAACAACTTCAATGGCTTTGAATGGGGGATTTCTATGGAAAACATGAATGCGGTCAGCCTGGACGGCAACACATTTATGCCAAGCAGCGGAACGGCAAGAGCGGTGGTGGTCAATACAAAGTCCATC
>JALHRK010000881.1 GCA_022841505.1 Saprospiraceae bacterium | reverse complement strand
CGGGGTCGTAGCCTTCCTGCTGTTCCAGTACCCGCGACCAGCCCATAAACAATTCATTGTCGCCTTCGCGGAAAAAGCGCCGCAGGGTATAGGTTTCATTGCCGCCATTGCCGATGCCTACGTAGGGCAGGATTTTACGAATAGTAGCCAGGTCAAACCCAGGCACGGCCTGCAATTCCTGAATGGCCACCAAATCTCCGGCGACGGAGCGGTATTGAATCAGGTTCATGATTTGCACGTCGTTCAGCAATTGCAATTCGCGCAAAGCTGTTTCATCCGCTTTGTTAAGGTTGAGCGGGCGTTTGGCGTAAGCCTCTAAATTTTCAAAAAGCGTATTGAAATCGAAATCGCCTTCGCCGCCTTCGTTTTGCAAAGCGTCTTCAATCACCTGTTCTATGGGCGCCGTTTCGGGTGGGGGCAGGCTGTCTTGCTGGCCCCACCCGAAAACAGGCAGGAACAAAAGGGCGAAAAATCCGGGCTTTGCAAAAGGATGAAGGTTGACCATGTTTCGGCAGTTTATTCCTCGTATCATGTTTTGGAACCGCTTGTTAAGGAACACCCCCGAAAGATAGACAAACCGACAGACCTATTCCAGTATCAACTTCCCTTTCGCGATCAATTCATTTTTAAGAGATCGGATTTCAAAGGAATAAAGCCCGTTGGGAAGTGCGTTCCGGTCTAACCGGAAACCAGGCCCTGAAAAGCGCCGGGCTGCACAGGCTTGCCCTAATGTATTAAAAATCAATAATTCATATTCTTCGTTGCGGTTGTCTGAAAGCTGGAACATAACAAAGTCGGATGCCGGATTTGGGTAGACAATT
This sequence comes from Saprospiraceae bacterium, assembly GCA_022841505.1. Classification (GTDB taxonomy): domain Bacteria; phylum Bacteroidota; class Bacteroidia; order Chitinophagales; family Saprospiraceae; genus JABWAJ01. The sequence goes on along the minus strand of JALHRK010000881.1, from coordinate 638 downwards.
ACCGAGGGAGGTGTGTTCGTTTCCGTCACTGCATTTGGCGTTTCCAAACTGTCGAGCTCGCCATCCTGATCAATCAGGAACAGCATAAGGTCTTCCGGATAAACATAAATCACCGTGTCGGCTAATTCCGTAAACCCGGCAATGACAAAGCCGCTGGTTGTGGAAATGATGTCGGTGGGGTGTTCGAAATAATCGGGATAAGGGTCGTGCGTTTTTACCCAGACCAAGTCGCCGTTCAGGTCGTATTTGACCACCTTGGCCACCTTGTTGTCCGTGCTGACCAATTCATCCAAACCCGTCACAACAACCCCGTCGTCGGTTGCTATTGCGCTGGTGGGCCGGTCAATGTGGTCAATGAGGTCTTTTTCCCAAATCAGGGCGCCATTGGCATCCATGCGCATCAGTTCTTTGGGGATAAAATCGGTCGTGGTATTGGTGAGCATCAGCCCGAAGCCATCACCCAAGGGTTGCAGCAATTTGCCGGTAAAGGAAGCCTTGCCGTAATATTGGGTCCACAAAACTTCGCCGGTTTCGCTGATTTTTGACACCATGGCCGTTCGCCCGTTGGTTTCTATGGAAGAACCGGCGATGTAATAACCACCGCCGGGAGCGGAGGTCACGTCAAATGCCCTGCCGCC
>JALHRK010000880.1 GCA_022841505.1 Saprospiraceae bacterium | reverse complement strand
TTTCACCAGGGCATTGGCGGGTAAAGGATTCGGCAATTGTTGTTGTGGCGGAAGATTATCCGGCAATTCTTCGGCAGGCTCTTTTTTACAGGCAACCATACTAACCAGAACAGTCATAAAAATCAGGGATAATCTGAAAAATTGTTGTTTCATAGCTTTTGCTTTTGTTCAAATGAATGATAAATACCTCCTATCGTTCGACCTGCATATCCACCCCTTCCACATCCGTTCGCAACAGCAGTCCGGTAGCAATAGCGGCAATTACGGTGCGTGTTTCGGTATCCAGTTGCGGATCGATCCAGACCTTCCCCCTGTTCACCGTAGAAACGGCGCCGACAACCTTGCCGTCCATGCGGAATTCATGGCCGTAAACAGTCAGTTCCTTCATCCAGTCCGGCTGGCCTTCCAGGCCGCGAATTGCATCAATATCAATGCGTTGTGTTCCGTTTTCGGCGTAACCGGCGGAGGCTTTCCCCCTTAGAAAATCGCCGTTGGGATTGTGCAGGATAAAATTCCAGTTCGTGTGGCTAGACACCAGTGTAATATTGCCGGCAAAGAAATTTTGATACTCGATCGGGATGCCGAAAAAGTTGCGCACCAATTCAAACTCGGTACTTTTAAACTTGCTGATGCAGGCTACTTCTGCGCGCGTCTGCGCCGGGCCGAATTGGGTGTAACTCAATTTTTCTTTGGCTTTCTGAAAACGCAGCACAAATGGAATGTCATAACCTTTCGTCCAGCCACGCCGCACTTTATCCGTGCTGAATTCACCGTAGCGGATGACCTGGCCGATCTGAAAACCGTTGCGGCCTGTCACCGGCATGGCTTTCGCATTCAGGGAAGGATCGATGGCAATTTCGGGCGTACGACAGGCAAAGAGGCTCGCCAGAGCGAGCAGTAAAAAGATTGTTCTTGGTTTCATAACTTACTTTGTTTTTGTTGACTACCCGGATAGACAGATCCGAAATCAGGCAGGTTGGAATTTACCGGGGTGATTATGATTTACTTAACGCGCTACCCTGTTTCCTTTAAGAAATTTTTTTCCGAAGTATATTTTTAACAGGTATTTCAACAAAAAAAGGAAACCGTAGACCAGCATAAGGGCGAGTGTATGAGGCATGGAAATCATTTGGTTGGAATGAACCCGGGGCTGCACGAATGCTGCCCCGGGTATAGGAGGGTTACGAAAAACTACTGCTTTACTATTTTTTGGTAGTACACATCTGCTCCCTGTTGTGAAGAAAGCGTGTAAATACCCGCCGGCAGCGTTGTCAGATCAATCGCCTGTCCGGGTTGTACCTGGCGCGATTGCAGCAACTGGCCGGCAGCGTCGAACACCCGTACTGAAGCCGCATCTTCCAGGTTTATTTGTACAACTCCTGTGGAAGGATTCGGCCAGGCGGCCAATTCTTTGGAATGCCCGGCAGGCTGATCCGTTGAAGTGGAACCGCTGTAGTAATAGTAT
>JALHRK010000879.1 GCA_022841505.1 Saprospiraceae bacterium | reverse complement strand
AGCAGTAATTCTTCGCTGAGTTCGAGCAGCAGTTCGTTGTCGTCCAGTTCTTCCTCTTCCAGTTCAAGTAGTTCGAGTAGCAGCAGTTCTTCTTCCAGTTCGAGTAGCAGTTCGTCGTCGTCCAGTTCGAGCAGTTCGAGCAGCAGCAGTTCTTCCTCCAGTTCGAGCAGCAGTTCCTGCGGGCCTACTGCTCATGCGGCAGGCAGAACCAGGGATTATGTGGGCGCCAGTAAAAATGTTGCCAATCTGGTAGGTTTCAGCGCCCGGATTGCAACCCGCGCCGCCAGGCTACCCTGCGAGCCGCATGCCACCTTCCTTGCCTTTAGTACGACCTGGGTAGGGGTCGTTAAAAATACCGGCACCAGGAAATGGGCCCAAATGGGATATACCTACGATAGGGTCAGCGGCGTAGCGGCGGTCACCTTTCAGCGGTATACGGAAGTAATGGCCGGCCCGACGCGTGCCACAGACTATCGTATTACCTTTTTCCCGGGACCGGCCCCTGCCGCTTCCGGCGCGCACGTTTATAAAGGAGAAGTGGTACAACCTGCGGTATCCAGTTCCAGCAGTAGTTCCTCGGGCGCTGCCGCAACGGGTACCTGGAATTTTTATTACGATGGCGTTTTGCTGGATTCATGGTCGCATGTGGGCTGGGCGAACGACGTGGCAGATCGCGTAGATTATAATACCGAAGTACTGGATGCTAAATCGCAGGTGCCCGGTACCAATGCGAACAGGTGCCTGTTCGATCAATGCCAGTATAAAGTGCGGGGAGGCAATTTTGTCAATGCCGGTTTAGTAGATGGCAACCTGCGCTCGACCAACCCGACCGAACACACTTTCAACTATATCAATGGTACTTCCTTTGAAATCTGGGATCTGTGATCTATTCTGACAATTAAAATAAAGCAACCATCCATGATCAGTAGTCAATCCGCCATTCAACGTGCCTGTATCAACCTGGGCGCCAATATTCCGGAGGAAATGCTGGAGGCGACCGAGACGGTCATGGCCGCAGAATACATCCCCTTTTTTAATACGTTGCATTCCGACGAACGTACCTGGCGGAATACGGAACTCACCTGGCGACTCGAACTACCCGACCTGCGGCACAGTATGCCAAGGGGCGTAAGTTATCCTTACGTGCGAAAAATTTCGATGGTACTCAATCCCAAGACCAACCTCCTGTTTAAACTCACTTCTGCATGGCCTACGGGCGTTCCGGCTATAAAAGCAATGCCGACAGCGTTGGAGGAGGAAAAGCAGATGATCCAGGCCAAAGAACGCTTCACCGGATTGCCGGATGTGCTCTTACCCGTTGATTTTGAAACCGCACTCAAAAAAATACAGGAAGAAGCTCCCGCCAAGCCCCAGTCCGCCAAACAGCTGGTGGCCTATCATACCATTCATACGACCGTACGATATTCCGACCGACCGGTCTGGATTATTCATACCCGAGGGATTA
>JALHRK010000878.1 GCA_022841505.1 Saprospiraceae bacterium | reverse complement strand
GAGGTGGTTTCGGCGGTGTCGGTGATGTCGTTGGCGCGGGAAGGTATATTCCTGACCATGAAAAACGGCGATAAAACAGCGAAGCCGACCGGGATTTTTGCAAGCCGCAGTTTTTTTGAAGTGTTTTCTTTCCCATTGGCTGCAGGAAACCCCAAACAGGTACTTTCTGACCGGAATGCCATTGTCGTTTCGGAAAATGTTGCGCAGAACCTGTTTGGCTCGGTTGAACAAGCCCTTGGAAAAAGTATTGAATGGGAAGTAATGGGACTGAAAAAGCAATCGGTCGTGTCGGGTGTTTTTGAACCGCTGCCAGCCAATAACTCGATGGATTTCGATTTTGTACTGACCCAGGAGCTACTCCTGAATGAAATCCATCCTAACGGCCAAAAGTGGTGGAATGAAGGCCCTCAGACCTACCTTTTGCTGAAAAAAGGGACAGATATTAACCAATTCAACGCCAAAATCGCCAATTTTATCGAGGGGTATTTTCCCGAAACCATTTTCACCACATCGGTCAGGCCCTATTCGAGTGCTTATTTGTACGGCAACTACGAAAATGGCGTACAAAGTGGCGGTCGCATTGACTATGTCCGATTGTTTTCGCTCATCGCGCTGTTTGTATTGGTCATTGCCTGCATTAATTTTATGAACCTTTCCACCGCTAAAGCTTCCAGAAGGCAAAAAGAAGTAGGCATCAAAAAAGCCATTGGCTCCACCCGCGGGACGCTCATTGCGCAATTTTTGGGCGAAGCGATCTGCATGGCGCTGTTGTCGCTGATCGGTGCATTTGGGCTGGCTGCGCTTTTGTTGCCGCAATTCAACAGCCTCACAGACAAACAACTATCCCTGGATTTTAGTCCGGCATTGATCGGCGCTGCGCTGGGCGTGACGTTGCTCACCGGGTTTGTATCTGGCAGTTATCCGGCTTTTTACCTTTCCCGATTCAAACCTGCGTTGGTGTTGAAAGGCCAGATCAAAAACTCGTTTGGTGAGGTGTTGGCGCGGAATGGTTTAGTGGTGTTCCAGTTTGCCATTTCTTTGATTCTGATTGTTGGGGTCACCGTCATTTACCAGCAAATCGAATACGTGCAGTCCAAAAATCTGGGGTATGACAAAGCCAATATTTTGTATTTTGACAAAGATGGGAAAGTGAGCCAAACCCCGGAAGATTTTCTGGCTGCGATGAAAAAAATCCCCGGCGTGGTGAATGCATCGGCCATTCAACAATCAATTGTCGGTGGTGGGTCGTCATCAACTTACGGCATTGAATGGCCCGGCAAATCGGACAAAGATTTGATAGATTTTGTGGTCAGAGCCGTTGATTTTGAGATGATTGAAACTTTTGGCATTCCCATAAAAGAAGGGCGCAGTTTTTCAAAAGATTTTGGCGCTGAAGACAGCAAGCTCATCTTCAACGAAACCGCCATTAAAGTCATGGGCCTGAAAGACCCGGTTGGCACGCCCGTTAA
>JALHRK010000877.1 GCA_022841505.1 Saprospiraceae bacterium | reverse complement strand
AAAGAACAAAGACCAACTGCGATATAACCGCCCCGTAAACTAACTTTCTTCAGATTACGTTATCCTTACTTGTACAGATTTGATACTTTTGCAATTCATTGTTGAATTGCACGCCACCGGGCGATGCAATAACGAAAAAAAATATCTGAGATAATGAAATATTCGATTGACAAGCAGGAGAAGTACGCTGTATTTCGGCTGGAAGAAGAAAACCTGAACTCCCTCCTTGCCCCCAACCTGAAATCCGAGTTTGTTATTTTTGCCAATGAAGGCATCGTGAATCTGATTCTCGACCTTTCCGGGGTAAAATATGTAGATTCATCGGGCCTTAGCGCCATTCTTACCGCCAACCGCCTCTGGAAAGAGTTGGGCATGTTCGTGCTGACCGGCATCGCGCACCCAAGTGTAAAGAAACTGATTGAGATTTCGCGTTTGGACAGCGTATTGACCATCATTCCTACCGTTGCCGAAAGCATCGAATATGTGTTCATGGAAGAACTGGAACGGGATCTGAATGCGGAAGTTGAAGAAGACGTTTAAGTTTTTTTTTGACTTTTTATAACGACAAAAGCGCGCTCACTTTCGTGGCGCGCTTTTGTCGTTTGTAGGATGCAGTGACCGGGTGACTTTGAGTCACCCGGTCACTCTCAAAGCCACTTTCCAAGCTTATGGATTAAAAGGCGCCACGGCAACCTGTGAGCGCGATTGCAGCGTCACGCCGTACCAAACTTTGCTATCCACCTGAACGCCTTCAAATTCGGCTGGTTCCCAGGTGGTTGTTTTCAGTGTGGCTTCCACCAATCCGGCTAAGTGCCCTTGTCCGTATACTTTTACTTTGGCGGCTTGTCCTTTTTTATTGATCACCATGCTGACGAGGAAACCTTGCTTGTCCTGCATCGGGGAGGTATTGGATACCAAAATTGCTGAATGCGGCATGTAAGTTAATCCCATTTCAAAATCGCTGAATTTGGATTGTTTGCGCACTTCGGCGACCAGGTCTTTTTCCAGCGAACCGTCTTTACTGGCGTATTTTGGCGCTGTATCAAACTCACAGTCGGTTAAAGGCAGCCCCATTTCGATTTTTTTTGGTGCGTAATCGGCATTACACGGAAGTTGCGCCTGGTCAGAACCGGCCTTGTAGGAAGCCAATGCGAATGGAGCGCTGCTGCTGGTAGCGAGTTCCTGTGCGTTCAACATACCTGCAAATAATGTAGCAAAAGCGAGCGAAAAAATTGACGTTTTCATAGACATAAAATTGATAATGATGAATGAATGATTTTTGAAAAAAAATAATTTGACGTAGTTGTTATGTATAAAACTAAAACCGTGCCAAACTTTTTTTGAGGACGAGAGACGGTTGATGGTTGACGGTGGACGGTAGACGGTAGACGGCCCGTCTACCATCTACCGTCCACCGTCAACCGCAAAATATTTTCAATGACCCATTAAAATTCTGTTCTTTACAATCG
>JALHRK010000876.1 GCA_022841505.1 Saprospiraceae bacterium | reverse complement strand
AGCGCAGCAGCAGATTCACCCGCCGACACCGCCGACACGAGCAGGCCGCGTTTCAGGTAATAATCCGCCTGATAGGTGTACAGGTATAACAACGGTTCGGCCTCTTCCGGGTTGCCGGGTTGCCGCCATTGTTCTTTAAACGATTGCTCGATCCGCCGCAGCGCCTCGGCCGGCTCATCGGCAAAAAACTTCTGTATCCGGTATTGCACCCAGCCCCAGAGCGCCAGACTGTCGACCTGACGGGCGGTTTTCGATTTTTCCAGCGCAAAAAACAGGAAACTGTCGCGTTTCTCCTGTTCGTAGTATCGTTTGATCTGGGCGTCGTAGCGGTGGAGATCGGCGGAGGTTTGGGCGTGGAGGGAGGGGGCTGCGCCGGTGAGGAGCAGGGTGAGGAGGAGGATGCGGAAGAGGGGTGGTGGCATTCTCATAAATTCTGAGTAGGTTCAACAAAAGTATATGAAAGAACCTGTCTCCTCATAACAGTAAGCATTATATTACAAATTGCCTGAATTGTAATAGTACCAGATTTCCAAAATGAGGTTTGAAATGACCCTGTAATCCCATACTTTTGCAAAAAAAACTATCACATGAGCGCAGAACAAAGCAATCCACAAGATTTGACTATCGCCCAGTTCCTGGCTTTATTCAGTCGTTTTTCCCGCACTCAACAAGACCAGATTGCGCGCGCCATCTGGAAAAGAACATTCGCAGCGCAATGGCGATTGCTGGACAAGGAATTACCTGACTCTGATATTTCGGAAGAAGATGTTTTAGAAGAACTGAGCGCTGTGCGATATGGAAAAACAGCAAAAAATTAGACTTGTACTAGATACCAATTGGTACATCAGCGCAAGTATTAACCGTAAATCCAGGCGCACTTTATATGAGTTATTCATCGATACACGACTGGCAATTCTCTACACCGACAGATTGCATAGTGAATTTTTAGAAGTTATCTACCGGCCAAAATTCAAAAACATCCTCAAACCTGGACAAATTCTGCGGTTTTTATCCCTTATCTTACCACGTTTAGAGTATGTCGTAATCAAAACCCCTGTGGTATTGAGCCGCGATCCCAAAGACAACTACCTGCTTTCTCTGTCACAGGATGGTAATGCGCAATATTTATTCACCGGTGATCCGGATCTGCTTATTATCGGGAAGCATTTTGAAACCCAGATCGTCACAATGGCTGAATTACAGATTGCCCGTGCCATCTTGTAATATAGGGCTTTTTGAAAAAGGAGTTCGGGCTAAAATTGATTATTTTTGCATAATTTATCCTGTAGCACTGGCGTTCTTTACATTCGTCTTGTATCAACGAATTTCGTTGGAAAAATTTATGCGTCAACACTTTAGTCCCAAACTCCTTACCATGAAAAAACTCCTCTTCCTCAGCGGTTTATTCCTGACAATAGCCGTCCAAGCCCAAACAACAACACCCCAACCTTCCATCGACTCTATTCAAGC
>JALHRK010000875.1 GCA_022841505.1 Saprospiraceae bacterium | reverse complement strand
TGGAAGACAATTTTGGGTAAGTTTTCAGGCTGCTTCCTGGTTCCCAAACATAGAACTGGCGCTGGCTCATGGCGTAAAAACCACCCGTTTTGGTAAATCCGCTCAGGAAAATTTCTTCACCCCGGTTTTTGTTCAGCGTTGTTTCCACGACGCCGGTTTGGGTGTTGAGGATTTGGAAATAAGCCGGTTCGCCGGCCACCAGCAACTGCCGTCCGTCTTCGCTGACCGCTAAAGTATTTTGTACGCCTCCGCCCACCGACGCTAATTTTTTTACCTCGCCTAACTGTGGCGCCCCTACAGTATTCCAGTTCTGAATCGGCCATTCCTGAACCGTTCCATCGCTGCCAGTCGAGTAAAATACATTTTTGCGTGGGTGGAAGACGATGTCGCGCACCCCGCCTTTGTGTTTGGTTTGTTTAAAATAAAGCTGTCGGTTCAGCGCCTGTGTTGCGGTGTACAAACTTTTAAAGATGTCGGGCTGAAGCGGATTGCCATTTTCTGGATCTTCGCGGTTGATGTTGTAGGCTTCCATCGCAACAAGCGCCCGCAGGCGGCGGTCTTCCAACTGAAGGGTACGCACAGCTGCATTGCGCGAAGCAATAATTTTGCTCAGTCGCTGGGCGCGATCGCGTTCCATGCGGGCAACCTCTTCATTTTTTTGAGCGCCCAGGCGCAACCGGTTATAAATTTCGCTGCTGTCGCGGGCCTGTTTTTCCAGGGCGGCATTCCGCTGCGCTTGTTTTTCAGCCCGTTGTCGCATCACCTCGGCAATGCTGCGTTCCTTGATGGCCAAATCGCGGCTCCCCTCGGCCGTAAGGCGCAAACTGTCGGCGATGTAACGCTGCGATTCAGCATTGGCTCTTTGCCGTTGCGCATCCAGCGCTGCTTCTTTTGCCTGGTGTTCCTGCCCCCGCGCATAAATGGCGCTCGCTTGCGCTGCGCGTTCCAATTCCCTCGTTTTTTCGTATTCGAGTTGAAGGCTATCCCTACTTTTCTGCGTTTCAAGGCTTTTTAAATACGCCCAGCCCGCTAAACCTGTTAAAGCCAGAAACATGATGGTCAGAAAGAGTCTGAACAATCGCTTTTGCTTCCGGATGGCCTGGCGGGAATCCTGCACAAACTCCAGTTCCACCTCGTTCAACTCCAATTGATCCATCATTGGGGTCATGTAGTTGAGGTATTCCTGGTCGAGCAATTGCCCCCGACTCATCCGGTCCTGAATGGTGAGGAGGATGCTACGCAGCACGCGGTTGTCGGATTCTATTTTGCGAAAAGCGCGCTGAGCAATAAAGTTATTGGGCAATTCAAAATTGCCACCGGGCGAGATTTGCAACAGTCCGGATTGTTTCAACAAATCAAGAATGCCGCGTACAGAGTGGGTATCTACATTTTTTTTGATGGAAAATTCGCGGATGACTTCCTGTTCCGACAATTGAACGCGGATGCCGTTTTGTACAAAAAGCGCCAGAATCTTGTT
>JALHRK010000874.1 GCA_022841505.1 Saprospiraceae bacterium | reverse complement strand
TTTTCGAATCCCTGTTAATCCATTCGCCAGTCCACGCTGGTAAATCCGGTCAAGCTGAACTTGCTCCCGGGCACTGACCGCCACGATTACTTTGCCACAGATGTCATAAGGCACGTCGTAGCGTTCGCAAAAGTCGAGCAGCATGGCGTAGCCTTTCCGGCAATGTTCAGCCCGGGTGCCGCCCGGCGTATAATAGATTCCCGAGTGAATGACCCCGCTGTTGTGGCCGGTCTGGTGCCGCGCGATTCCGTCTTCCTTGTCAATGACGACGATGCGCAAGTCTGGTTTTCGGGCACTAAGTTGGAAGGCCGTTGCCAAGCCAACGATTCCTGCGCCAATGATGGCGACATCTATGGATTGTATGTCTAGTCTCTGGCCCAAAGTAACAATGGCTTAGGCTTCGTCAATCCCCAGCTTTTGAGGTTTTCAAATTCCTCTTCACTGTAAATGAGGTACCGTATTTTTCGTTTGATCAGGGTTTCTACTTTTTCAATCAGGTGTACGAGGTAGTTGATTTCGATGTTTCCGATAAAAACGAGGTCAATGACCTGGCTGTCCAAACCTTTTGAAAATTCTCCGATGACATAAACCTTGCTCACTTCGCCGAGGCGTTCGATGACATTTTCGATCACCCGGTCTAAGCCAATTTGTTTGAGGAGAATGTTGTGTACTTCTTTGAAAAGGGGGTGCTCCGTATTGGCCTGAAAGATTTTTTTGTTGCCATCCAATCGCGACACCAGCATGCCGGCTTCTTCAAAGCGGTTAAGTTCGAGGCGAATGGCGTTGGAAGATTCTCCAAACTCGCTCTCTAAGCTTCGCAGGTAAGCAGTAGCATTGCTATTGAGGAAAAATTTCATCAATAATTTAATGCGCGTTTTGGAAGAAATCAGAATTTCGATCATAATCGAGTAATAAAACTACTCAAAAAGCAGCTGTAAAGATAGAAACGGCATTTTAATCCCGCAAATTTTACGCGGGGCGATTTTTTTTAAAATCGTAAGTCAAAAGTACGAAAGCCGGATCTGGATGGCCCGATCCTGATCGAGGGTAAACAACTGTTTGTCAAAGGCAGGAGCGCTCATAAAGCCGCGGGCATCGTTGGAAAAGCCGTAGCCTTCTTTGGGAATTCCGACGAAATTGAAGTCCATCTTACCATTTCTGTTTTCATCGTGGAAAAGCTGGACGGCGTATTTGCCTTTCGGCAAACCTTTGACCATCAAAACGCTGCGTTTATTTGCGATGGTTACAAACTCCTGTTTCACTACTTTTTTTTGCTCATCCAGCACCTGAATGGCGATTTGCCCGGCATCGTTTCTAACCTTGACGATGTTAATTTCGAGATTATGCCCATTGGCAAGGTTAAGTTCCGGCATTTCATGAATTGGAGTATAAAAAATTAAAATTTGAAAAAAAACAAAAAAAAGCGCCATGATCGTGTATTTTTTTAAACAAATATGCGTTATCATTTCAACAGTCATGAGACTGTAAAGTTCTTT
>JALHRK010000873.1 GCA_022841505.1 Saprospiraceae bacterium | reverse complement strand
TTGGCCGATGAGCTGTGCCGGTTCAAATCCGGGGAAGTATTCGGCAGCCCGGCTGCGGGTGAGCACCACCTGATCGGGTTGAGTCAACGCCGCCGAAGGGCTGCCCGCCAGCCATTGATAACCAGCCAATTGAAAATATTGTGCGTTGGTTTGCACCACATCTTCGACGTCCTCTATCTTTTTGCTGTTGGAGCCGGGCAGCCCCAACTCCACGCTTTTAACCCAGAGGTCGAAGACGGGCACTGCCGATTCTACCCCGGCAATGGTCGGCGCCACAGCAGCCATCGGTGATGGCGCACCGGCATTGCCCGACTCCTTTCCGTCAAACATAAAACGGCTCGAAACCCGATAAATTTGATCCCGCTGCGCATTCGGAGCGTCATAGCTGAATTCAAAAGAAACGTACTGGTACATAATCCAGGCCGCACTGAGGCCAATGGCCAGACCAGCTACGTTTAATGCCGTAAAAACGCGGTTTCGCCAGAGGTGGCGCAGGGTGAGTTTCAGGTAGTTGGTGAACATTTTTTTTCAGGTTGAGATGGCTGGTTGTCGGATACCGTCCGGTCGGGTTCTGTTTTGGTAAAAAGAGAAATCCCCTACGGTGTAACTTCATACAGCATGCCAAAATATTTATGACCTGATTTTTAGGCACTTAAAAAAGGCGTACCTCCTGGAGTGTCCAGTTTCGAACAATGGTGTGCGCTGACGGACGTTATTAATTAACAGAAAACGAACGCTTTTGAAGAGGATAGACATCCTCTTTGCGCCCTCGCGTCTTAAATTTCCCGCAAAGGGCGCAAAGCCAGATGGCATCGCGCTTTGCGGCCTTGGCGTATCCTTGGCGTCCTTTGCGGGAAACAATCGCTGGCAAGGATGCCAGAAAAGTGAATCACATCAGGATGTTTGAGCCCGATTTTGTTGTTTATACCGGCGATTATGTCAGTCTTCAAATTTGCTTCAAAACCTCCACTAAAAATCCCCAAAACTTCTGAAACGACGAAATACTCGCGCATTCATCCGGCGAGTGGGCATTGCGGATTTCCGGACCAAACGAAATCATATCCAACCCGGGGTAAGCTTCGCCAATGATGCCGCATTCCAGACCAGCGTGGCAGGCTTCCACCTGTGGTTTGTGGCCGAATTGCTGCTCGTAGAGGCCTTCCATTTTTTTCAAAACCGCTGATTTTGGGTTTGGTTTCCAGCCCGGATAGATGTTGTCGTTTTCTATTTTTGCGCCGATCAGGTCGAAAGGAGCTCGAAATGTTGCGGCCACATCGGCTTTGCCCGATTCTACGGAACTACGCTGTAAGGTGCCGCTGAAAAACCGCCCGTCTTTCACTTCTACCCGCGCTAAATTGGAAGAGGTTTCCACCAATCCCGTGACATCCGGACTCATCCGGAATACGCCATTGTGTGCAGCGCGGATGGCAGAAAGGAGTTTCGTCTGGTCGCTTCTGCGCATGACCTTTGCGGGAACCGGCGCTTCCGAAATGGCGATG
>JALHRK010000872.1 GCA_022841505.1 Saprospiraceae bacterium | reverse complement strand
TACCTGCGTTTCGCTGCACCCAAACCCCGACTGACGGAATTCGGCGACGACCAAAAAGGCTCGTTTCTGTTTGTTTCGGTAGCGCAGGTGGCGACCGACCCGGCAAAATCGGCAGCAGATGCCGCTGCGAATGACGAAATGGAAAAAGACCTGCAAGCCTGGAGAGCATCCAAAGCAAGCAATACCGTAGCGGCGTACAACGATTATATCAGGCGATTCCCCGGCGGCGAGTTCCGGGAGCCGGCACAAATGGCCATCCGGGCCATCGAGCAGGACCTGGCGATCCGGCGCGACGACTTAGCCTGGCAGGTGGCGGAGGAAAAAAATACGCCGGAAGGGTATCAGAAATACCTGGCAGACTACCCGAATGGGCGGCACAAGGCTGAAGCCGCAGAGAAAAACCGCACATCAGCTGCGTTGCCTACATCCCCTGCCGTCGCCAATGACGGCTTAATCTTCATTCGCGGCGGATCCTTTGACATGGGCTGCACCAGCGAGCAGCAAGATTGCCACGATAGAGAAAAGCCGGCGCACAGGGTCACAGTAGGCGATTTTTACCTCGGAAAATACGAAGTGACCCAAAAACTATGGCAGGAGATCATGGGTAGCAATCCATCGGAATTCAAAAACTGCGATATGTGTCCGGTGGAGCAGGTCAGTTGGGACGATGCACAGGAATTCCTGCAAAAGATCAATGCCAAATACCCCGGGCGCAACTACCGCCTGCCCACCGAAGCCGAGTGGGAATACGCTGCACGGGGCGGCGGCAAAGCCGTGCTGTTTGGCAACGGGAAAAATATCGCCGATCCGAAAGAAATTAATTTTAATGCCAGCGCTTCTTACAAAAAAAACTATTCGGTTGCAGGCGAGTACCGTGAAAAAACTGTCCCGGTGGGTAGTATGAACAGCCCAAATGCCCTGGGGCTGCACGATATGAGTGGCAACGTGTGGGAGTGGTGCAGCGATTGGTATGGGACTTACACATCCGCGAGCCAAACCAATCCAACCGGGCCTTCGTCTGGCTCCTACCGCGTGTTACGCGGCGGGTCGTGGTTCAGCTACCCGCTGTTCTGCCGGGTGGCGTACCGCAACTACTACACGCCCGGTAATCGCGACGACTACTTGGGTTTTCGCCTTGCCAGGACAAAGTAACCCTTTGAACAGGATTTAAAGGATATAAAAAGGATTTACAGGATTTCAGCGGCTCGGGTCGGCGCCTTTTGAAATCCTGTAAATCCTTTTTTATTCTTTTAAATCCTGGTTCGGACTTTATGTACCGGCTGCTTTAGCTGCCGGATGCCAAAACGGGTAACATTTGCTCATTTTTCCACGCATTTTAATGGCCTGGATGAGCTCCTGCAGCTAAAGCAGCCGGTACAATGCCGCAAAAATCTGAACAGGATTACCGGGATTTAAAAAGGAGTTACAGGATTTCAGCGGCTCGGGTCGGCGCCTTTTGAAATCCTGTAAATCCTTTTTATTCTTTTAAATCCTGGTTCGGACTT
>JALHRK010000871.1 GCA_022841505.1 Saprospiraceae bacterium | reverse complement strand
GGGTATACAAGCCTGCTGCCCCAACCGTTGGCGTCAGGGTTTGTTCCCCGGAAAGGATAATGCCAGTGCCGCTGGTCGTCCATTGCAGGGTACAACCGATACAGGGTTCACAAAAACTAACTTCGAGCATCGCCGTACCATTGGTGCAGGTAAGGCTGGCTGGTTCCATCAGGCTCAGACAGGGCACACAGTTTTGTTCGATGACTATGGCTGTATCAATTGTGGTGCAATTGCCATTCAATTCTGTCACACTCAGGATATAAACGCCCGGCCCGCTGATTTGTACAGAAGCGCTGTCCGTATTGCCAAGGATTCCGGCGCCAGACCATGCGTAGGAAAAACTACCATCCGGCGGATCAACAAACGAGGTTAGCTGGAAAGAATCCTGCAAACAAGGAAAGATGGTATTTGGGAAAATGATTCTGGGAATGACGTCGCTTTGGAAAACCTGAACAAAATCTACCGCGCGGCAGCCATTGTTTGTATTGTACACTTCCAGCAGGTAGGTACCTGGCAAATCGGCAAATGCCGTAGCCGTTTGACTGAGCGTATCGTTCGTAAGGCTTGTCCAGACATAAGCAATTTCATTTCCGGGAGAAGAGTTTCCTGCATCGAGCAGAACCTCCCTGAATTCACAGGTGATCGTATCCGGTATCTCTGCGATGGCAACGGGGCTTAACGTGTCTATGACCACGAAAACGGAAACCGTATCGCTGAGTTGCACCACATTGTTGGTCACAACCAACTGGTAGGTTCCGCCACAGCGCACCCGGGGCATTAAGGTACCTTGTCCGTCAAAAATACAACCTGCGTCCGGTTCTATCCAAAAATAGCTGAACGGCGCGCCCAATGAAGAGCCGCTGCCATCCAATTGCACCAATTCCTGTATGCAGGTGATGGTGTCGGGGGTTGCCGCAATAGCTTGCGGGATGCAATCGAGTGTCACCACTGCTATGGCGCTGTCTGTACAACTCTGATCTAAATTAGAGACGACCAGCAAGTAGGTTCCTGCTTCGTTCACGACCGGATTCAGGGTGGTAATTGTGGTCAATTCGCCATTCCGAAACCACTGGTAAAAACCGGTGGTCGTTCCGGAAGTATTGATGGTGGCAACGCCCGTTTCACAGGAAATTTCGGTCGTATCTGCAACAACTGCAAAAAGGGCGAACGGAGAAAATGCCACATTAGCGGTGTCGGAACGTACGCAGCCATTTACAGAATCAACAGCAGTCAGTATGAAATCGCCCGCACAATCAACCTGAATGGACAACTGATCTGAAGGCGTCAGGATACAATTTCCAGTCCAGGAAACGGCTGTTGGATGGGCCGAATTGACCATGCCGTTGAGCGTTACCGCATCCGAAGCGCAGTCAATCTCCACCATTGGGCCGGCATTTACAAAAGGAGGCGCCTGATCTAAACTTACCGAAACTAAAGCCGTATCCGCGCATCCATTGAGGGTGTCGGTGACAAACAAAACATAAACCCCTGAAGTATCCACGTCAATATT
>JALHRK010000870.1 GCA_022841505.1 Saprospiraceae bacterium | reverse complement strand
TGTTGACCTTGGGAAAATCGCAAAAGCGTTCGGCGGCGGTGGCCACCGCAACGCTGCAGGGTTTCACCTCAGGACAAGCAATTTGCTCAACAAAACACTGAACTACATACTATGAGAACGCACCCACAATGGCAGGGGCTCGACCCCGCACAGCACAATACCACCAAGGCACAGGACATCGCCCGGAAACTGCTCGGCATCACCAAGCTGCAGCACTCGCTTTCACCGGGCGTCCCCAGGTTCTTGGTGGAGATACTGGCAGGCATGATGTGCATGAGCTGCCACCTTGGTGAATATACAGTTGACGAAGACCACTGTGCCGCCAACATCATGGAGCTTTGCTTCTTTGCCGGAATACCGTTGAAAGTGTTTTGCGAGCATGATTTTCATGCACAGTTCACCGATGCAATGCGCATTTTACAGGCGCAAAAAATACTCGTTTACAACGAACAAGTGATGGAAGCGGAATGGGATACCAGCATTGAAAATTACCAACGGATCGCAAATGCGGTCTTGTGTGTATTCCCACCCATGCCCGGGTAAGTGGCAATCGTCCAAAATTTGCCCAGTTTGGGGCACGGAGAACGATTTTCCGTGCCCCTACCCTACCAACATACCACCCATCAATAAATCTAAAGCCAGCGGCCAAAAGCCTATTTAAGTATATTTTTATAGGTTTTATTGATTCTATTGTTTTTATAGATTATCAGGTTTTTATAGGTTTTATACTTTTTATAGATTTTATTGATTATCAGGTTTTTATAGTTTTTATTGATTCTATTTAAAATATACTTTAATTCAAATTCAACGAACATGAAATTAATCACATTTGCAAACCGCAAGGGAGGCTGCGGTAAGAGCACGTCCACCGTGCTGCTCGCCTCCGTCCTTTCGCAACAGCTCGACGCCAAGGTGGTGGTGGTTGACATGGACGACCAGCAGAGCATTGGTAAGCAATGGGAGCGAAGGCATTCCGACGAGTCGGTAAAATGGGACTTCCTGCCATTGAAGACGCCAATGACGAGCGAAACGCAGTTCCTGCATTTCAAGGAGTACATCGATGACAACTGCAAGGACTACGACTTTGTGCTGCTCGACACTGCGGGCAGGCTTAGCCGTGGCGGGCAGGAGCACAAGGTGCTGGAAATGTCGGACGTCATCTGTGTCCCCATCGTGCCGACGTCGCTCACCTGGGAGGACACGATGGAGTATTTTTCGTTCATGCTGGGCTGCAATCTCAAAAAGGACGTTCGGATAGTTTCCTACGTCAACCAGTACGTCAACAACCGAAAGCGCTGCGCCGCCGTCAAGAACGCACTGTGCAACATCGTGGAGGAGGACGAGCGGTTCACCGTGCTCAACAATTCGCTCAACTTTTTGGAGGAGATCGCAGCGATGCCGCTTTCCCTTCCAAGCATCACGTCGCCAGCACAGCTCAACATCTACAACTGGGCCTGCGAAATCAAACAAGCGCTATGAGCAGCAAAAGGCTCGAACTGGATTTTAGCTCCTTG
>JALHRK010000869.1 GCA_022841505.1 Saprospiraceae bacterium | reverse complement strand
ATTTCGGCAGCAATCAAGCGGAGTATACCAATTTGACGCCCCCTGGGAAACCCGATTTTGAACCGGTTCGGGTTGGCTTTATTGGGAATGCAGGTAGTAATTTTGCCCTCCGTTTAGCTGAAGGGAGCCCGGTAGGCGAATTATTCGGATTTGATTTTCAGGGTGTTCAAAGTGGATTTCCCATTTTAGGCGAAGAAATTGTGCTCGGAAATGCCCTGCCACAGTATTTCTGGGGAGTGGGAAGCACGCTTGTCTGGAACCAATTTGAAGTTGGGTTGCGGCTGAGAGCCGTTGAAGGTCATCAACTTGCGAATGAAACACAATTCGTACTTGGCCTCAAAGCCGGCGCAACCCGGCACAATGTGCTGAGCGAGTCGCTGGAACCCCCGGCAGATGATATCTTTCAGGAGTTTGCTCCGTTTTCGGGGTTCAATGTACAAGAGGCTTCTTTCATCTCCATTGATAATTTGCAGCTAGGCTACCGGTTTGATCCCGGCAGCAACCGCTATTTTTCAAGCCTCTACATTTATGTGGCTGCCCAGAATTTGGCGACCCTCACGGATTACAAAGGTCCGGATCCGGAAGTACGGCTGCGGGGCCAAAGCACATTCAACCAGGGGCCAGCGCTTTCGATTCCTGGGATTGATTCCAGAACAACGCACTGGCCGGTAAGGTCGTGGATGCTTGGCGTGGATGTGGCGTTTTAAATAGGTTCTTTTTCAGTAGGCCGGATACTCGTGTTCTTGTTTCAATTTGCAGAATAATCGCTACCTTTCCGGCCTGCTGAAAAGACTTTTGTTTTGATATAAAAGTAGCATGCAGAAGGCGCATTGCAACATGTGGAATAAATCACGCAATCAATTATAATGGCTTTTCTTAAATATTTAAATTTTCGGAACAATTGCTTTTTGCCTTTTGCCCTTTGCTTTTTTTGCTTCCTTTTCTGCTTTTTTTCAGCTTGTACTCACCGGCAAACAGCTTCGGAACCAAAGCTGTTTCAGTCAGTGGATCCTTCGATCACAAATGTTGACTTTATTAATCAACTTAATGAAAACGAATCGTTTAACATCATTCAATACTTGTATTACTACAACGGTGGCGGCATAGCAGTTGGCGACCTCAACAACGACGGCCTGCCCGATTTGTATTTCACCGCCAACCAATTGCCGAACAAACTTTACCTGAACAAAGGCAACCTCCAATTTGAAGACATCACGGAAAAAGCAGGCGTGGCCGGCAAAGGCATGTGGAAAACCGGCGTTACTATGGCCGATGTGAATGGCGACGGCTGGCTGGATATTTACGTTTGTCAGGTAGGCGATTACAAAACCATCAAAGGGCGCAACGAACTGTTTATCAATAATGGCGATTTGACTTTTACAGAAAGCGCCAAAGCTTACGGCCTTGATTTTCAGGGGTTTTCTACACAAGCTGCTTTTTTTGACTACGATGCCGACGGCGACCTCGATTTATACCTCCTGAACCACTCCGTGCATGCGTCCGAAAACTATGGAGACTCCGGTAT
>JALHRK010000868.1 GCA_022841505.1 Saprospiraceae bacterium | reverse complement strand
TTGGCAGTAGTTGATATTTTGGTCGAATTTTCACAAATGCCAAAAGCGAAGCGCCCGAAACACTAAACACCAAACACCAAACACTGCCAAAGGCGAAGCTCCCTAAACACTAAACACCAAACACCAAACACTCAAAAAAGGCTCACGTATCCCAGGTGAAACTTCGCGGCCCGAAAATCCACGGGCTGTCCGTTGTCGCGGCGACCGACGGCCACTCTGATGCCGAAAATGCCCGCCTGGGTTTCAAAGTTAAGCCCCGCGCCGATGCCCAGCGGGCGTAAGTACAAACGGATCCGGTCGGTTTCATTTTCCAGGTAACCGTAATCGGTAAACACGGAGAGGTAGGAATTCAAATCCAGCAGCAGCCGGAACTCGGCAGTAGCCACGGCAAAACGGCTGGCAAAAAGACTTTCTTCATCAAATCCGCGCTGGATTTTGTTGCCGCCCAGCCGGTATTGTTCATTGGCGAAGATCGGTTTTTCCGAAAAAATACCGCCGCCGCGGATGCCCAATTTCAGGGTACTGCGGGCAAAAAAGGGAATGTACAGTTCCACGCGCGACTCTAAGCGCAATCGGGCGCGGGGTCCAGCCACCGAATCATACAGGCTGGAAAACCGGAATTCGGGGTCTTCCGGGTCGCGCAGGGACTCGATCTGGCTGTTGCGCCGCACTTCATTGAATCCGGCCACCGCTTTCAGGGAAACAGCCCAGCCTTTTCGCGGATTGAACCGGTAATCGAGGCGGTTGAGGCCCGTCTCCAACCCGAAACCATTCAGGCGCAGGTCGAGGTTGGGCGGCAAAGCGCGGTCACGGCGAATGGATGCCGTATCCACTTTTTGCAGGGACGAACTTTTGTTCTCCCAGAAAATTTTGATAAAATCACCGCCGGGAAATAAATACTGAACGCCCAGTTCGCTTTGCGCATCCACCCAGGTGCTGTCCCGCCTGAAAATATTCAGTTTCCCGTCTATTCCGAATGGCGTACCCAGCAGATACGGCACACCCGCCTGCACGTCGAGCCGTTGGGTTTCCGGGCGCAGCCGCTCAAATTCCACCGAAAAACGCTCGCCGAGGCTCAGCGCATTTTGAAACGCCGCATTCAGCGAACCGGTGACGAGCAAACGCCCGTCGTCGTCATTGGGCCGGGGCAGCAAGCCGATGATAAAATCGAAACGGCTGGCCCGTTTTTTTTGCAGAAACAGGTTGATCGTCGCTTCGCCCCCCGCAAAGGTAACAGAGGGATTGCCCGTCGACTCCACGAACACGAGGCTGCGCAGTTGATCCCGCAGGCGCAAGACCTTGGCGCGGCTGTACGGTTCGCCCGGTTTGATGCCGAGGTAATTGCTCAAAAAAGCGGTGGGCAGTTTCAGATCGCCGTTGATTTTCAGGGTTTTAATGGTAAAAAAACGATTGCGCTCGATGCGCAGCAGCGCCGAAACAGCGCCGTTTTCGACCACTTCTACACTGTCTAACCACACCTGGGCAAAAGGGTATCCGTTGTTTTCGGCCTGCTCCAGCAAGCCGCG
>JALHRK010000867.1 GCA_022841505.1 Saprospiraceae bacterium | reverse complement strand
TACATAGAAAAAAAATAGCCCATGAAACCAGCAAAGTTTTTATTTCTAACGGGCGTTTTGATCTGGGGCATGCATTATTCCGCTGTCGCACAATGCCCGACGTTTGGCAATACAGTAGTTGTTACAAATACGAGTTCCGATATTTCGGTTCCCAATTCGTTTGCCTGGGCCATAAATTGTATCAACATCACCACACCGTTAACAACGATCCGTTTCAATATTCCGCCGGCAGGGATTAATACCATTTTCCTCACTATGGGGTTGCCTGTCGTAACCAAACCCAATGCGGTCATTGACGGAACCGTGGGGCCAATGACCGAATCGGTTATTCTCGACGGGACAAGCGTTGCCGGAGCAGCTCCAATTAATGGTTTGGTGCTGAGCGGCTCGGGCATCACCGTTCGGGGAATTCAGATCCGCAATTTCACCCAGGGCAGTACCGGTGGCCATGCGATAAGGATGGTAGGATCACTGGACTACAATATCGAGGATAATATTTTGTACGGAAACCGGATAGGGATAGGTACCGCTTCCACCAACCTGAATTTGAATGTCACAGGGAATACAATCGGCTTAGATGCGGCGGGCCTTCCGGATGGGAATATCGGGGGAGGCATTGTCTTTCTAACGCCTGTAACAAACGCCAACATCAGCGACAATACCATCGCGCACAACGGAGCAGGCATTACAATCCCCACCGGCAGCACGGTGCGCATTTCCGAAAACAGTATCTACTGCAATACAGGAAACGGCATTGCCCGCACGGATGGGCCGCCCATTCCGATCATCACAAATGCAACAACACAGTCTATTAGCGGTACGGCTACCGCCGGGCACCTTGTGGAGGTTTTTGAATACGACGCAAGCGGCTGCCTGAGTACGGCGGCTTGCCAGGGCCGGAATTTTCTCGGTGCAGTCACCGCTTCGGCTGTCGGAACCTGGACCTTAAACCTGACGGCTGCCAACCCGGTAAACCCGGCCAATTCGGTAACCGCCACTGCCACGCAGTCAGGCAGCAACACTTCCCGATTCGCTACCTGCCGGTCAATCGTGAATTGCAACACTTTTATGGTCAGCATCACGGAAAACCCGATTGATTGTAATGGCGACAGCAACGGCAGCCTTACCGCAGTGCCATCCGGAACCTCCGGGCCGTATAACTATTCCTGGAACACAGGCGCCACAACATCCACCATCAGCGGCTTAGGGCCGGGCACGTATACGGTGGTTGTAACGGATGCTGCGGGGTGTACTTTTACCGCTGCCGCCACGCTGTCTGATCCGCCGTTGTTGACCCTGGATTTTTCGACTACCAACGCTTCCTGTGCGGGTGCAGCGAATGGTTCTGCCACGGCCTTGCCTGACGGCGGGGTTCCTGGCTACAACTACCTATGGAATACGGGCGCCATGACGCCAACCATCAACAACCTGGCGCCAGGCACTTATTCTGTAACGGTTAACGACATCAACCCTTGCCGCATCATTGGCAGTGTAACCATTACAGAACCAGCTGCACTGACGCTGGAT
>JALHRK010000866.1 GCA_022841505.1 Saprospiraceae bacterium | reverse complement strand
TGCAGTTTCCAAAAGGGCTTTGTACGAAACCGGCAAAAAACTACTGGAAAATCTGGGCTACCACGACGTGGGCATGGACCATTTTTCGCTCGAAAAAGACGCCCTGTTCCTATCCGCTCAAACCGGCGCGCTGCATCGGAATTTCATGGGCTACACCCCCGTTTTTACGCCGCTGACCATTGGGCTGGGTGCATCTGCCATTGGCGATACTTTTGGCGCTTTCGCGCAAAATGTCAAAACGGTGGCCGAATACCAAACTGTGGTGGCCGCCGGGCATTTACCGTTGTTGCGCGGGCATTTTTTAACCGAAGAAGATCGGAAAATCCGGCAGCACATTCTGAATCTGATGTGCCGTTATGAAACGGCGTGGCTGCCTGATGACCCTATCTCGGTGATTTTGGCAAGACTCGCCGAACCCGCTGCCGACGGCCTCGTCGAAATCGGGCCTTCCGGCGTTCGGGTAACGGAAAGCGGCAAAGGTTTTTTGCGGAATGTATGCCTTGCTTTTGACGCGCGGTATTGGCGGAAGCAGCCGAGCGGTCAGGTGTTTAGCCGGTCGGTTTAAATGATTCTTCTCACCACTTAAATTGACCAAAGTCTTTGGGAGCCGATTGTCTATACTGGAACTTTATAGGGTAAGTTTTTTACACTTTAAATTTTCCTGAAATTATGATCAAAGAAGTATCTGGTGACATTTTACTGACTTCAGCCCAAGCCATCGCGCACGGTGTTGCGCCAAACGACCATTTTGACTCCGGACTGGCGCTTAGCCTTCGGGAGGAATACCCAAGCATGGTGAAAGATTTTCGCCACTATTGCAAATTGCACAATCCGGAGCCCGGCGGCGCCTGGATTTGGGGCAGCGCGGAAGGTATAAAAATCATCAACCTGCTCACCCAGGAACCGGCCAAAGGTAACGGCCACCCCGGGGAAGCTACGCTGCAAAATGTAGGCCATGCGCTAAAAGCGCTGGCAAAACTGGTCGAAAAAGAAAACCTGACCAGTCTTGCCATTCCCAAACTGGCAACCGGCGTCGGCAAATTGCCGTGGGAAGATGTAAAGCCATTGCTTGAAAAACACTTAGGCGACCTTCATATTCCGATTTATGTGTATTCGACTTATGTGAAAGGGCAGAAAGGGGAAGGTTGAAGGTAACACCCGTGGGGCAGATTTTGTATTAGGGTTTGTTTATCAAAACCTTGCGCACGGTTTGCCCCACCCCGTTGTCTATTCGCAGCAAATAAATACCGTTTGGTAAATCTTCTGCCGTAATCGAAAAGCTGTTTTCCCCACCAGAAAAAGGCTGGTTGCTTCGGGTATACAGACTTTGACCCAGTACATTGACTAAGGAAATATTCAGCATACCGGCTTTTTCGAGCCTGAAATCAACCTGAAATGCCCCAGAAGACGGATTGGGCGAGACGTTTAGCTGGCTCAGGCCTTCCGGTTCCTGCGTTGCGGTTATTGCAGTAACCTCTATTAAAATCTTGCGCCCGCTGTGGAAATAACCGCCGACGATTGCCAGCGTTTCCCCATTAC
>JALHRK010000865.1 GCA_022841505.1 Saprospiraceae bacterium | reverse complement strand
GCCGGATCCAAATGTATTCACCCGCATGACTTTTGAAGCAGGCCCCGACGGCGCCTTTTGGGGCGTCACGGGTATCACTGATTATCCCCAACCCGCCGGAACCCTGACTGACGTGTCGCCCGGTGGCGATTACGTCACAGCAGAAACCTTTGATGCTGCTGCCGGTAAGTCTTTGCGCATCCGGCGTTATTTTTCGGGTATACCGGGTTACTTCAACAACCTGGCTGAAATCAATTTTCCGGAGGCCGGCAGTTTGAGCCTCGAACGACTCGTTTTCAACGAAAGTTTTCCCGGCGGAGTCTATCTGGCAGGGCATTACCGGACGTCGGCCGAACCGAACATCCCCGTTCCGTTCCTCGTTCGAAGCTCCACTTCCGCCTTCGAATGGTGGATTCAAACCCTGACGGACATTCCGACGGGCGGTTTTGCACACATTCGACTGACGCCTTTTTCCGATGGCGGCTGCGCCATTGTTTTTAAGAAAAACGACGAAACCAAATACATCGAACGCTTCAGTCCTACAGGCGCATCGCTCTGGAGGCGACAGGTTGGCTGGCTCACGACCACCGTCAGTTCCCTGACCGAAGGCCCCGGCGGCCTCGCTTGTTATACGGTGATTAACCTGCCGTTCAGCGGCCCCTCCCCTACCTACGGCGTCGCTGCGGCCATTGCGCCGAACGGTTCAGTTGTTTTTGACAAAGACCTGAACGCGCTGCTCGGGCAGTATTCTGTGTTCCCGCGCTACATTTTGCCATTGCCAGACGGCGAATCCGTGCTGGCGGGTTTTGAAAGTCCCGTTTTCCCCGGCGCAGCAAGCGATTTTTTTGTGGCAAAACTCGATACCTCGGGGCAACTTATCTGGAAAAAAAGGTACTACTATTTCCCTTATGCAACAACCTTTGATTTTGGCAAAATAACGCCGGATAAGGGGTATCTTTTCACAGGAAACACCAACGGAGCGGTTTTTTTGTTTAAAATAGACCAATATGGCGAAGGCGCATCCAGCGTTCAGTATTGCCCTGCCGCGGCGGACGAACCCTGGCAGGAATGGATTGCCGGCGTGCAAATCGGCAGTATCCAGAACCCTTCCGGGAAATCACAGTACAGTAATTTTTATACGCAAAGCACCGATCTCAGTATCGGTCAGCCATCTGAAATAAACATCACTGCCGGATACAGTTACCTTACATACGACCAGCATTTCAGGGTATGGATCGATTACA
The DNA here is from genome assembly GCA_022841505.1 of Saprospiraceae bacterium. Classification (GTDB taxonomy): domain Bacteria; phylum Bacteroidota; class Bacteroidia; order Chitinophagales; family Saprospiraceae; genus JABWAJ01. The sequence continues at coordinate 319 of JALHRK010000865.1, read as the reverse complement.
ACCGGGACAACATTTTTGGCAGCGACGAAATAGCCGCCGAAAGTATCCTGTCTCGCCCGCCCCACGGTACGCCCGCCAAACTGCTCACGACAAACGTTGCGGTACCTGTGACCGCTTTACCCGGCCCCACCCGTATGCGCATCATCATGCAACGCGGCGCATATCCCGGTCCTTGCGGCAATTTTTCTTACGGCGAGGTAGAGGATTATACCGTCAACCTGAAAATTACAGGGCCGGCGCCCGATCTGACCACACCTGCCTGGGAACTGATTCCGGCCAATAATTCCTGCTTTACCAACCCGGGGCAAGCATTCGCTTT
>JALHRK010000864.1 GCA_022841505.1 Saprospiraceae bacterium | reverse complement strand
CCCGCCCACTAATTGTAATCCAATTCAAGGGACAATTGTCTTTAACCTGGGCATACCTGGTCCGATCAACATCACCTACAGCATCACTGGCAGCACCATTCAAACATTCTCGGGAACAACCAACGCAGCGGGAATATTAACCATTCCTTACCAATTTTTAGAAAACGTGACGGCAACTTTGCTGACTGCGGTTCAACCAGGCGGCTGCACCTATACCTTTCCTCCACTAAGCGACCAGTTTATTCTACAACAAGGGCCTACAATCGCTTTCAACGGACCAAACGTCTTTTGTCAGGGGCAAACGCTGGATTTGAGCACCTTTGTTACCAGCAACGAGCCTCTTACTTTTCATACAGGAAACCCGCCCACACCTGGCAATCAGCTCATAAGTCCCATAGTGGTATTGCAAGGCACACCAACTTATTATGCCTTCGCTCAGGCTGCCAACGGTTGTACCACCACTGCCTTTGTTCCGCTAAATGTGACCCCTTCGGTCACGCCTGTGCTCAGCCCTGCAACTATTTGTGAAAATTCGGGCCCGCTTAATCTTATTTCGCTACAAAATCCAGCTTTCCCAAACGGGGTATGGTCGGGGCCTGGAGTCAGCGGAACGACATTCAATCCGCTTGGTCTGCTGGGTGGTAATACGCTTACTTTTACGTCCTCTTCGAATTGTACCCTACCCGCAACGACCACGGTAACCGTCGTGCCTTCAAATATTCCAACCCTGGGTACAACAACGATTTGTTCGGCCTCGGGGCCCTTGAACCTGACCACATTGCAAGACCCTGCTTTTCCCAATGGTACCTGGAGCGGCCCGGGCGTAACAGGCAACCTATTCAATCCAGCAGGATTTAGCGGCCCGGTTTCACTGGTATTTACGCCGAATCAGAACTGCTCCGGCCCTGCCACGACCCAAGTGCTGGTGCAGGCGGCCTTGCAGCCTTTCTTAGGAACGGTCACGCTTTGCAATACAGATGCTCCCATAAACCTGAATACCCTGGCAGACCCAACTTTTCCTTCTGGGGTGTGGAGCGGGCCTGGTGTGAATGGCAATTTTTTTAATCCCGCCAATCTTGTGGGCCAGATTTCGCTGCTATTTACGCCGACAGGAGCGGGTTGCTTTAGCGGTGGGTCTACCCTAGTTCAGGTCAACCAAGGCCCAATCATCAACCTGGGGCAGGCAACGATTTGCGAAAATTCGGGGCTATTTGACCTCGGCTTCTTACAGGACCCTAACTTCCCCAACGGCATCTGGAGTGGCCCCGGTATCATAGGAGGCAATTTTAATCCGATTGGGCAAACTGGCATCAACACGCTCACCTTTACTCCGAATGTGGCGTGTGGCGGGCCAGTGACAACAACAATTGTGGTGTCGTCGGTACCCGCAGCTCCCGTGCTGGGTGTGGCTGAGCTTTGCGCAAATGGTTCTCCCCTCAACCTGACGGCATTGCAAGATCCTGCCTTCCCCAACGGCGTCTGGAGCGGACCGGGCGTGATTGGCACTTTTTTGAATCCAGCTAATCTTAGCGGAACCATTACCC
>JALHRK010000863.1 GCA_022841505.1 Saprospiraceae bacterium | reverse complement strand
AATATGACTGCGTTCAGCGTATCCGATGGTGTCAGGCGTATTGTTTTATAGTCCGCTCCATCGTAGGTAAATTCCAATTCCTGGCAGGAGCTAGGAACGGCAAGGGAGTATTTACCTTCTATATCGCTTACCACGCCAATTTTGTGACTTTTACTGTAAATGCCGCCGCCTATCATAGGCTGATTGGTTTCATCCATGAAGTAGCCGGTAACAGTGCGCCAGCCCTCCTCACCGGGCAGGGTTTTTCCCGTGCTAAAGCGCACTTCCTTGTACTCCGACTCGTCGGGTGGCCCGGCAGTGATTTGCAGTTTCGGGTTGCCCGTGAGGGTCATTACTACCGAGCCGAAGGTGCCGCCCCATTGATTAAAAGCCCGGCAAACGGGGTGTTTCGGGTCGTCTTTGGCGCGCAGAGCGGCCTTGATGTCGGCGTCTTTGATGCCTGGAAGCGCGGCCATACGCCCTTGCACCGATGCAAAACGGATGGCGCTATTTCCTTTTGCAGGCTCCTTGTACCAGTCTTTCAGGTCGTCGTTGGCGACGGGGTGGTTGGTGTGATAAACCGTGCCATTGGCGTTTTGGGGATCAAAACGCACGACCTTGTTGGCGGATGCCTCAAAATCATAGACTTCTTCCCGGATGCCGATGATGTAATTCTGCCCCGATGCGTGGGGTACGGTTTGGATGAAGCGCAGCACCTCGTCTTTGTCGGTGCTGCTGAGGATGCGCCGCACGATGAAGGCGACTGGCAGGCCCGTGGGCGAGGCTTTGAGTTGCATCAGGGTGTTCATGCAGGCCCCGATGCCCGCTTCGTTCAGGCCGTTGGTGGCGATCAAGCCCGGATAAGTAAGGATAAGTTGTTCGGGTGTTTTGTCGGTTTTGGCTAAGCGGAGCAGTACTTGATAGCCGTCGGTATAACCTTCTAAATCCATGTTTTGGGCGATGTAGCCGGGCCGGCCGTCGCGGGCGGGTACGCCGATGCCGCTGCAGTGGTGTTTTGCGCGGGCATCCTGCCAGACCCAAAATTCGTCGAGGAGGTTATGTACCATGATGTCGTTGAAGGCCTGTCCCGAGCCGTCGGCGATGCCGCGCACCTCTTCGTAGAGTTCGGGCGTCCATTTTTTGATGGTCTCATCGAAGCGGGCGTAGGCAAAAAACTGCCTCACGATGGTGTCTGATGGTTGTTTCAACTCATTTTCCACGCTTTTTTTCCATTTTACCACGATTTCGCCGATTTCCTTTTTTAGTTGTCGGCCGTGTTGCAGACCGAGCGCGTAGCCGCTGCCGCTGAGGCGTACTTCGCGGAGATACCGCGGGCGCGGATTTTGGGTCTGCGGCGATTGGGCTTGCGCATTTTGAAGCAGGGCTGCGCAAAACAAGCAACAGAGTATAAATGTGGTATTTTTCATAACAAAATGGTTTCTAAAGACCAGAATTTGTCAAAGGTATATCCGCATATTGCCAGGCCTTTTCATAGCGCATCTTGACCAATCGGGCTTCTGTTTTTTTACCTTGTTTCAACAGGGCTTGATATAAGCCAATGAGCGCC
>JALHRK010000862.1 GCA_022841505.1 Saprospiraceae bacterium | reverse complement strand
GTAGATGCCCGGAGGCAACGCCGTCACTTCCAGGATGGTTTCGCTCCGGAAAGCATACAAGCCAATGTGTTTGTAAAAAACCACGCCGCGACTGAACCAATCGGCCAGCGAAATGCCCCGCAGGTGCGGAATAGGGCTGCGACTGAAATATAGGGCGCAATTGCGGTTGTCCAACACCACTTTGACAATATTGGGATTGAAAATATCGTCCGCATTTTCGATGGGTTTGGCCAAGGTGGAAATATCCGTCAGTCGCCCATCAATCAGGGGTTGCACGGCGGCGTCAATCTGTTCGGGCAGAATAAAAGGTTCGTCGCCCTGGATGTTCACCACAATGTCGTAGCCCGCTACCATCCGGGCTACTTCCGCGCAGCGATCGGTGCCGGTTTGATGGTCGGCGCGGGTCATCATGGCCTTGCCGCCAAAGCCCAGTACGTGCTGGATGATGCGGTCGTCTTCGGTGGCGACGATCACGTCCGTCATACAGGAAGCCTGAATGGCCTGCCGGTAAACGCGTTCCACCATCGTTTTGCCGCCGATGTCGGCCAGCGGTTTACCCGGAAACCGGGTTGCGCCGTAGCGCGAAGGAATAATGCCAAGTACTTTCATTGCTTTTGAAACAAAATGGTTTATTGATTATCTTTGCCCTTGAATAATTTGTTGGACAAACGTTCGTTTCCAAAAAAACCTGTCATTTACTATGAGACACAAAACATGGCCCCTGCTGCTCGCGCTGCCGGTTTTCCTGACCGTAGCTTCCAATCTTTCGGCAACCGGCGACAGCCTGCGCTATTTGCTGCCGAAAGATACCATCTTCCTGACCATTGAAGCGGGCGAAGTCAAATTTTTTGAACACCGCCTCGAACGCAAACAGACGCTCTATTCCCTCGCCAGGTTCTACGGCCTGTCGGTGGAGGAGTTGTATTTCTACAATCCCGGCCTAAAAGACAAGCCTATTTCGGTGGGCCAATTCATCCGAGTGCCCATTCCCAACGGCGCCATCAAGCGTTACAAGGATAAAAGTTTTGCGAAGTGGAAGCATGCACCGGTTTATTACACGGTAAAAAAAGGCGACACCATGTTCCGGATCGCCAAAATTCACTTCAGGATGCCGGTAGATACGCTTTTGGCGCGCAATCAATTGCCCAATTACAACCTTTCGCCCGGCCAACTGATCCACATCGGCTGGATGGAAATTGCGGGCGTGCCTGAAAAAATGCACGAAGGCGGTGACCCCAACAGCCGGCGAAATGCGGCATTGGAATACCTGTATTCTAAAGAAGGGAAAAGCAGGAAAATTGCAGAACACCAGGGGGTGGCCTTCTGGCAGAAAAATAGTCGGGAAGACCTCGATTTATACGCGTTGCACCGCGTAGCGCCCATCAATTCTATCGTTTCGGTCACCAACCCGATGAGCAAGCGAACCGTACACGCCAAGGTAGTCGGGCGTATTCCCGATTCGGCCTATGGTGACGACATCATCATCGTGCTGTCGCCCTTAGCTGCTAAAATGCTGAATGCGCGGGATCCGAGGTTTTTTGTGCGGGTGAAGTAT
>JALHRK010000861.1 GCA_022841505.1 Saprospiraceae bacterium | reverse complement strand
CAGGAAGTGCTCAGCCTCTTCCCGAACCCGGCTACTGACGAGATCAACGTGAAAATGGAAGCCTTCTACGGCAAAAATGTCACGATTTCGGTACAGAACCAACTCGGCCAGGTCATGCTCCAGCGCGACATTGACGGCGTACAGGACGCAACCGAACGCATTGAGCTGACGAATATGCCTTCCGGCATCTACACCCTGACACTGCGCACCGCCGGACAAGCGCCAGTGAGCAAGCAGTTTATGGTGGGAAGCGCGAGGCCGTAAGTCGAAAGAGGCAAGTTGGCAAGTTGGCAAGGGGCAAGTTGGCAAGGGGCAAGTTGGCAAGGGGCAAGTTGGCAAGGGGCAAATTTGCAAGAGGCAAGTTTGGAAAGGAGTACCTTTAAATTTGCATGTTTGCCCTTTGCCAATTTGCATGTTTGCCACTTCACAAAAAAAGGGGTGGTCGCAGATGCGGCTGCCCCTTTTTTTGTGAACTTGCCAACTTGCCTTTTGCCACTTGCCCTTTGCCTCTTGCCTTTTGCCCCTTCCTCTGCCTCTTGCCTTTTGCTTCTTTACTATGATACGGGTCTAATAAAATCCAATTACCTTTGCAGGCGTTCAGGAACATGTCGAATCCAGGCAACCTAATTACGCCATGTTCCTTATCTAAAAATTCAAACCTGACAAAGCATGACACGTTTTTTCTTTTGCTGCCTGATGGCAGGCGCGCTGCTGACGGCCAACGGCTGTAAAGATGTAGACCAGGGTGAAATAGACCGGGCGATTATTTTGAACTACATCGCCGACAACAACCTGACGGCAGTCGAACACGAATCGGGTATCTTCCACGTCATTACCGTGCCTGGTTCCGGCGGAAGCCCAACGTTATCCTCAAACGTTAAGGTTAAATACAAAGGGTATTTTACAGACAACGTCACGTTCGACGAAACGACCGGAAACAACACGATCGAATTCCCATTGGCAAACCTGATTGAAGGCTGGCAAATTGCCATTCCGCTCCTGCAAAAAGGGGGAAAAGGCACCTTCCTGATTCCTTCTGAATTGGGTTATGGTGGTAACCCACCTCCGGGTCTTCCGTCTAATGCTGTGCTGATTTTTGACATTGAGCTGGTTGATTTCAATTGAAATCCAAGGTTATATCCAAGGTTAAAGTAGAAAGGTTAAAGGTTAAAGTAGGGGTTACATTGCCGATCAAAGTATGGCACCACTTTATCCTTTCTACTTTATCCTTTAACCTTCCCAAATAACCCCTCATTAAAATTCATATTCCCATGAAACATTCAATTCTGTTTACCCTATTTTTGCTGATTACCTGCACCAGCTTCGGGCAGCAGGCGTTTTCCGCTAAGGACTACTTTCCCAACCAATTGGGGGATTCGCTTCAATTTGCGAATGCCTTAGGCGAAAAGTTGCCGCCGTACATCCTGGCCTGGGCGACACAGGAAGCGTTCAAAGGCGATACCCTGACGGTGCGCAGCGAAAACACAGGCGACTCCCGTCTGGAGGAATACCTGCCCGGTAAAGGGCTGGCCGTTTTCAAAATCATGCTGAAAGAAGGCC
>JALHRK010000860.1 GCA_022841505.1 Saprospiraceae bacterium | reverse complement strand
TGCCCCAGATGATGCAGTTTTTGATGGTCGGGTTGGAATTTGTGTATCTATTATAAATGGCACTTCCAATGTTGGATGTATTCCCTGAAAAAGTGCAATTGAGTACCAGCGGATTGGAATTCTCTCCATTGTGCATTCCGCTGCCCGAGGTACCAGCCACATTATTGGAAAAAAGGCAGTTCGTTACTGTCGGGGAGGAAAATTCATTGGCCATGCCAGCGCCGTATTGGAGGCCCGGGCCTTGGCAGATATTCCCGGAAAAAATACAGTTTGTTACCGTAGGCGTGGCGAATAAGTTGTACATCCCGGCCCCTTGCAGGGCAGAGTTTCCGGAAAAAACGCAGTTTCTCACCGTGGGCGAGGCGTATTGGTTGAACATGCCACCGCCATTTGCATCTCCGGACCCTCCCGTGATGGTGAACCCGTCCAATACCGCCGTGCCGGTGAGCGGGCTGCCGATGGTGAAGGCATTGCGAATGACATTCGAACCGCCGCTGAGCGTAGTCACCTGTGCTATCCAGTTGCGGGCGCCCAAGCCAGGGTTGCCGGTGTTCGGGAAGCCGCCGAGGATTTCTACGCCGTTTTTCATGACGTAGGAACCGTTGTTGTACGTGCCTTGGGCAACCCAGACCTGGTCGCCGGCGCCGGAGGCATTAATCATGGCTTGCAAATCGCCGGAAGCATTGCCCCAGGTAGAGCCGTTACCCGTGCCGCCCTGCTTGACATAGCGCACGGCAGCAGTCAGGTTGACTGACAGCAGACTGATCAGCAAAAATATGCCCGCGCAAAGGCGGACGGTGTGCGTGGAAAAAACTTTCGCATTCATATCAAAGACGTTAATTGGTGTTGAAAAAAAGCAACTGGTTTAGGGAAATAACCTCTGGCACAAAGATGGGCGCAGGCAGATTGGCGGGCTACCTGCCATCAGCCAAAGACTACGGAGCAGGTTGCATGGCGAGATTTTTAATTACTTGCTATGTTGCAAAAGGGAATGCGAAAATTTGATAATCTTAAGATAATGAATAAAATAGATGTTGCATGGATGCCTTACCCCCGCACCTTCAAAGGGCGCTCCCCAAATTCTTCCAGGAACGCATCCGAGAAATTATTCAGGGCAGAATACCCCACCTGGTAGGCGATTTCGGAGACGCTTAGATTGGAGGTTTTCAACAAATGCTTCCCGCGGTGTAGCCTGATGAAACGGATAAACAGGCTGGGCGACTTGCCCGTGAGCGCCTTCACCTTACGGAAAATCTGACTGCGGCTCATCGCCAGGGCACGCTCTAATTGCGGCATCTCGAAGTCGGGGTCAGACAAATTGGCCTCAACGACAGCACGGAATTTTTGGAGGAAAGCGTCTTCTAAGGTTAAGTCGGCAGTGGGCAGTTCGATAGTTGGCAGTTGGGTGTCAGTTCCATCACGCTGACTGCCAACTGCCAACTGCTGACTAAGGAACTTTTCTTGCAGCTTCCTCCGCTGTTCCAGCAGATTCTCCAGTGTTGCCAGCAGTTCGCCCTGGTGAAAAGGTTTGGACAAATAAGCATCGGCGCCACGCCGCAAG
>JALHRK010000859.1 GCA_022841505.1 Saprospiraceae bacterium | reverse complement strand
CCTGTTTGGCGCTCACGCCCCAATAATCGGTTTCGTAATTGCCGTACGCGCCGTGCAATCCGCCGCCGATGGGGTTGAAATACACGTAAGGGTAGGAGAGGTTCCGGGCGATAAAAACGGCTGGTTCCAGCAAACCCAGCGCCACCACACCGATGAGGACGTAGTGCCCGACTTTGTTGTTGCGTACCCAATGTTCGCAAGTCGTCCAGAACAACGCGGCGAGGACCACCATCGCCGGGTAAACGAACAACAAATGTCGCCAGCCGTCGTGCAGCAGTGAGTCTTTGTAAATGATGTAAGCCAATGGGAATACGGCAGCAAAAGCCACCATCAAAACCGGCAAGGCCTGGTAGCGCCGCCACAGGAACGGCAACGCCAAAAAGCCGCCGACAAACCCGATCAAGGCCGCCAAAGGAATCGTTTTGGCGATCCACAGTACCGGGTAATACCACGGCGTGCCGTCGGACCACACGTTGTCGCCCATAAACAGCACGCGGATGCGCACCCCGAGCTTGGAAAATTCAGCCAGCGAAGCCAGTGGGTGCCGCAACGGGTCCACCAAGGCCGCAGGCCAGGTGAGCACCGCCAGAAAATACCCGGCGATGGCAATGCCCGCAATGGCAGATGCATAATTGAGCAGCGCGCTGCCGGTTTTGGGTAATTTTTTGGCATTGGCTTTCGCCAAAAAATCAAGTCCGGCAAACAACCCGAGGTAGCCGATGAGCATCAAACCGCCGGAGCGCGTCGCCAAAGCGATGGCGATGCCCGCGGTGAGTCCGCCCGCCGTGCGCCAGCTCCATTGCGGCAATTCCCGCAGCAATCGCGTCAGATAATACAACGAAATGGCAAAACCCGCCGCAAACGGAATGTCTTTGGGGTTCATCAACGAATGCCCAAAAAATCGCGGCGATAAAAACAGCAGCAGCAGCGCCAAAATCCCGGCGCGCCAGCCCCCAATTTCTTTGGTCAGCAAGCCTGTAAACAACAGCGCCAAAAAGCCAAACAACGCGATCAGCAAATGCCGCACCGTGTGGTAGCCCGCGTCGTATTCGGTATAGCCCAGCCCGTGGTTGATGGCGCCCGCCGTAAGGTCGAACAAGCCGCCGTACAAATGCATGTTGCCTTTGGGAATGTTCAGCGCGGCCGTATCGGCGCCCATGGTGGCGTAGTAGTCCACCAATTTTTCGGAATAATCTACCTGGTATTCGTCGTCGGCGTTGATGCCGCTGCCGGGCGCCAAGGCCAGCAACAGCAGGAGCATCCCGCCGGCTAAGCCATAGAATACCTTGCGCAGCAGCCCATCGTGCGGCGTGGTCAGGTTCGCTTTTTCCGGTGCTGGCTTTTTCGGGGGGGACACAGGCGCCTTTGGCTCGGGCGCCGAAGGCTTACGCGGTTGTTGCTTGCGTTGGCTCATTGAACAACTGATTTTGGAGGGCGCAAGTTAGAAAAAATTTGTGGGAAGGAGGAGGCTTAGGATGTCTGCGAAAACTTGATTGTGGCGGGGAGTTATGGCGCGGAGTTTCGCGGAGTAAAAGGAGTTTCGCGGAGTTAGGCGTTTTACCGG
>JALHRK010000858.1 GCA_022841505.1 Saprospiraceae bacterium | reverse complement strand
CTCTCCCCATGCGCCTTCAGCCACTTCACCGCCTGCTTATAATCCGGAATTGCCTTAGCCACCACCGCCCAGAAATTTGCAGAATGGTTGAATTCCACCAAATGGGCCAGCTCGTGCACGATCACATAATCTAAAACTTCCGGCGGCGTAAACAACAGGCGGGTGGACAACCGGATGAAACCGCTGCGGCTGCAACTACCCCAGTTCGACTGGTTGTAGCGCATTTGCACGCCGCTGATTTCTTTTTGAAAAAAGCGGTCGTTCCAGTCGTCAACGCGGCGCTCGATTTCGGGCAGGAAGTCCTGCGCCACCACCCGGCTCAACAATTGTCTGATGGATTTCTCTAAATCTATGCCGGTCTCAATTGGGCTAAGGCGCAACTGGATTACCCCGTCTTGCAGCCGCGCCGTATGCGTTTTGCGGTCTTCATAAACGACTTTCAGGGTATAATTGCGAGCGCCCACCTGCAGGGTTTCTCCGTCCGCGAAGGTCTTTGGTGTAAAGCGCTGTGCAAGCGGCGCGCGTTGGGCCAATCGTTCGTGCAACCATTCGTGCAGCCAGTTCAGGTGTTTGCGTTCATCTGAAATAGAAGTCAGGGTGGGCATGCGCAGGGTCGCCCCGGTTTTTCCGATGGCTGCGCGCACATTGGGCCTGCGTTCCCGGATGATTTTTACCGGGATGACGGCGTTGTGGACGGAAAGCGTGGTATGTTGCGTTCGTTTTTTCACCCCAATCAATAGAAAATCAATGAATGTTTTTCAATGACAAAGATCAGAAAGAAAGTGGAAAGTGCAACCAAAATGGTTTGCGGCTACAATTTCCCGCAAAGGTCGCAAAGGCTGGCGTCTTTCTTCGCATCTGAATTTTCCCGCTAATGGCGCAAAGGGGAGTCTCGCTTTGCGGACTTTGCGTGTCCTCCGCGAACTTTGCGGGAAACTGTTTCTCGCCAGCTGTCTGAAAATGACAAGAGCCATCCTCAAACAATCAGGATGGCTCTCGTCTTGAAAACTTTATCGAGAAATATTAATTATCTGCCTCGAATGCGCCAAAATCAAACAACAACGAGAACCGCAGCGTATTGTCAAGCGGGTTGCGCTGGTTGGTTGTCGGCACCAGGTAAGAGAAATTCATCCCGAAGATGTTGTATTTCAGACCCAAACCAACCGTAAAAAACTTGCGGTTGCCTTTTTGTACGTGTTCGTGGAAATAGCCGGCGCGCACGGCAAACTGCTTATCGTACCAGTATTCAACCCCCAAAGAGTATTGCAACTCCCGAAGCTCTTCGTTGAATCCTTCCGGCGCATCGCTGAAAGAAGAAAAGATGCCGGAAACCGAAGACTGCTGTTTGTAGTCCAGGCGGCCGTCCTGCGGGTCAACGTCGCAATCCGTGCCGGTAGGGCAGGGGGTCGGCACCATCAGTTTGTTGAGGTCGCCTGCGAACGTGAGGGTGTTGAAATCGTCGAGGTTCAACGTCCACGCAGCGCCAAGTCCGAAGTTGGCCGGAATGAAATCCCGGTCAATAGATTTGGTGTAGGTAATTTTTGAACCAATATTCGTGAACGCCA
>JALHRK010000857.1 GCA_022841505.1 Saprospiraceae bacterium | reverse complement strand
CTTTATTTTCATACCCAAAAAACGCGGCGTTTCTGGTATTTTTTGGTCATTTCCTGGCTGATTGGGTTCTGGATAGAAGTGTTGGGGGTGAATACCGGCGTTATTTTCGGCGTCTATCGGTATGATTATGTGTTTGGCTGGAAAGTGTTCAATACGCCCCTGCTGATTGGCGTCAACTGGCTCATTACGGCGTATTGTTGCGGCATTGCCGCTTATTATCTGTTGCCGAGGTCGGGTGTCTGGTTGCAGGCGGCCTTAGGCGCTGCGCTCATGACCGGCCTCGATGTGCTGGTCGAACCGGTCGCCATGCGCAGCGGTTTCTGGTCCTGGGAAGGCAATACGGTGCCGATGCAGAATTATGTGGCCTGGTTTGTAACAGGTTTTGTGCTGCAATACCTGTTTTTTGCCTGGAAAATAGGCGAACGCAACCGCTTGGCTGTCATCCTCCTCATCTGCCAGGCACTGTTTTTTATCATCCTCTCCCTCTCTCACATCTCTCACCCTCTCACATCTCTCACATCTCTCACCCTCTCACATCTCTCACTCTCTCACCCTCTCACCTTCTCACCCTCTCACCTTTGACAACCGTAACCCTTTTCCGCTATCCGCCCGAGCACATCTTTTGGGCGCTGCGCCAAATGCAGCAGGCGCACACAGCCCTGCGCCGAACGCCCGGTTTACAATTTTACAAACTCATGGGCAGCGGCGGCAGCGGCGGCTTCGGGCTTTGGCCCAACTGGCGCGTGTATGCCTTGCTGGGCGTGTGGGACTCGAAAGATGCCTGGAGCCAATTTCAGCAGGACAACCCTTTTGCACAGCAGGCCCACCTGCGCAGCACGGAGCAGATGACCACCTTCCTCCGGCCCCTGCGCACGCACGGACTCTGGAATGGTGAAAACCCCTTTTCGCCAATTGCGGAACAAAATATATCTGCCGATGCGCCCGTGGCTGTGCTGACCAGGGCGCGTATCCGGTTAAAACGGCTGCCGGAGTTTTTGCGCTACACGCCCATTGCGAGCGCGTCTTTGTCCGAACAAAAAGACCTGCTGTTGAGTATCGGTATCGGCGAAACGCCCCTGATCTACCAGGCCACTTTTAGTATCTGGCGCAATATGGAGGCCATCCAACAATATGCTTACCGCAACCCGGCGCACGGACAGGTGGTGCGCAAAACCCGCGACCGCGACTGGTACAGCGAGGAAATGTTTACCCGCTTCCAGGTAACAGGTATGACAGGCGCCTGGGAAGGCAAAAACCTTACTGATTCAGGAGTTAAATAGTTTAACAAATATTTTTCAGCCTGCGCCTCTCAAAATCTCAAAGTCTTTGCAGAACTTCGCCGTTAAAGGAAACGACCGAAAATCCTGTGAAAAAAGTAGGGGGCCATTGCCGAAAAGCCTCGAAAAAGTAGGCACTTGAACACAATCTATTCTTGTTTTATGAAAAAAATTATCATTACCCTTCTCCTTGCTTTCTGTGCCGTACAGTTTGTTTCCATTCAGGCTTCTGTGGAAGACAAATCTGCGGGCAAAGCCGTTATGGCTAAAGTTATGATGCAGCAAAACTC
>JALHRK010000856.1 GCA_022841505.1 Saprospiraceae bacterium | reverse complement strand
CAAAGCCGGAAGGAAAAAGAGGTTGCACTTCAAAAATTAAAGGCAATCAATTCAGACTACTTCGGGCAACTGACTATTGAGAAATCAAAGGTTGAAGATATTACCGGGGCGCTGAACAAGTATAATGAGCAACTTTTAGCACGGGCAAGAATTACAGCGACTACCAACAAACTGATTGAGGTAGAACAAAAGCTGCTGGACACGCAGCAACTTGCAACAGATAACGCAGTAAGCGGGATCAAAACGGTAGGCAATGCACTTGCGGCGTTTTTCGATTTAAGCGAAGACGATGAGGTTGGATTCGCTGCAAGGCAATCGGCAGCGCTGGAAGAAAACACAAAAAAAGCAACAACAGCACTCCAGGCGCAAAAGGCAGCATTAGAGGGGCAATTGCGGACGCTGACGGCTACCGGGGCGGCGGTGGAATCGGTAACAAAGAATTATCAGACACTAAGCGCCACGCCGAAAGATATACTTGGGCCGCGGGCGCAAACCGTGACAGGGCCAGCGGCATTGCCAACGCTCAATTTGATTCCCGATAATATTGCAACAAAAACGGATGCCAATTCACGGATTATTGCTGATGCACTCAAACGGGTAGCGGCGCCGGAAACAAATACGTTTTTGCGCACACTCGGCGAAGAACTGGCACTCATTCAGCAGCGCACAGAGTTCACCGGCAACGCTTTTCAGGGCGCAAAAGACAGGATAGCAGCATTACAGGCAGCATTGGCGCAAGGGCTTGCAACGGGCGAAGTCTCCAGCAGCCTGGAATTTATACGGGAACAATTAGCGGAAACTGAAAAGTCATTCGATTCAGTTTACTCAAAAACGCTGCTGATTCAATCCGCATTGTCGGCTGGGCTTGGTGAGTTCGCAACCAGTGTGCAGGATGGAGTAAGCAGTTTTAAAGACCTTGCAAAAGCAGCTACACAGGCGGCAATTGTCATCGTAAAAAGTTTGATACAACAAGGGGTTGCGGCAGCCGTTGCGAACACTTTAAAAGGCGCTACCGGATTACTGGGCATTTTAGCCATTCCGATTGCGGGGGCTGCCGGAGCATTGGCGGCGGGGCTGTTTTCTTCCCTTATCGGAGGCATTACAGCGCCGAAACTTGCCACGGGTGGACTTGCCTATGGTGAAACACTGGCAACGGTTGGAGATAACCCAAATGCACGAATTGACCCCGAAGTAATTGCACCGTTATCCTCCCTGGAATCTATTTTGGCAAAATCCATCGGTGGCGGTGGCGGAACGCTGGAGGCCCGGATCAGCGGCAATGATTTACTAATCCTGCTCAATCGGGCGCAATTTAACGGCAGACGGACAAATGGCTAAAAGACTAAGCACCGGATTTACGAACGAGATCGGCGACATTTATGTCATTGACATTTATGACGACGATTTCGGCGGCAGTTCCACTGATTGCCAGGTTGATGGGTCCGGGTTCACTCAGCAGTTTGTAAGCGATTTCACCAACTACACAGGCGGCAACATCATCACGACCACAACGACGGTTAATTTGATTGCCGATATTTCAGCCGTTACGGATTTTATCGCCGTTTTGACGTC
>JALHRK010000855.1 GCA_022841505.1 Saprospiraceae bacterium | reverse complement strand
TCATCGGGCGGTGGGTCTCGACAAAAAGAATGACGGTTTCGTCGTGTTTTTGTTCGTCATATACGCCGACGAATGCCGATTCTGTGACGCCTGGAATGCGGTTGATGGTCGGTTCGTACAGACCAGGGTACAAGTTGAAGTTGCGCCGGATGATCATATCTTTTTTGCGGCCTGTCAGCACCAGGCGCCCTGCTGCGTCGAGGTGGCCGAGGTCGCCGGAAGCGTGCCAGGCATCGCGGCTGTCCAAATGCAGGTAGCGGCTGTACATCTGCGGCGAGCGGACGAGGATTTCGCCGTCGGTCGCGAACTGAATATCCACGCCCGGGGCCGGAAAACCGACAATATCGCCGGCGTCGGTGGGAAGTTGCACTTTTTCCCGCCCGTCGATGGTGGCAACTACGAGGTTTTCGGTCATGCCGTACAGGCAGCTCAGTCGTACATGGCCGGGCAGCAAAGGAAGGAGTCGTTCCAGAAAAGAACGGTACACCGGCGCTGAGCCGAAGAACAAATGTTGCAGGCAAGCGGGTAGCAGCCGTCCTTCTTTTTCGCACAATTCCATCAGCGGCAGATAATCGCAGGGCGGAGCAAATAGCGTTGTAATGCCTTGTTGCTCAATAAATTGCAGTTTGGCAACAGCACTGCTTTTGTAATCCCAAAGATGGGCTTCCACACCGGCATTCAGCCCGATCATGGCAAAATAGGGCAGGTGTGTGGCGATGCGCCGGTTGTGTCCGCCCCGGATCAGGTCGGCTATTTGCAGGATGCCTGCGGTAATGGCGCCGATGCTGTGGACGACACCTTTGGGGATTGAAGTGGTGCCGGACGTATAAGTAATCAGGAAATCGGTTGTTTCGGGCAGGTTTTGCGCCGGGTTATTCGGCAGCGCTGTTTGATACAAATTTTTCAGCCATGTTTTTTTTCGAAAAACCGGCATCCAGGGGCCGGTGGCAATGATACGTACACCTGATGTACGGGGAAAATACATCCCTTTTTTGGATAGCCGGAAATACAGTCGGCGCAACAGCGGGTGTTCCTGCAACAGCAAGAGGCGCGCATCCACAAAAGCCCATTCGGGGTTCAACTGCCGCAGTTTTTCGCGGTAGTTGTCACGGCCCATTTCCGGGTCGATAACAGCCAGCCGGATGCCGCACATCATAGCGGCGTAAACGATTTGAACAAAACCTGCATCGGGCATGGCAGCCAGTACGGCGGTGTCGCCGGGTTGTATCCCCAGGGTTTTCAGGCCTGTCGCTAATTGTTCGCTGCGCAGTAGCAATTGCCCGACCGTAAGTGTTTGGCCCTTATAAACGACTGCCGGCATTTCGGGGTCGAGGGCTTTCAGGAAGGAGAGCAATGGAGTGGAAAACATAATTAGTTATCAGTTATCCGTTATTAGTTATTCGTGTGGTAGCGTTTGGCTTGGTGTTTCGTGTTTCGTGTTTCGTGTTTAGTGTTTAGTTGAATTATTTGCTTAGGTTATACCCGTTATGCAAGCCCAGACTGGATGTTGTTTTTTGGCTACTTGTGCCGGTGTTTGGTTATGGATTCCTTGATGAGGCCTTGAATAATTATA
>JALHRK010000854.1 GCA_022841505.1 Saprospiraceae bacterium | reverse complement strand
TTTTACTTTTTGTGCCCAAAAAGTAACAAAAAGGCTTGTCGCCATAATGCGCCCTGGTTTTCAGGTTTAAAAGTCGGGATAACTGACGGTTGGAGCCTTTGTCTGGCTTTAGGTTGGCTGCTCGGCTCGCCGCTGATTTTTGCCTGGTTTTCAGGCTTAAGATATGGTTGGATCGGCCTGTTGGTCTTTAATCAACCTTCTCAAAGGGATCGAACAGGCAAAAATAGGCGCCCACTCCCGCAACCCAGCCCACCGCGAGCCGATACGCCTTTCGGGGCGCTGTATGGCGACTCCCATGCGACAAGTTCGCACGTTCCATGAAGTGCTAACAAACTCGTTCAACAGCTCCCGACCATAGGCCGGGACTTGCCGGGGCGTTGTATGGCGACTCACATGCGACAAGTTTGCACGTTCCTTGAAGTGCTGATCAGCTCGTTCAACTCTTCCCTATCCCACGACCCAGCCCTAATGTCGTCAACTTAACGGCGTGAAGGACCCTGGAAGGGTCAAATGTGAATAGCCGCCGATGCAATCGGGGGAAAAGTGGAAGTGGTGAGGTCACGCCCAACCCCGAATGGGGTTGAATATGGACAAGGATTATCGTTGATCAACCGATTCGCAAACAGTTTGTATCACATATGCCACCTGGTCTTCCGTCAGTCCGTTGTAGAGGGGCAGGGTGATTTCGTTGGCGTACAGGGTGTAGGTTTGCGGATAATCTTCCATCCGGTAGCCTTTCGATTTGAAGAGGGTCAGCATGGGCATCGGGATGTAGTGGACGTTGACGCCTACGCCCCGGTCTGCAATCGCCTGGATGATGGCGTCGCGCTGCTGTTCGTCTATTCCGGCAATGCGCAACAGGTAAAGATGACAGGACGATTCCCGGGTTTCGTCGCGGTAAGGCGGCAAAATGGCCCAATCCTGTTGGGCAAACGCTGCCTGGTATTGTTCAAAAATGCGCTTGCGGTCGGGCAACAATTGGGTAGTGTATTTCCGCATTTGCGCCAGGCCGATGGCCGCGCAAATATCCGGCAGGTTGATCTTCAAGCCCTGGTCTATGATGTCGTAACGCCAGGCGCCCGGCTGGTTTTTTTCAAAAGCGCTTTTCGTTTGACCGTTGAGCGCAAAAGCCCGCAAAAACAGGTATTCCGCTTCATTGTCAAACGGTTCCGGCAAATTCAGACAAATCGCCCCGCCTTCGCCGGTGGTCACATTTTTCACGGAATGCAACGAAAAAATGGTTGCATCCGCCTGCTGGCCATTCGGTTGCCCCTTGTACACGGCCCCGATGGAATGCGCCGCATCCGAGACTACCAATACCCGCCCCAACTGTTCCTGCCGCTTAGACGCAGGCCGAAACTGCGCGCTGACTTCCGGCGCTTCCAAGACCGCCCGGATTGCATCGTAATCGCAGGGCCACCCGCCGATATCCACCGGCAAAATCGCTTTGGTCTGCGGGGTAATGGCTGCCCGGATTTTATCCGCTGCCAGATTAAAATCAGGCCCCACATCCACCATCACAACCTTCGCGCCAATGTTCATGGCACACAATGCGGTTGCACTGTAGGTATAAG
>JALHRK010000853.1 GCA_022841505.1 Saprospiraceae bacterium | reverse complement strand
CCCGATCCGTGTACAACATGTTTTCAACTTGTGCATAATTGAGGACAGTGGCCCTGAACTGCACAGCCGTTTTCAGGGTCTCCACAGTCAGGCGGGCGTCGTCTGTTCGGTATTCTGCATAATAGCCGCCGCCCAAAAGCGCTTCTTTGGCGAGCATCGGCTCTATGTCCAGAGTTTCTTGTTTATCCAGCATTTTCCGACGGTCTTCCCCCTGCACGTTGGCCAGCAAATCGTAAAGCCAGAGGCCAAATGAAGTGGACAGCGCGCCGTAGGTTCCGCCTTTTATCAGCGGAAGCAACATCTTTTCTCCAACAACTAAGTGTGGCGCCATGCGATGAACGATGGCGCGTTCGCTGCCAACTTCGCGCACAAGCCCGAGTTCCAATTGTTTCAGGTAGCGCAATCCGCCGTGGATCAATTTAGTAGATTTGCTGCTCGTGCCGGAAGCAAAGTCCTGTTTTTCAAGCAGCGCTACCTTCATTCCGCGCGAAGCGGCATCCAAGGCAACACCCGCTCCGGTGATCCCGCCACCAATGATGACGAGGTCAAAAACCTCTGATTTTAACCTGGCAATTGTTTCGAAACGATGAAGTGAAGAAAGCGGGTTCATGTGTGTAGTCTCTATAATGAAAAGTTTATACCTTTAACAAAAAAGCAACTTATCTGCCATGATTAACGACACGGAACGCCAATTTGATATTTGCTGCGCAGGAGAATTGTTAATTGACTTTATTAGCGAAGCATTCGCCGATGATTTGGACGCTGTTTCCCAGTTTCGCCGTATCCAGGGCGGGAGCCCGGCCAATTTATGCATGAATATGTCGAGGTTGGGCAACCGGGCAGCCTTAGTGGCCACGGTAGGCCAGGATGACATGGGCCAGTTTTTACTGCGTTCCGTGGAAGGCATTGGCGTAAACTGCACCTACTTAGCATCAGTACCTGCGCCCACCACGCTCATTCTTGTCACGCGTTCGCGCACCGTATCGAATTTTGAAGCTTACCGCTCTGCCGATTGCCAGATTACGGCTGAGCAGTTGCCCGATACCCTGCTGGCTGGCTCGCGCATTTTTCACACCACCTGTTTTGCCCTTAGCCTTGAACCGGCGCAAAGCGCAATTCTGGACGCAGCACAACGGGCGGCTGCTTTGGGTTGCCAACTGAGTATAGACGCCAATTACGCGCAGAAAATATGGGCCAACCGCGAACAGGCACAGGCGGTCGTCGCCGCTTATTGCGCGCACGGGGCGCTGGTGAAAGTGAGCGAGGTAGATTGGGAACGCCTTTACGGCAATCCTATGAAGGATCCGCAAGCTGCATCTGATCATTTTTTGGCGCTTGGCGCAAAAGAAGTTTGCGTCACATTAGGCGGCGATGGATGCCTTGCTGCAACCGCATCCGGAAGGCTTTTCCTGCCTGCGCGACCTGTAGAGGTAAAAGATACGACCGGCGCCGGCGATGCTTTTTGGTCGGGTTACCTCAGTGCATGGCTGGATGGCCGCGACCTCGAAAATTGCGCAAAAGCGGGCCGGCGAATGGCCGAAATCAAACTGGGTTATTTTGGGTCGCTGCCCAATGT
>JALHRK010000852.1 GCA_022841505.1 Saprospiraceae bacterium | reverse complement strand
GCGGAATGCCGAAGACCAGCGTGGGGTCAATCTGTTGTTCCCACCAAACGGCTGTACCAGTTCCCGGAACGGGCATACCCACCGTTTTGCCGATGTCGTACGCTTTGAACGTGACCGGAAATAAATGCGCGTCAGAATAATTGCTTTCGCCCACCAGCACCGTCGTCGGTTTGGTCCATTTGCGCATCGGCTCCAGGCCCATTTTTTGCTCGCGCGGCACCATGTCCATGTACTTTTTCCCACTGAGGAAAGTGGCTAAGTCGTCGTGCAACCAGCCGCCGCCATTGAAGCGCGTGTCTACAATCAGGGCGTCTTTGTCAATGTGTTTGCCCAGCACTTCGTCCACCACCGTGCGGTAGCTTTGGTCGTTCATGCCCCGCACGTGTACGTAGCCGACCTTGCCGCCCGAAGTCGCTTCCACTTCTTTCCGGCGATTTTCTACCCAACGCTGGTAAATGAGTTCGTTTTCTTCGCCCCGGGTAATGGGTTTAACCGCCTCTTCAAACCGGGTATTGGTGGCAGGATCAAACACAGAAAGCAGCGTCAATTGGCCGTTTTTTCGGTTCAGGAGCTGGTAAAAATCTAGATCGGCGCGCACTGCTGCGTCGTCAATTTTTTCGATGATGCAGCCGGCTTTGACTTTGGATTTCGCATTGTCCAACGGGCTTTTGGCAATGATTTCGGCAATTTTTAACCCGTTGCCCGTGTAGGTTTCATCCAAAAATAGCCCCAAATAAGCCGTTGCATCTGTATTGACCTGCGGCGGCGAAAAGCGGCAACCCGTGTGCGAAGCGTTCAGTTCGCCCAGCATTTCCGACATCATTTCCGCAAAATCGTGGTTGTTGTTGATGAACGGCAAAAAGCGCTTGTATTCCTGGTAATAAAAATTCCAGTCTACCCCGTGCAGGTCCGTGACGTAGAATTTTTTCACCACCTGCCGCCAGGCGTGGTCAAAAATATAGGCTTTTTCGGCCAAATAATTGAGGTTCATTTCCCCTTTGATGTTCACGTTTTCGCGCTTGCCGCCTTCGGTTTCAATTTTGACAATATTGCCGTTGGAAATAACGAAAATGGATTTGCCGTCTTCGCTGATTTCCATGCCGGAACCGGCGTCTTTGCACAGCAACTTCGTTTCTTTCGTGCGCAATTCGGTGACCCACAAATCGCTGGTTTTTTCAAACTGCGCCAAATAGTAAAGTTTTTCCCCGTCTTTGGACAACACCGCGTCGGAAAGCCGGGAGGAGTGGATGGTCAGCCGCGCCTTGCGGTTTTCGATGCCGGCCAGTTCCAGTTCGATGGGTTTTACTTCCTTTTTGGCGTCGTCTTTTTTCTCAGCTTTGTCTTTTTTGTCGCCCTCTTTAGCCTTGTCTTCCTCCTTTTTGTCTTTCTCTTCCTGCTCTTTCACCAAAGCAAAATCCTCTTTGCTCAATTTGAACCGATCGAAAGCTGCCTGGGTGAAAAACATGCCGTAAACGTCAGCTTCTCCGCCCCAGGAACCATGGTTTTTCATGCCGTCCCGATCCGAAAACCAAAGCATCATTTTTCCTTCCATCATCCATTTGGGGGTGCCGTCGGAATACCC
>JALHRK010000851.1 GCA_022841505.1 Saprospiraceae bacterium | reverse complement strand
TTCGCAACGACTTCACCGGATTACTCAACGCCGCCCGAACACTCTGAAAACTCACCGTCAGAAACGCAATTGCCACCGCAGCCAAGCCAGCCAGCACAAACATCCACCAGCGGATTTCGATGCGGTAAGCAAAATCGGACAGCCATTTTTGCATCAGCCACCAAGCCAAAGGACTGGCAATGACGATGGCCACCACGACCAATTTCAGGAAATCTTTGGCCAACAAGCTCGTAATGCCCGTCACGCTGGCGCCCAACACCTTGCGGATGCCAATTTCTTTGGTGCGTTGTTCGGTCGTGAAAGAAGCCAAACCAAACAACCCCAGGCAGGAAACCAGGATGGACAATACGCCGAAAATGCCAGCAATTTTTCCGACCCGCTGCTCGGCGTCGTACATGCGCGCAAACGCGTCGTCTAAGAAACGGTAACTGAAAGCCTGGTCGGGTGACATGGTTCTCCATTGTTTTTCCAAAGCGGCGATGATGGCCCCCGTCTCCGCACCTTTATAGCGGAACGAAACCAGTCCTGTTGAACGGCCCAATTGCAGACACAACGCGCCAATGTTGTCGCGCAGACTCGACCAGTGGAAGTCTTTGACCACCCCGATAATGGTGAGTTCCGTAAAATCTTCCGGTTTCGGCATCCCTTCAAAATTGCGGTTTGGGACATACATTTTTTGGCCAATGGGATCCGCGAAGCCCATTAGGCGGGCCGCTGTTTCATTGATGATGATCCCGGTGCTGTCCGTAACCCGCGCAGGGTCGAAATTGCGCCCTTGCACAATTTCCAGGCCCAGCGTGGCAGTATAATCATTGTCAACCCGCCACCATTGCATACTCACCGAATTATCCTTGTCTATGGAACGCACTTTGGAAAACGTGTTGTCGGAACGGCCAGATGGCACAGGTAGGTAGCCCGAAACCGTTGCGCTTTCAATGGCTGGATGCCGGAGCATTTCTTCCTTGTACGTGTAAACCTTATCCTCTAATCCGTACGCGTCGTCTATGATGATGACCTGACTTTTTTCAAACCCCAATTTTTTATTTTGAATAAAATTCAACTGATTGAATACCAGCATGGTGGCAATAATTAGCGCCACAGCAACAGAAAACTGGAAAACAACCAGAACACTGCGGAGATTCCCGCCCCGGCCCATGCCGGAAACCTGCCCTTTCAGCACCCGGATAGAATCAAATGCCGATAAAAAGAATGCCGGATAACTGCCAGCCAGCAACCCCACGAGTACTGTACCGCTGGTGAGGGCAGCCCAAAAGACGGGCGAACTCCAGGGGATGGCCAAATCTTCCCGCCCCGTCAACTCCCGATACCAGGGCATGGCCAATGCGGCAACCAGCGTAGCCAACAGCACCGCCATGGCTGAAATGGCCAGCGATTCGCTCAAAAACTGCCCGATCAAAGCCGATCGCGCCCCTCCGAGCACTTTGCGCATGCCCACTTCTTTGGCTCGCCCCGCTGAGCGCGCCGTGGCCAAGTTCATAAAATTGATGCAGGCAATGAGCAGGATGAACGCTGCAATGGCACTGAAAATCCAGACGTAGCGAATGCTTCCATTCGGTTCAAGCT
>JALHRK010000850.1 GCA_022841505.1 Saprospiraceae bacterium | reverse complement strand
CGTACCGTTATTGTTGTTCGTGACAACAACCGTATTGATCGTTGTTTGAAGCACAGGTTGAGCACATCCGGTGCAACTGCCGGAAACAGGTTGAAAACCGAGGGTAACGAGGTCATCATCCGTTCCATTTACGAGCCAGGACTGGTAATTAACATTGCCGGAAATCTGAGGCGCCACGTTCGCTGCTGCTGCGCTGCCATACCAATTGCAGGAGGCTTCCATCAACGCGGTTCCGGTATTTTCAATAGCATCTGTTGAACAATTGACGAGGCTGTTTTGAGTGGCTTCCGTTCCCGGGTTGTCCCCCTGCAACCTGATGCCGAACAGAACATTGCTGATGAAATTGTTGTAAATTCCTGCATTGTGAACGCCGCCATTTGGGCTGTTGTTTGGCGCCGGTAAATTCCTCAAACGAATGCCCGTGCCGGTTGCGCCGGGAGCAATGGTGTTGCGGGAAATTTCAACGTCGGTATATTTTGCAGCGCCAAGCCCCGTCAAACCACCATTAAAGACAATGCCGAGTCCATCATTGAAATACGTGTGAAAGTGGTTTTCAAAAATCCGGTAAGGATTCGTACAATCTACGCCGCCATCGCTGCTGTACGTCATGGACAGGATACCAACAGGCCCGCCGAATGCCGGATTTGCCACTCCATTCTGGTCAAGATAAAAATGCAAATTGGTAAATTCATTGTTCTGGATGGTGACCATGCCGGTATCCCAACCTTCCAGCAACATGCCGTAATAAACATCAGAAAAAATATTGTTTTCGCAAAGCAAAATGCCATGTGAGTGGTAATCCCAAAAACCATAACGATTGCCATCGGTGATCCGGTTATTCCGGAAGGTCAATTGAAGGCCGGTAGCGATATGATCTGTCGCCACAATGCACCAGTGCAGTCTTTGCGGATCGGCGAAAGTAAATCCTTCAATGGTGACATTCCCGCTAAGCACCGGTGCACCGGCATTGCCGTCTACATGTAAGGTATAAGTTGCGGTAGCTGCATGAACGAAGGTCAGGTCTCTGCCGTCTACGCCGGTTATTGTCAAAGATTTATTGACAAACAGGTTTTCGACATAAGTGCCTGCAGCAACCAGGATTTGATCTCCGTTGACCGCAGCATTAATGGCCGTTTGTATTTGCTGGAAAGCGCAAGTCCAGGAAGCGCCGTTTCCGCCGGATGCTGCCGCTGCATCTACATACCAGATCGTTCCCGTGGCCGGGCAGGAACTGCAATTTTCATCTATTTGTGTATCGCAATTGTTGTCAATGCCGTCATTGCAGATTTCGGTTGCGCCGGAATTGATGGCTGCATTGCCGTCGTTGCAATCGTTGCCGCCAAGCAGGCCGCTGTATTTGTAACCTGGGCCGGGCGAAACACACTGGGTCATTCCGGAGCCGGTATAGTAGTTGTCGTTGTCTGCGTCTAAATACCAGACCGTATTTGGATTGAGGTCGGCGTTGGTATCGTCGCAATCAGTGTCGTTGATTACATAACCAGGAGGCGGGGTACAGTCCATCGCCAAGCTATTGGGATCGCCGAAGCCGTCCATGTCCACATCTTCATAGAAGGTGGTTTGTAC
>JALHRK010000849.1 GCA_022841505.1 Saprospiraceae bacterium | reverse complement strand
ACAGGACGAGGACGGGTTTCTGTGGTTTGCCACCAGCAACGGGTTGAACCGCTTTAACGGCTACGAATTTACCGTTTTCAGAAACGACCCTTACGATACGCTTTCCATCGCCGGCAACGGCATATTTGGCATCGCAGCCACCGGTGAGTTCCTTTGGGTGATGCCTACTGCGCTGCAATTCAATATTTTCCATCGCGCCACGCATCGGGCGTATCCCGTTCCGGTAGATTTATCGCGGTTCAATGAATATTTGAAAGTGGTGCCCGAACGGGAAAATGCAGTTTGGCTGCTCTTAGTGATGGACGAAGTCGTGAAGCTGTTTCACCTGCAATGGCACAAAGACTTTATGGTACAGGTAGAACAGGGCGCAAAACCGGAAACCCTGTTTAGCTGGAAAGAAATTGCATCAGAAGTTTGCGACATGGCTTTATCTGAAGACGGGCGCAAACTTTGGATACTGGGAAAAGATGAATTGCAGATCCGCGATTTAGCGACCGGCAAAACCGAACGCACTTCCCTGCCTTCTGAAATGAGGGGACTTCAATTAGCGCGCTATCAATTGCTCGCCAATTTGAGCGTTGCACCAGACCTTGCGGAGGGCGCCTGGGTTTTCGCCCGGAACCGCTTAGCGCGATACGATGGCCGGCAATGGCAGGTTTTTCCTTTGGACTTTAAAGCAAATGGCGTCCTGCACACCGACCGCAACACGGGAATGATCTGGCTGCGGGCCGATTCGCTGGTGTATGGATTTGACCTCAGGCGCTTGCCAAAAACACCGGACGCCGGGGACGCAGCCTACCGTTTGTCCATTCCCGAGCAGGCGATTTGCAGCCTCACGGACCGCGATGGGAATGTGTGGTTTGGCACCAATACACGGGGGATTCGAAAATTTTCGCCGCGCCGCAGCATTTTCAAAAACTATTTTCCTGGTCATTCTTTCTACGCCGAGCCAGTTTTCGACAGTAAGGGCAGAGCCTGGCTGAACGAACCTGGCAGGGGAACTAAACCCGGCGGCGTTTTCGATTTTTCCAAGGATCAGTTTACGCCTTTTTCCGAACTGGGTCTCCTTATTCGGGGCACCGAAGCGCTGCGTATTGTTAACGGCGAAAATGACCGCCTCTGGATTGCTACAGGAAACGGTTGGAATACGCCGCTCGGTCGCGTAGAACCGGTATTAATTGAATATTCCCTGAAAGACGGGCCACTTGGCATCATCCCGTTTCCGGAATCGTTTCACAGTCCGGTTCGCTTTGAAATGAGTTACCAGGCGCCCGGCGAAGTATGGTTTGGCAATCATTATCAATTGATGCGTTTCGATGTTGCCTCCCGCGCTTTTTCCATGTTCGAAATGCAGCCGCGTCCGAAAGGGGTGAGCGGCATCTTTGCTTTAGTGAAAACACAGGGCGGCATTTGGTGGGCCGGGACGCCGAACGGCCTGTTAAAAGCTGAACCGGACGGCAAAGGTGCTTTTTCGTTTACCCTGCTGCGCACCAATCCGGCGGATCGCAACAGCCTGCCCGGCAACGTGGTTAAATCGCTGCTGCCCGACCCTGCCAACCCCAACCTGCTTTGGATCGGCACCAGCGAT
>JALHRK010000848.1 GCA_022841505.1 Saprospiraceae bacterium | reverse complement strand
GCCACGACCCGGGTGCAAACGGCCCGACAGTGTCCAACTTAAATTCAGGCAATTATTCCCTGACCCTGACCGATGCGGCAGGTTGTCAAACCATCGTTACCCAGGCAATTGCCTACCTCGCCCCGCCCGTCGCTTCAGCGGATGCAGAAAACAGCCTTTGCAATGACGGGAACGGAACCATTACCCTCGATGTCAGCGGCGGCACGTTGCCTTATACCTACGTTTGGTCGCACGACCCCAACCTGCAATTCATTCAGGCTGCCGGTCTGGATGCCGGTAATTATTCGGTCGTTGTAACCGACGACAACGGTTGTACGGCTTCCGTACAGGCCACGGTTGCTTTGCTGGCAGCCCCACAAATGAGCCTTTCCTCTCTAACGGATGCTTACTGCGGACAGGATGATGGTGCTGTCAGCGTAGTAGTCACCGGCGGCGCGTTGCCCTACACTTACACCTGGAGCCACGACGGCAATTTGAACACCGGAACAGCCTCCAACCTGCCTCCCGACGAGTACAGCATTTCTGCTACCGATGCAAACGGCTGCGTGGCCAACCTCGTCGCTACGGTTGAAGCCGATCCCGGACTTTTGCTTAGCGCAAATGTTCAGGCAACGACCTGCGGCAATTCAAATGGTTCAGTGGCTCTATCTGTTGCAAATGGCGTAGCGCCTTACGAATACGCCTGGAGCCATGACGGTGGGCTAAACGCCCCGCTTGCCGCAAATTTACCGGTCGCTTCCTACACTGTTTCTGTAACAGACGCAGCCGGATGCCAGCAGGTTTATACTGCGGCTGTTCAGGCTTCGGATGGTCCTAACCTGAGCGTAGTTAATCAACAAAACGCAAGTTGTGGAAACAACAACGGCATTATTGGCGTCGCAGTAACCGGAGGCAGCGCACCGTATACGTACTCCTGGAGTCAAAATACGGCTTTAAATTCGGCGACTGCCATCAACTTGGCTGGCGGTACTTACCAGGTTTCGGTGACCGATGCTACGGGCTGCCAGGGCGTGGCCATCGTAACAATTGGGGCGGGCGAATCGCCAACCCTTCAGTTGTTGTCAGTGCTGGAAACGGCCTGTTCGATGCCAACCGGCAGCATTTCAGTCACCGCATTTAACGGCCAGAGTCCATACACGTATGCCTGGAGCCACAATCCAGCCCTGAATGCGCCAACGGCTTCGGGCCTGCTGGCAGGTGCTTACAACGTTACGGTGACAGATGCTTTGGGTTGTGATGCCGAACTGAATGCAGTGGTTTTAAATCAAAATACAGACCTGGAATTGGTACTTGCAACCTCTGGCAATGCCTTATGCGCTTCCGCGAACGGTTCGGCCCAGTTGCAGGTGCAAAACGGTATTCCTGCCTACAGCTATGCCTGGAGCCACGACCCCATGCTGACTGCTGAAACAGCCAACGGGCTTGCCGCCGGCGCTTATTCCGCAACCGTTACAGACGCCATCGGATGCAATGCCTCACTTGCTTTTGTCCTTGCGGCAGACAATCCTACACTGGATTTGGCCGTGTTGGACAACCAACCTTCCGCTTGTAATGCAGGTACCGGTGCCGTCACACTTAATCCGGGCAGCGGACA
>JALHRK010000847.1 GCA_022841505.1 Saprospiraceae bacterium | reverse complement strand
CATTTCGACTTCGCTCAATGACCGGTTGTTGAGCGAAGTCGAAACAAAAACCGGTCATTTACGTCAGTAAACTCCCGTTTTTGGGGCAAAAAATGCCTTGCTCTCGAACTCTAAAGAGCAGACACTCGACTAAATGGACAGACACTAAATAGGGCCTGCTTTTAGTTAATATATCAAAAACTCCACCCGCCGGTTCCGAACATGCGGTTTTTTAATCAACGGTTTCGTATCGCCGTATCCTTTCGTCGTAATCCGCTCCGCTGCCACGCCTTTTTCAATCAAATAATTGGCCACCGTTTGTGCACGCGCCTCCGACAATTTGAGGTTGTTGGCCGGATTGCCCAACTTGTCGGTATGCCCGGCAATGCTGAGGCGCAGGTTTGGATTGTTCACCAGAAACCGGCTGAGTTTGTCCAATCCGGGATATGATTCCTCAAGGATTGTGGGTTTAGTTTGTACAAAAAGTACATTTTTTGGAATGTATTTTTTCAGGGTATCCGCATGCACCGCAGCTGCTTTTGCAGGTAATTCCGGTTGGGCCACTTCCACTTCCCGCACTGGCTCGGCAGGCTTGGGCGTTTCTGCCGGTTTCACAATGGCCGGCGTCTTTTGGGGCGTTGGTTTTGTCGCGGGTTTGACGGGCTGTTTTGGCTTCGGCTTAGCTGCCACAACCGGAGGCGGGGGCGGTACTTTGGTATAAAAATACTTACCGGAAACGATCTGGTCGCGTTTTCCGGATTCGCTGGGCAATTGCCAGAACAACTGAATTTCGCCTTCCAGCATGCCGTTGAAATACGAGACGTAAAAATCGTAATAGCGCCCGGCCTCTAAGTCAATTGTGCCCGTGAAGCGTTCGGAATCGTGCATCCCCCAGGCGTCAATGACCAATTGATTGTTGACTTTCACTTTGATGCCGTCGTCCACATGGGCGCGAAAGGTGTAAGTTCCTGTTTCCGGCGCTTTGATTTTGCCCCACCAGCGGATGGAAAAATGCTCGGGATCCATGCCTTTAACCGGCGCGATATTGTCCCAGACAAAATTAATTTGGGCGTCGGTGCGGGTCATCACTTTCTTTTTAAAATCGGAGCCCTCAAAGTATTCGCCGCGAAGCCCCTGATCTGATTGACTCGATGCCAGGCCCATTGTGCAGGCGAGCGCCATCGTCCATGCTGTTTTTTTAATCGTCATCGGGTGAATTTTACTTCAATTACCGTTTTTTTGCTCAAAAAGCGAAGGAAAATTCGACAGGGAAAGGGTTTGTTTCGATGGTTTTCGGGATTGAAAGCATCTTGCTGGTGCCAGGTGGTCGTGGTAGGGGCGACCCTTGCGGTCGCCCTGCCATCACAGCGATCCTTGCGGTCGCTGTGATGGCCTATGAATCGTCGTGATGTTGTTGCCAGGTTATACACGTTGTATTGCTGGCGCGAGGCTCCGGCCTCGTGTCTACTATTTAAAAGGCTCTGCCTTTTATTTTTGGGCGACCGCAAGGGTCGCCCCTACTCGCTTCGCAAACTCTTAACCGGATTCTCCAGCGCTGCCCGCACCACCTGAACCCCCACCGTCAACAGCCCCAAGGCCAGCAGCGAGAGGGTGC
>JALHRK010000846.1 GCA_022841505.1 Saprospiraceae bacterium | reverse complement strand
TCACTACCCATCCAAAAAGAAGCATATTTTTCTGACCCACTCTTATTTTGAATAAAGCGCGTCCATACCGCCCTTTGGCAGCCTTGTTACTGTCCGTATTCCTTTTTGCCATTGTTGGCAAAGAGCTACACCAGCATTGGGGGCATTGTGAAGACCATATTCATCACTTAGAGGCACACGACCATAGTGTGTATTTCGCGGAAGCCCACGGCCACGAATCATGTCCGCTTTGCCTGTTTCATCTGAGTCAGACCACTACACCTCCGCCATTACCGGCCTTTGTGCATCTGGCGCCTCATGTCCGGGAAAATATTCGGCCCAAAGTCATTTCCTGTTTTGTTCGCCAATCATCAGTCCATTTGCCCGCCAGGGCGCCCCCGGTATTTCCTGCCTGATTTTTTTTCAAAACCATCATTTTTTTCGCTTTAACACTTGCTGATGCATGCAGTCCTGGTGGCTGTTATCATTGGTGGGTCAATACTTTAGTATAGCATGAAGCTTGTAAAAAAACTTCCCGTCACGGTCCTGAGCGGATTTCTGGGTGCGGGAAAAACGACCTTACTCAACCACATTTTGAGCAACAAAGAAGGTTTAAAAGTAGCCGTCATTGTCAACGATATGTCGGAAGTAAATATTGATTCCCAACTCGTGGAAGCGGGCGGCAACCTGGTACGGGCGGAGGAAAAATTAGTCGAGATGTCAAATGGCTGTATCTGCTGCACGCTCCGGGAAGACCTCATGCTGGAGGTGGAGCGGTTGGCGCAGGAAAACCGGTTTGACTACCTGCTCATCGAAAGCACGGGCATCAGCGAGCCGGTTCCGGTGGCTCAGACCTTCAGCTTTGTCAGTGAAGAAAGTGGTGGTGATCTAAGTCGGTTCGCTTATGTGGATACAATGGTCACCGTCGTGGACGCCCGCAATTTTCTGGATGACTTTAGCAGTGCCGACAACATCCTGGATCGCCAATTAACAGACGACCCGAATGATCGCCGGCCTGTGGTTAATCTTTTGACCGAACAGGTCGAGTTTGCCAATGTAATTCTGTTGAATAAAACCGACCTCGCTACCGAAGCAGAACTCCTGTTTTTGGAAGGATTAATGAAAAAACTGAACCCAGACGCCCGCATCCTGCGCTCAGAAATGGGGCATATTCCACCCAAAGAAATCCTGAACACCGGCTTATTCAATCTGGAAGTCGCTGAAAATTCAGCTGGCTGGCTCAAGGAATTAGAAGGTGTTCACACGCCTGAGACAGAAACTTATGGTTTCAATTCTTTTGTATTTCGCGCCCGAAAGCCCTTCCACCCGGAGCGTTTTTTTAAGTTTTTAAATGAGGATTTTCCTGGAAATATATTCCGGTCTAAAGGCTTTTTCTGGCTGGCTTCCCGGCCAAATGAAGCCCTAACCTGGAGTCAGGCGGGCGGTTCGCTGCGCTACGAAGTTATGGGGTCCTGGTGGGTCGCCAAGCCCCTGCGCGATCGACTTAAAAACTCCTTCTATCTTGAAAATCAAGAACTCATAGAGGAAACCTGGGATAATCTCTGGGGCGATCGCAAGCAGGAGCTGGTGTTTATCGGGCAGCAAATTGACCCACAAT
>JALHRK010000845.1 GCA_022841505.1 Saprospiraceae bacterium | reverse complement strand
TAATCATGGCCGGAGGAACCACCGGTGCCAATTTTACGGCCCAACATCCGCAGCACCATTTGTGCGTGGCGGTAACGCCAGCTCGTGAATAGTTCGTCTATGTCGATCAGGCTGCGCAAGAGGTTGAAAGGCAGGTGCAGAATCGGTTCGTCGCGGTAGAGGTTGATAAACAGCGCGGCCACGGTAGCCTGGTACGACAACCTGAGTTTGCCTTCCTGCTGCAATTGCCGGTGAACCGCCGGGTCGAGTACCGACTGGAAATAGGTGTCCGTGCTGCCCAGCATCCGCAGGCGCATTTCTTTTTCCTGTTCGTCTAAATATCCCGTTGCGCGGATGGCTTGTTGCTCGCGGGCCAGCATATTGTCGACGGCGGTGCGGTAATGCGCGAGGAATTCAAACTTGCCGAACTGCAAAAACGGCGTGCGTTCCAGCCATTCTTCCACCACGCCGAAGAGGGTGTCACCGCCGCTCAGATGCGCCAGTTCTTCCTGTTGTGTTTCGGCAAAATCGGAAGCATAGTGCTTATTGTTGTAGGTAATGCGTTCGTTTTCAGGCAATCCCAGCATGGCTTCTACTTTGCGAAACTGGAAGCTCTGGAAACCCGAGGCCGGGAACAGGTAATTGCGGAAATCAAGAAAATCCAGGGCGGTCATGGTTTCCATCACCTGTATTTGCTGAATGAGCAGTTTTTCAATTTCCACCACCCGGCTGAGCCTGCCCACCGCCGTGCCGATGCTGCGCTCATCGACGTTGTCGCCTTTGAACATGCCGATGACGGACTGTACTTCGTGGGATATTTGTTTGAACCACAATTCGTACACCTGGTGCACGATGATGAACAACATTTCTTCGTGCGCCGGCGATTTTTCCAAGCCGGCACTGCGCAATTGCTGCGCACCCAGGATTTTGTCTAATTGCAGGTACGTGTGGTAATGGATGGTGGCATACTTTTGGTCGGACTTAGGCATATCTCTTTTTGGGGCCAAAAGTATGACTAAAAAACAAACATGAGTCATCCCTAATTTCGGCACGAAAAGACTGCGAAGCAATCAAGTTTATGTGCTCTAATTGCTGAACGCGACATTTTTTTTACCACATAGGCACATAGATTTCACACATAGAAAACATAGCGTAGAGTACGCTTAAAACTATGTGTCCTCTGTGTGAAATCTATGTGCCTATGTGGTAAAATACTCTACGGGATGTCATAGAGCCACTTCTTGCCTTTATTTATTCGGTACCATATTCGGGTTCAACAGATCGTAGAACTGATCGATCTTGGGCAAAATAATAATCCGGGTGCGGCGATTCATGGCGCGGCCCGCCTCGGTATCGTTGCTTGCCAGTACATTGTATTCCCCGCGTCCGGCAGCGATCAGGCGATTGGGATTGATTTTGAACGAAGTCTGCAAAGCCCGTACCACGGAGGTTGCGCGTTTCACACTCAAATCCCAGTTGTCGTCCATACAGCCATTTTTGATCGGGAGATTGTCGGTGTATCCTTCCACCATGACTTCCAGATCGGGGCGGGATTCGATAATTTTTGCGATATTCCCTAGCACTGCATTGGCTTTTGGCGTAAGGTTGGCGCTACCGCTTTGGTACAGCATTTT
>JALHRK010000844.1 GCA_022841505.1 Saprospiraceae bacterium | reverse complement strand
TCCAAAACCAACGACTATTCGGAAAGCCTGCTGGATCATTACGAACAGTATTTCTCCGATTTGTCCGCCTTTATCAAACGCATCCGCGACGGACTGGAAGACGGCGTGACGCGCTTCGGCCCCGATTTTGAAAAAGCCATTTCCAATGTGGAAAAACTGTACGGCGTTTTCAGCGATCGCTACAAAGAGATTGTCACCGCCAAGGAACAAATCGGGGTTATTTTTGAAGAAATGCGGCGCACTTACAGCCTGCGCAAATATTTTGAATTCGATTTCCCCTCGCATTTTGACAACCGCAACATTCGGAAAATCAGCGAGTTGACCAAAGATTTCGACGCAGCGCTGCGGATGTGGCGCAAAAGGATTCCGGCTATCGTCCGCGAAGACGTGCGGCGCCTCAATGCCAAAAGTATCCATTCCGAACTCGATTTCAAGGAACAAATTAAAGACCTGGAATACTCGCTGGATATTTTCCTCGATGAATTTAATGCCGTCGGCCTCTACCAGAATCCCCTCAAACACGAGATGCTGACGATCCCCAAACGCCAGGAATTCCTGGAAGACGTGATCGCCCGCCTCGAAGACACGCAGTTTTACCTGCGCGATTTCGACGATTTTTATATCTGGCAAAAACACTGGCTCTCGCTGGCGCCGCCCGCGCAAAAAGCCGTGCAGGCGCTGTGCAAAATCAAACCGCAAAACTGGCAGGCTGCATTTGAGAGCTGGTACCTGCACTATTTGCTGCAAAATGAATTCCACCCCGGACTGCAATGGGACGATAAAACCATCAGCGACGTGGCGGATTACAGCCGCGAACTGAAACGCCTGCTGTCAGGACAAATCAGTACCCTGTGGCAGGATCGCAAAAACAAAGCGCTGAAGGCCTTAAAATCCAATCACTCAAAGGCTTATAAAAACTGGTTCGGTAAAGATAACCGCAAGTTGTCGGCAGGTTTGAAGTCGGAAGACCTCTTCCACAACCACATCGAAGCGCTGACGGAAACGCTGCCCGTGCTGCTCACCACCCCGGAAGTGGCGCTCGACGTGGTGCAAATGTCCAATATGGTGTTCGACCTGGTGCTGGTAGACGAAGCGCACAATATCCCGAAACAGGAATGTTACCACCTGTTCGACCTGGCCAAACACCTTGTGGTGTTCGGCGACGCGAAACAGGACATGACGCCCTTTGCCGAAGACGATATCCTCGAATTCTGCAAAGGCATCGGCGCCATCACACACCAGCTTCAGTACCACCACCAGGATACGCCCGAAGGCTGGGTGCGGTTCAATAAAATCGCTTTCGACACGCCTTTCAAACGTATTCCTTCCGGCCGCAGCGCCCTCGACTCGACGGTGGTGACCAATGTGGAAGGCCGCTACGACGAAGCCAGCGGCACCAACGAAGCCGAAGCCCGCCAGATCATCGACTGGCTGAACCTGATAGAACCCACACCCGCACATACCTACCCGGTGGTGGGCATCGCCTGCGCCACGGTGGAACAACGCGACCTGATCGCCGGACAATTGCTCAAAATCCGCCAGCGCAAAATGGCCGGCTGGGAAAAAATCCAGCAACTGTACCTCAACGGACTGGGCGTGTACCAGTTTGCCGA
>JALHRK010000843.1 GCA_022841505.1 Saprospiraceae bacterium | reverse complement strand
GCAGATTAAAATCGTGAACTTTGTAGCCATTGTGGTGCGTGGAAGATTCCGTGTAAGTGGCGCCAATCAAAAACCAATCCTTGTTTTGGTAACGCCAGCGGTAAACATAACTCCAGCGGTCAGAGCTTCCCCCGTAAAACCGGACTACGATGCTGCCCCGATTGATTTCCAGCGCGTCGAACGGATCGCCGAAAACCCCTCCTTCGTTGGCCAGCATGATGGATTCATTGGATTGTACTGCCAAGTTGTATTGGCCGTCCGGCTGCCGGAATGCGGCAAACAGGATACGTGGCTGTTGATCGTTTTCCCATTCTTTAAGGCTTTTTACGACCGAATCTGCTTCGATTAGGACGGCAAGATCTGCCAGACCGTCTTTATTGAGGTCGCCTGTGGTTTGAGTCATCACGTGCCAGCCTTTCGGCAAAAAAGCTTCCGCATTGGCGCCGTTTTTTTTCAGAACAGGGTATTGGTAGTTCTGTGCCCGGAGCACATTGCCCGGAAGGCTGAAAAAGAGCAAAATAATGCAGTAAGCTACAGCCTGCAGAAGATTGTTGAAACGCATGCCTTTTTTAAATTTGATTGCGATAAAGCTTCAAGTTCAGAAACGCTGCAAAGTTGATATATTGCAGCGATTCAGCATCAATAAAAACAGATAAATGCACCTCAGCGAAATACTCAACCACTTAGGCGAAGACCGCGAACTCTATTTCAATGCAGTGTCACCCCCGGTCATTCAAAGCAGCAACTTCGCTTTTCCGACGTTAGACAGCTTTCGGCAGGCGTTTGTGAATGAATTGGAACACACTGTTTATACCCGCGGCAACAACCCAACGGTGGCTATCCTGCGCAAAAAATTAGCGGCATTGGAACGCGCAGAAGATTGCCTCGTTTTTTCGAGTGGCAGTGCCGCAGTGACTACGGCGGTGCTGTCGCAGGTGAGCGCGGGCGACCATGTGGTTTGTGTGGAAGCGCCGTATTCCTGGACAAAAACCCTGCTTACCAAATTGCTGCCGCGTTTTGGCGTCAGCCACACCTTTGTAGATGGCCGCGATGTTGCCAATATCGAACGGGCTCTGCAGCCCAATACCAAGCTGTTGTATTTAGAAAGCCCGAATTCGATGACCTACGAATTGCAGGACCTCGCCGCTTGTGCAGCATTGGCGCGCAGCAGGGGCATTGTTACCTGCATTGACAACAGCTATTGTTCGCCCATTTTTCAGCGTCCGATCGAACTGGGGATTGATATGGTGGTGCATTCCGGAACCAAATATTTCAATGGCCACAGCGACGTGGTGGTTGGCGTATTGTGCAGCAGCAACAGCATCATTCAAAAAGTATTCGACCTGGAATACATGACCCTTGGCGGCATTTTGTCCCCGCACGATGCAGCCTTGGTCATTCGTGGCCTGCGCACCTTAGACTTGCGCGTGCGCCGGAGCGCAGAAAGCGCCCTGAAAATAGCCCAATACTTAGAACAACACCCGAAAGTATCTCGTGTGCTGTATCCCGGACTGCCTTCTTTCCCGCAGTACGAGCTGGCTCAGCGCCAGATGGATCGTGGCGGCGGATTGTTGTCGGTCTATCTGAATATGGAAAATATCGAAGAAGTGGAAG
>JALHRK010000842.1 GCA_022841505.1 Saprospiraceae bacterium | reverse complement strand
GATAGTGTCCCATTTCGTGGGCTAAAACGCCTGAGCCGCCCGGAGACGACCCCATGTATTCGGCTTCCATCACGATGCCATCTTCCGGATTGCCGTGTGAAGCGGGCAAATAAGCATACCCTGCTACGCCGCAACCGCTGCCAGCAGAGCAGATTTCGCGCACCAGCCAGATGTTGATGTAATCAGTCGGCGTCCAGCGGTTAATATCTTTTAAGGCAAGATCTTCCGATTCCAAAGTTAATTCCGTCAGGGAATTTTGATCGCGGGTAATGCCCGTGGTTAGCTGGTTGTCCGGTGTGCGCCGGGCAAGGCAGAACTGGATCATGGTATTTGTGCCCGTACCCTGGTCGTAATACGCCATATTGGCAAATGCCTCATTCAGCTGTTGGATGCCATTGAGCACGAGCGCGTCTGAGATGTTTTCCAGGCCATTGTCATGAACGATGTGCACCACCACCGGCAAGGTAACCGCCATCATGCGTTTTCCCGCTAAGGGCCTACTTTTAAAAGCAAAAAAATCATAAATGCGTTGTTCCGACTCTCGGTGCTTTTTCAACCAGTCGGGGTTTTGTTCAGCGCGACCATGGATCAGGTCGCTGCCGCAACTCCAGGAATGGGTATGGTTTTGGGCGCTTGAAATGAAGGGCGTCAACAGCAGGAAAAATGACCAGTAGAGCGTAAAGTTGCGCATGGTAAAAGGTGTTTTGATTTAATGAGTAATCTGGTAAAAACAGAACAGATTAACAAATGTCTAATGGGCAAAACGGCATGTGCTTAAATTACAATGATGCTGTTTTGAGCGAACTCATAAACGTTTTAAACTCCTCTGTAAGGCTTATTTACAGCGGAGTCGAATAGTTTGTTTTGTAATGTTTTGTGCAGCGCAGAATAGTGGATTGGGGTATATCAGATCTTCACAGGAATAGTAAAAAATTAAAATAGAGTCAAATGCAAATATAATACGAAACGACTACTAAGATATGCTATTACTGTGTTAGGAATGTGATAATATTTTTGCATACAAAGCGAGCATTTCCGTCGTCACCACACCCGGCTCAAAACGCCGCACATAATCCATCCCTGTCGAAATGCGCCCACTTCGTTCCCCGGAATCGGTCAGCAGCACGCGAATCCCTTCTGCTATGGCTTCGGCATTTTCCGGATCTACCTGCCAGGCGCCCGGGCCCCCTGCTTCGGGTAGGGAAGACACATTTGAGGTAATGACAGGTACACCGCAGTTCAAAGCCTCGATCACCGGTATCCCAAAGCCTTCACATACAGACGGATAGAGAAAAACGGACGCGCCCCGATAAAGCGAAGGCAGTTCTGCAAAAACCGGCGCAATGAAATGTACCCAAGACTCCAACCGCTTATCTGCAATGTATTGGCGCACCTGTTTTTCATAAGCGCCCCCTTTGCCCACCACAGCAAGCGGCAAGCGCAAGTCGGATGGTAAGCGTTCCAGCGCCTGCACGATGCGCAGGAGGTTTTTGCGTTCGATGATGCTGCCTACGTAAAGCAGGTAGTTTTGCGGCAAGCCATATTTTTGGACAACGCCAGCGATTTCCTCCGGCGGCCGGGGTTGCGCAAAGCGCACATCGCAAGACTGATAAATG
>JALHRK010000841.1 GCA_022841505.1 Saprospiraceae bacterium | reverse complement strand
TATCCATAAGCATTGTGGAGGATCATGCCCGGTTGGCCGCCTGCCGCAGCCAGCGACCGCGCCACCACTTCCGAAAACAGGTCAATATCCGCTTGCGTATAGCCCACCACCGTTGGTTTGCCGGTGGTGCCGCTGCTGGCGTGGATGCGCACGAGCTCGGTGCGCGGGGTAGCCAGCAAGCCGAAAGGGTAGTTGTCACGGAGGTCTGTTTTGTAGGTAAACGGTAGCTTGTGGAGGTCTTCCACCGTTCGGATGTCTTTGGGCGCGAGGTTCAAGCCATCAAATTGGTTGCGGTACCAGGGAATTTGGCGGTAAACGCGTTCCACGAGGTTGCGCAGGCGTTCGTTTTGCAAAGCCCGAAGCTGGGACAAAGGCATGGTTTCTATGGCAGGATTGTAGAGCATGCTGCGTGTTTTATGATTGAAAACAAAAAATGGTCTGGCGTTAGAAGCTCTAAGGGAGGTTTGTCGCAATCTCCCCGCTACACTGTCGGTATCGCTGCTTACCGGCCAAAAAGAATGATCTTATATTTGACTTAAAATTACGCAAAGACTCGTTTTAAAACACCATCGCATGTCACCAGAAAAAAATAATCCAGAAACGATTGACGCCTACATCGCCGATTTCCCCGAATCTGTTCAGCAATTGCTTCAGGAAGTTCGGGCGACCATCCGCGCAGCGGCGCCCGAAGCCACGGAAACCATCAGTTACCAGATTCCTACGTTTACCCTGAACGGGAAAAATTTAGTCCATTTCGCCGCTTTTAAAAACCATATCGGGTTTTATCCCGGACCAAGCGGTCTTCTTGCCTTCAAAGATGCGCTTTTGGCTTATAAAGGCGCCAAAGGTTCCGTACAGTTTCCGATCAATCAGCCACTGCCATTAGCAACCATTGCCGGAATTGTCAAATTCAGGGTGCAGGAAGATTTGGAACGCGCCAGCTTAAAAAAGCAAACATCCACCAAACAGGGCTTTGCTGCTTTATCGGCGCCGGCAAGCAGGGCATTGGAAAACAAGGGGATTCAAACCCCGGAACAACTCGCCGGGTACACCGAATCCGAAATTCTGGCGCTCCACGGCATGGGGCCGGGGTCCCTGCCCAAACTCCGGCAGATCCTGGCTGCAAGCGGGCTGGCATTCAAAAATGCCTAAAAAGGTGTATACTTGCAACAAAACCAACGCCATGTTCAAAGCCAACCTCATCAACAGCCCTTCGTATTACAAGGTGCGCCGTTTTACCTTTTTAATGGCCTTGTATCCCAGTGCGCTTGTGATTGCCATCATCCTCATTTCCAATGACTTTCCCTGGTACGCTGCTGCGCTGGTTTTTCTGCTGAGCATGGGCATAGATTTTTGGAAAATAAGGGCAGAAAAAAAAGTTAAAGCCCTCTCCACCGGCAACCAAATCGAAATCAGCGACGAGGCCATCCGCATCCTTGGCACTTCCGGGGAAGTCGTGGAAACGTTAAAAGTAGCGGACGCTTCGGGCATTCTGGTCAAAGAAGCCTACGCCATACCCGGCGATACCCTGGCTGGGCTTTTTAAAGAAGCACAAGGCAAATCGCTGCAAAACTTCATCGTCTACCAGGCCGGGCCCAAAAAGGTGCGCTACGACTTTGTCA
>JALHRK010000840.1 GCA_022841505.1 Saprospiraceae bacterium | reverse complement strand
CCTGTCATAGATGTGTCCACACTATAGGCTTTAAAAGTTTGGCAAACGTCATGTTCACAAAATACCCAGTAGTATGGCCTAATTCAATCATTTAACGAATGAACGCCTTGTTCTTTAAGTCTTTCCAATCCATCTTTCATGGCCTTCACCTGTTCCGGGGCGTGTCCTTGCCAAACGGTAACTTCTCCAACAACTTTAAACGGATGGGTGGATCGGTAAGATTTGGTCGGATTGCCTGGAAATTTTTTATCGGTCAAATCAGGGTCGTCTTCAATGGCGCCGGTTGGCTCCACCAAATAAATTCTTTCACGGCCTGCTCCAATGGCAAGTTCAGCGCCCCAAATAGCCGCGTCTAAAGTGGCCGTCAGGAAAATATATTTCGCATTTTTCCTTTGCCCAAAGTTGGAGTTGAAACCCGCTTCAATTAAATCCCCAACTTTTAAGTCCGCCTTTGTGCCGTGAAAATAAGTTTGGGCGAAAGGGGTCGAACCTTGTCCGCCAGGTTGCTGCTCGTTTTTGTGTTGTTCCATGGTCAAATTTTATCATTGACGAAGGGCGCGTGAGGGAGTCTTTTTAAATGCCCCCTCGCTACAAACTTCCGTAAATTTAAGCGCTTGTTCGGAATTTCGTGGTTGACTACGCCAAATCTTCGATTTTTTGCAGACATAGCCAGTAGTATGCTTGAGCTGTTGCAAACCTTTATACGGTGTACTCCGGAGGATCTGACGCCCATTCCGGTTGACCTTTACCAGCAAATTCCACACCCGGCTGTTGTTGCCCACCAGAGAAAATTGTCCATCCCATTGCGTTTATCCTCCATTTTTTAAGGTTTGAAGTCACGGCACCTTTGCACCGTCAATAATGACAACAAACTTTAAAAATAAAACAATGGAAAAATTCACCGTTCCAACAAGAGATGAAGTAGCGCCAACGAATCAAGCGATCTTCGACAACCTCAACAAAGCCCTGGGTTTTGTTCCTAACCTTTACGCCACCATTGGTTATTCTGAAAATGGTCTGGCCCGCTACCTTGCTTATCAAAACGCAAAAACAACTTTAAGCAACAGGGAAAAAGAAGCGGTTAACTTAGTTGTTAGTCAAATCAATGGTTGTATTTACTGCCAGAGTGCACACACAGTCATTGGTAAAATGAATGGCTTTACGGATGAACAGATCTTGGATTTCCGTCGCGGCAAATCAGACAACCCCAAATTAGATGCCTTGGTAAAACTGGCTGCTGGTATTACCAGAAAGCAAGGCAGAGCGGATGCAGCAGTAGTGGACGCGTTCTTCGCACAAGGTTATACCAACGAAAACCTGATTGACGTGATTTTGCAAGTGACGGATAAAATTGCCATGAACTATGTACACAACCTGACCGAAGTGCCTGTTGATTTCCCTTTGGCTACATCCCTGGAACTGGCTGAGGTAAGTTTGAATTAGAATCATGAATCAGGGGCTATTTGGGGTGTCAATTGCATGGGAAACCTCAGCGTGTTTAAAATTACGCGGAGTTCCACGGAGTTAAAGGAGTTTCGCGGAGTCTTTACATCTAACTCAGCGAAACTCCGTGTTTACTCTGTGGAACTCCGTGTAAATTTTAGATACTGTACTGCCTTCCTTCCGCTTT
>JALHRK010000839.1 GCA_022841505.1 Saprospiraceae bacterium | reverse complement strand
TTGGCGCCCGCCCGATGAAGCGCACCCTGCAGCGGGAGGTTGTGGACGAACTTTCCAAGTTTGTTATTTCCGGAACCTTCACCGCCGGCGATACCATCTATATCCATACCAATAAGGAGGGACTGACTTTTGGAAAAGAACCGTTCGAAGGCGCCATCCACATCCCGGAAGTCACCGAAGCGGATAAAAAAGAGCAAGCTGCGGTGGCAGATGCCATAAAGCAATCAGCGGAAGCGGTGAAACAGGAAAAAGCGGCTGCTGAACGCAAAAAGCAGTTGGAAGAACTGGAACAAGCCACGAAGGATTTGAAGGATGTGATTAAGGATATTAAGCCGGAGGGGGAGTAAATTTATCCACCCACAGCAACTTCCCACATTTCCTCTGGCTTTAGATACTGCTGGGCCAACCCCTGCAATTCATCCGGTGTAATATGGGCTACTTTATTCACCCACTGCTCGAAGAAATCCAAGGGCAGCGACTCGGTGATCAGGGTGCGTACCACTTCCGACACGTTAAAAGGGCCATCGAGCATGGTGAGGAAACCGCCCATCAGGTAGTTGCGCACCATGTCCATCTCTTCCGCGTCAACGGGTTCCTTGCGCAATAACTCCATTTCTGAGTAGATCTCGGCAATGGTGCGTTCTTTAAATTCATTGCCCACTTCGGTGCCGATGTAAAACAAGCCATCCGAATGCATGGTATCCAGCATGGAAAAGATGTTGTAGGTATAGCCCTTTTCCTCGCGGATATTGTTCATCAAACGCGATCCGAAATAGCCGCCGAGGATGGTGTTGAGCACAAACATCCCGCTAAAATCGGGGTGGTTGCGCGAAAACATGCGCTGGCCTATGTATACCGCCGTTTGGACGGCATCGGGATGCGGGAAATGTTTTTTTTGTGAAGGGCCATCCGGTACAGCGGGCAAAATGTCTGCAACAACGGGAATGCCCGAAGGCATCTTTCCAAAATATTGGTTGAGTAAGCGGACGGTCTGCTCGTCGGTTTTTCCACAGATAAAAAGCTTGCAGTTGTTGGCATGGTACCATTTCTGGTGGTGCTCCTGCAGGTCTTCGCGCTTCAACGCCGCATAGTGCTCGGGGAAACTGTTGTAGCCGTAAGGATGGGTTTCGCCAAAAATCATCTCCGTGATGTGGCGGTAAGCGACCACATCGGGTTTGCTCAGGTCTATTTTCAGATTTTGCTGATTCCGCAGAATGTAAGCATCCAGTTCGTGCTGCGGAAAAGTCGGCGACAAAATCATTTCTGCCAGCACCGGCAAAACTGAAGGCAAATGCTTGGTGAGGCAGTAAAATACAATATTCACCGCATCCATGCCGGATGGAATGCTCAGGGTACTGCCATAAAAATCAATCGCTTCGGCAATTGCGGCGCCATCAAGGTGACCCGCGCCGTCCTTCAGCAAACCAGCAGTGGCCTTTGCGACTAATTTTTTCGATTCCTGGGGGCGCCCCGCCTGGAAAACGAATTCAATTTTCAGAACTTCCTCCGTGTTGATGCGGGTGTCGTAAACCGGAATGCCATTGTCCAAATAATGTACCAGCGGTTGTGGCAGGTGCAGGCGGTCTATATGATAAATGGCGGGTGGCCGGGTTCTGTCAAGCATAAAAATATTTAGTTT
>JALHRK010000838.1 GCA_022841505.1 Saprospiraceae bacterium | reverse complement strand
GGTATGCCGGAGTTTCAACGCGTAATATTTGCTGGGACCCCATTCCGGGAACACGGGGTCAAGTTCGTGCCTCGTTAATTCAACTTCGTATCCGAGGGGTTCAAAAAACTTCCGGATGATGATTTCTCCGCCGCGCGGGGCCGGCAGGACGGGGATGCTGACTTCAAAAGGAAAAGGAACCTCCACCAATTCCGGCTTGTCTTTGCATTTGCCGTTGAGGGCGGAAGAAAAGGCTTTCGCCAAAGCCACGCTCAGAAAGGAAGAAGCCACGTAAGGGCGATCGTTTACGTAATGCCCCAACGAGAAACTTTCGCTGCCTAAGTTTCGCGCGCCCCGCACCAAAGCGATCGGGTCAATGTCGAGCAGCAGGCTGATGGTTGTTTTTTCTACACTGCTTTCAGGGTAAAAGACATGGGCTTTACCTACGGATAATTCCACCGACTGGAATTTGTCGGGGTGCTTGTGCAGCAAATAACCCAGGTCGGTGGCTGGTTGGTGGGTTGTTGTGATGTTTAGAATCATGGGTGTTTACAGATTGTATGCTTCGGCATTTCTGCGCATCTGCGTCAGGTGCCGCTGGCCGTGTTGACCGAGGAAGTAAAGATATTCGTAAACGTCAATTTTTCCGAGGTTATTGACGGTCATGGTGGTTTTGTACAAGGCGCCTTCTCCATTTTTCAATAGATCGAGGCAATTCAGGCACTGTGCAAGTTGGTCCTTGAGCTGGTTTCTGACTTCAGGTAGGGTTTTTTCTCCTGTGGGTTCCATGTGTTCGGGTCTGATCCAGTCAAATGATTTGTGCAGGCCAATTTCCGTCAACTGGTCTTTATGGAAATGGTAGTTTTCCAAAGCGGTTTTCAAATCAAGATCATTGGCGTTATTCAGGGCTTTTTGTGTTCCTTTTTCGATGAGAATCAGGAGAAAGTGGTTGGTCAGCCCAATGTGTTCCAGGATTTGGTTGATGGTCCAGCCGCCGTTTTGAGGTTGGTCATTGCGCAAATCAGGGTCTTTGTCAAACCACAAATCTATTTCTGCAAAGGTGGTGTGCAGGAAGGCCCGGATTTCCTGAATCAGCGGTGCGATGTCCATTGTCTTTGGATGTTTATTTTGATTTTTTTGTACTTCGGCAGGTATTAAAGGCAGGATGGAAAGAGAAGGTTCCCGCTCGCCAGCGAGGGCAACGTAGTTTAATATGACACGTAGTCTCGCGGAGTAAAAGGAGTTTCACGGAGAGCTTAACTCTGTGAAACTCCTTTTACTCCGTGAGACTCCGCGTTAATTTTTTTCAGAAGGCCACAAGGCCATGCCTGGCCTCTTTTAGGTTTTTTTACGGCGCCGCATCCGTCTGATCACAAAAAACAAAACCAGCCCCAGCACGATAAACGGCCACAAACTGGTGAGTCCAATGGCAAACCAGCCCAGGTTGGTCCAGCCGTTTCGGAGGGCTTGTCCGAATTTTGAACCGAAGCCAAAAGAAGCGGTGGTTTTTTGATAATACGTCACCGTCAGGGTGCCGAAAGAAACCTTGTCGGTGAGGTATTTCAACCGGCCTTCGATGGATTCGATGTCGCTCCGGAGCGTTCCGATTTCCCGTTCGATGTTCAGGATTTCGTCCACTTTTTTGGCCTGTTTCAGCAAT
>JALHRK010000837.1 GCA_022841505.1 Saprospiraceae bacterium | reverse complement strand
AATACCGGAAAAAAACTCAGTACCAAAGACGGCGGCCAACTGAAAGGTTTTGCCATAGCCGGCCCGGATCAACGTTTTGTATGGGCGGAAGCGCGTATTAAAAAGAACAAAGTGATCGTACACAGCCCGGATGTTCCCAATCCCGTAGCCGTGCGGTATGCCTGGGCCGACAATCCCGCCGAGGCCAATTTGTGCAACAAAGCAGGACTACCCGCTGCGCCATTCAGGACGGATGAGTGGATGCCCGGAACCCTGGCTCAAGCGGGAAAAGGACTAAAAGACTATTACAAGGACTATTTTCCTATCGGTGTGGCAGTCAGTCCGGGCATGATGGAACCGGGTGCAAACGCCGATTTTATTCTAAGCCAGTTCAACAGCCTGACCGCCGAAAATGCCATGAAAATGGGGCCGATACACCCTGAAGAAAACCGCTACAACTGGGCGCCGGCTGATAAAATCGTCGATTTTGCCGTCAAAAACGGCCTGCGTATGCGCGGCCACACGCTTTGCTGGCACAGCCAGACGCCCCGCTGGTTTTTTATAGATTCCATCGGAAATGATGTAGGAAAAGACCTGCTACTGGCTCGGCTCAAACGACATATTTATGACGTGGCAGGGCGTTATAAAGGTAAAATATACGCCTGGGACGTCGTAAACGAAGCTGTGCCAGACGGTGGGAATGACCTCTATCGCAAATCAAAATTTTACGACATCATCGGCGAAGAATACATCGAAAAAGCGTTTGAATACGCCCATGAAGCCGACCCGCAGGCCCTGCTGTTTTACAACGATTACAACACGGAAAGCGCCTCCAAACGCGAACGAATTTATCAATTGGTTCGGAAACTCAAAGAAAAAGGTGTGCCGATCCACGGCGTGGGTTTACAGGGGCACTGGTCGCTGTACGAACCGACGGCAGCGGAACTGGAAGCATCCATTACCCGGTTTGCGGAACTGGGTTTGCAGGTGCAGATCACGGAATTGGATGTGTCGGTGTACCCCAAGGAACACGAACGCCGTGAGCGCCGACCCACGGATACAGAC
The DNA here is from genome assembly GCA_022841505.1 of Saprospiraceae bacterium. Classification (GTDB taxonomy): domain Bacteria; phylum Bacteroidota; class Bacteroidia; order Chitinophagales; family Saprospiraceae; genus JABWAJ01. Next base: position 596 of record JALHRK010000837.1, on the reverse strand, counting down.
ACGTTCACACCGGAGATGGAGGCCCGGCAGGCAGCGCATTATCAAATGCTTTTTGAGATTTTCAGAAAACACAAAGACAAAATAAGCGGCATTACTTTCTGGAATTTATCCGATAAAGCCTCCTGGCTGGATAATTTCCCGGTGCAGGGCCGGAAGGATTATCCCTTAATGTTTGACAAGAACAATCAACCCAAAAAAGCCTTTTATGCAGTAACAAGGTTTTAATACGCTTGTTGTACAGTAGTTTAGTCTTCTCGGGTTGAATGGCCGCGTAGCGGCATAACGTCGGTAGAAAACCAACGAGTAAGGTACAAAGGTGCGTAGCACCGTAACTTTTAGGTCTTTGTTACAGTGCTACGCACCTTGTCAACGAGATAATACTTGTTACTACCGACGTTATGCCGCTACGCGGCCAGGGGGCCAACTAAAATCAGGCTACTGTACAATATGCGGATAGTCTAATAAGGTTTAAAAACCAACTATTTATAATGAAAGAACAATCTACAAACGACGATTTGGCAACAATGCCGGCAACCTTGGCCCATTTCCCTGAAGTTTTTTCCCTGCAAGGAAAAACCGCGCTGATCACCGGTGGC
>JALHRK010000836.1 GCA_022841505.1 Saprospiraceae bacterium | reverse complement strand
AACGACGTTTCATGGCGTTAAAAACCAGCAGGCGCGCCGTAGCCAACTGGAAACGGTACCAAAATTTCAGGCCGGTACGCCCCGTATACTGGCGTCCAAGCGCCAGCGCCCAGTCTATTACTTTACGCCCAAGCCATCCCTGGCGTGCACGTTCGGCCAACGCTTGTTCGTACATTTTTTCGAGGATGCGCGGCACAGCGGTGAGTAAATGCGGGCGCACCTCGAGCAGGGCATTGGCAATGTTGTCGCGGTCAACGGGCAGGTAAACGCTGGCGCCTGCGGCCAAATACGTATAAATGGCCATGCGCTCCAGCACGTGGCTGAACGGCAGAAAACTCATCCCGATTTTACCCGGATAGACCGGCAAAATGGGCACAATGGCCCGCAGATTGCTCACGATGTTGTAGTGGCTGAGCATGACGCCTTTGGGGATTCCCGTGGTGCCGGACGTGTAAATTATGGCGGATAAATCGCCTTGTCCGACCGCTGCCCGCAAGGCATCCAGGTCGTAAGCATCCATGGGCGGCCCCTGATCCAGCAAGCAGTTCAGGCCATTGGGGTCGTCGGCGGGCGCATGGAGATAAACGCGGCGCAGTTTTGGAAACTGTCCGCCATCGCCCAGGAAGTGTACGCCTTGCTCCGGCGTGGAAAAAATACACAACCAGGCTTCCGTTTCCCGGAGGATGTGGTGCAGTTGGTCAGGCCGGGAGGTATCGTGCACGGGTACCGAAATGGCCCCGATTTGCTGGACGGCGAGGTCAAAAAAAAGCCATTCGGCAGAAGCAGCATGGGGAACCATCACCACGCGATCGCCGGTTTTGACGCCCAGACTCAGCAGCGTCGTGCTGTAGCGGTCAACCTCGGCGATGCAGTCTTCGATGCTGTAAATCCGCCACTGTCCGTCGCCACGGCTGCCCAAAGCGATTGGATTGGGAAACCGGTTCTGCTGAAAGCGGAGGATATCAAAAGTCCGGGTCATCATGCGCTTTGCGGTTGAGCAGGGTTCTCATAAAAACCATTCAAAATATCGTACAAATATTCGTGGTAGGTTGCAAAATCGGTCAGGTTGTTGTGGCCGCCGCCTTCGATGGTGAGCAGTTGCACGTGTTTGGGGTTGACCTGCTGCAACTGTTGGCTGTGCTGGTGAGGAATCAGCCGGTCGCGGTTGCCGTGCAGGAGATACACCGGGAATTCTATTTTTTTGATAAACTGATCAGTGCGAATCTGGTAACGCAGCAACCAGCGCAACGGCAGCAAAAAAGCGTAGCGTTTGATCTGGTGGTAAAAACTGTAATAAGGCGCATCCAGAATGAGCATGCGCGGCCTGTTCCAGGAGGCCACGCGCGCCGCAATGCCGGAACCCATTGAGCGGCCATAGACCACGATTTTATCCTCCGGGTAGCTGCGTTTGAGCCAGTTGTACAAATCCTGGGCGTCGTTGTACAGGATTTGTTCGGTGCGTTTGCCCCGACTTTTCCCGAAGCCGCGGTAGTCCATCATAAAAAAATCGTAGCCGTTGCTCATGAAATCGCGGGCAAATTTGGCCCAGCCTTTGATGCTGCGCGAGTTGCCTTTGAGGTAATAAATGACGCCCCGGCTGTTGGGCACCCGGAAATACACGGCGTTGATGCTCCCGCCGTCTTCCATGTCGAA
>JALHRK010000835.1 GCA_022841505.1 Saprospiraceae bacterium | reverse complement strand
ACAGCCGACAAGCCAACCGACTCCCTACCGGATGAGATAACCCCGGCCTTTAGTGCTATGTTAGGGATGGTTGAAAGAACCATCGCCAGCAATTTACAAGTTGCAACCCAAAGTATATCCCTGTTGGAAGATAAGCTGAAATTCAAAGAAGAGCAGCTTCAAAGCCTAAAAGATGAAACGGAAGCATTAGTTAAACAACAGCGGCATTTAGAAGTTATGTTAGCCGGAACAAATACACAACTCCATGCGTATACAGGCTTTAGGGAATCCGACCGCCTAGAGATGGATAACCTCAAGCGGCAAACGGAGACCTTATCAGATAGACTTAATGAGGCTAACCGGACAATCAATAATACAGGGGAGGAACTTCACGCCGAACGCGAAAGATTAAAGCAAGAGCGACTTTTGAATGAGGCACTGAGAACAGAACGCGACCGGGCGGTACAGGCAAGTCTTGTATCAGAAGAACAGCGCCGGATTTTAGAACAGGATTATCATGCGCTACAGACGGAACTAAAAGAGGTTAGAGCCGAATTGCAAGAGGTCAGGAATCAGCTTGCCGTTTTGCAATCTGTAACCGTTCCCCGCGCCGAAGTAGACAAGCTCCATAAAGACTTGCAACAGGTCAAAACCGACACCGGGACTCTGTATCCAAAAGGGGAGTAATCATGTTTTTCAACATTCACGGGCAATTCGTCAAAGAGCCGCAATACCTGATAGAGTTGACCGCCCACATGAAGCCAAAATGGGCGCTGGTGATGGATAACATCCCCCTTGCTTTGCAGCTTAAAGCCGCTTCCCCAAACACAAACATCATTCACAGGATATACAAGCCTAATGGGTATTGGGTAGACCGCAACCCATCAGAATGGATTCAATTTCATCTAGGGCTACCAGAACGGGACTCCTTGTGGCATTACACGGATAATGAGGTCGGAGTCCGTCCTCATTGGCATACAGATTTAATGGCTAGAAGCCTTGACATGAAAACCCCCCTTAAGGCGGTACTCTGTAACACATCAACCGGGTCTCCTCACTTGCTGGAATGGAAGCTTAACCCGGCCTCTAAAGCCATGCTAGAGATGGCCGCCGACCATCGGGATCACTTTGTACTAGGGCTTCATGAATATTTTATGGCGCTTGCCACAACCGGACTTCAGGACACCATTGCCGAAGCGGATACAAGCAAGTGGCCTGTAACCCGTGATGACAAAAAGACGGATTATCACATTGGGCGCTGGCGTTCAGTGGGCGAAATTCCGGGACTAAGAATTGTCATCACGGAAACCGGGACTGATGACCTGACCGACCTACACGACCGCTTCATGAAAATTGAAGGGGGATGGGAAAAGGCCGCCCCGTTCTGGCGTAGATGGTATCCCGCCCTCACAACCGAAGAGGCCTACTACATGAATTTGTGGTATGCCTGGCATATAGGTTATAGCAACTCCATTGTTGAGGACGCTATGATTTATTGCTTTGGTAGCAATCCCGCCAGCCGGGGCGGTCATGATGACTGGACTCGGTTTGATGTGGAAAACCTACGGAGGTTACACAAACTCATTGCGGAGTGGAAAATTCCTAAAGGGTTAGAACGTATGGCACCTTATGTCAATCCGACTAAACCAGCAGAGCCGCCCCCGCCTCCGCCTCCACCTCCGCCCCTGCCTAAATT
>JALHRK010000834.1 GCA_022841505.1 Saprospiraceae bacterium | reverse complement strand
GCTGGTATATCTGCCGATACAAAGAATGTTTAAATAAAAGGGCAAAATCGCAAAAGGCAAAAAGCAATGCAAGTATTCTGTAAATCAATGCGTTGCAAAAGATTTAGCAATGACTAATTTGTTGTATATGAGATTTATTTCCCGGGGTTCCATAGCCGCGTAGCGGCATAAGGTCGGTAGGCAAACCAAAGAGCAACGTACGAAGGTGCGGAGCACCGGAACTTTTAGTCCTTGTTTCGGTGCTCCGCACCTTGTGAACACGCATGGCATTTGTTGCTACCGACGTTATGCCGCTACGCGGCTACAGCGTCCAACTAAAATCAGGCTCCAGTACAAATAGCCGGATAGTCAGAATAACTAATTTTGCACACCTACTTAAATGCTTAAAAAATGGGAAATTACGGTTATCAATGTTTCAAAACCAAAGACAGGGATGTCTATTGCAGTAGTAAGGAATTTAAAAACCACGACGAAGGCGCTGCCTGGGTTGCACTGGCTTTGGCGCATTTTAATATTCAGGCCAGTGATATAAAGGGGAAGCCATACACTGCCGACAGCCAGCCTGACGGTGCGATTATCTGGGGGCCGCCTAATGCAGCGGATGTGCACAATTACGAATAATGGATAACCGATAACTATTTACTTTCCGATAAGATGGAGTAACCATTCTTTTTCATTGGGTACATTTTCTTTCAGTCTGGCTGCTGCCATGGGTACCTGCCAGGCCATACATCGTGCTTTGCTTATGCCCGAAATGGACAGGTATTCCTCCAGATAACTGTGGAACAGCCATCGTTTGGCAAATGTGGCCCAAAAGGGAAGTTTCGCGTCCATGTAAGGCGTGTGCATTAATATCCAGGCCCTGGCGACATCGCTTGCCGGATCGCCGGTACTTGCATCTGCCCAATCCACCAAAAGCAGTCCATTGGGCGAAACAATGATGTTTTCCACGGAAAAATCGCCGTGGCACAAACCCGTCCGCTCATCGGGCAACAGTTCCATAGCATCCATAATTTTATTCCAGTAAGGCTTCAGCATGGAATAGGATGCCTCCATGGCGACCTTTACCTGCGCTTTCTGGTTGTTTAGTCCGCCTGCTTGCAGGGCGTGTACCCTTGCATGCAGGCGTGCCATTTGAATGCCATACTGCCGGATATTCCAGGGTTTGGACCTGATGTGTTGCCGAAGTTGGGCGCCGGCAACAAACTCGAATACGATTCCCTTTCGATAGTCTTTTTCGATGACTTCAAGTGCCCGGGCACATGGAATACCCGCTTCAAAGGCTGTATTAGTGGCCATGTACTCGTAGGCAACCCTTTCCGCAGATACCCAGCCATTGTACAACTTCAGAAACTTGCCGTTTCCAAGGTCAAACAGTTCGGATACTCTCCCTTTTTGGATAAATTTCATGTTTTGGGCACAGCTGCTTTATAGACAGTTTTATAGTCAATACTGTGTTATACTGAAAGTTGAGTGGTATTAATCCACTGATTACCAATGCTATCTCAACGATCAACGCTTTCAACCGCTCCACTTTCAGTATATAAAAGTCCTGGTAAACATACTTGAATCCTGTGTTTCTACATACGTTCATGTTAAAACACGTTACAAAGCATGCTGCGACCTTATCCGGTTATTTACCTCCCCTGATGATCCGTATATCTATATTGTTTTTATGCAC
>JALHRK010000833.1 GCA_022841505.1 Saprospiraceae bacterium | reverse complement strand
TGTCCGGGGGAATAGACGGCAGAAGATGGCGACCGGGTTGGAGCATGGTCAAAAAATCATTCCCGCACCCAGGCATCCCGATCCACACTCATTGCCCAGGCAGAACCACCGTTTTCAATGCTGTTGAAAAGCGGCAACCAGTCACCGGGGCCGGCTGATTCGGTCAGGATTTCGTAGCGGCGCAATTGCAAGATGATGTCTAACGGGTTGATGAGCACCGGGCAGGCTTCCACGCAAGCGTTGCAGGTCGTGCAGGCATGGATTTCTTCCCGGGTAATGTAGTCGAACAGGCTTCTGCTGTCGTCGAAATTTTCGGAGGTGAGCAGTACGCCGCCCTGGTCTTTCAATTCAGCTTTGATATAATCGGGCGACCCGCTGGCTATTTTTTTTCCAATTTCTTCTGCCCGGTCGCGCACATCCATCATGATTTTTCGAGGCGACAATTTTTTGCCGGTGAGGTTTGCCGGGCAAGCAGCGGTACAGCGCCCGCATTCGGTACAGCTGTATGCGTCCAGCACGTTTTTCCAGCTCAGGCCGGGCACGTCTTTGGCGCCAAATTCAGGAATGGTATCCGCGTTGGTTGGTTCGCCAATGCCCATCATGCTTTTGACTTCGTTCATGATTTCGGGCATGTTGTCCATTTCGCCGCGCGGTTTCAGTCGGGCATAGTACGTATTAAAAAACGCCAGGATAATGTGCAGGTGCTTGGAAAAAGGCAGGTAATTGAGGAAAGCAAATACAGTTAAGATGTGCAGCCACCAGCCGAAACGCTCCACCACGTGCAGTGCGGATGCGCTCAGACCGCCAAAAAGCGCCGGCCCCAGCCAACTGCTCACGGCCAAGGTTCCGGTGTCGGGGTAGTGCTCCGGATCAATTTGCTGCAACAATACGTCGGCGCCGTTCATGCTGAAAATACCAGTCAGCAGCACAATTTCGGCCAGAAGGATCAGGTTCGCGTCGCGGGTTGGCCAGCCTTTCATTTCTGCTTTGTGAAAACGGGAAAGTCGCAGCAGGTTGCGACGGGCTAAAAAAACGAGGGTGGCCACAAAAGCAGCAACCGACAAGACTTCAATAAAACTGATCACAAAGGTGTAGAAGCCGCCGAGTTTGGGCGCGAAAAAACGGTGTTCCCCAAAAATGCCGTCAATGAAAATTTCGATGAGTTCCACCTGAGTCAGCAGGAAAGCGGCATAAATGAAAAAGTGAAAAATTGCCGGAATCCAGTTTTTGAACATTTTTTGCTGGCCAAAAGCCACCAGCAGCACGTTGCGCCATCGTTGCGCTGTTTGGCCGGGCTCCACAGCTTCGGCTTTTCCCAACAAAATATTGCGGCGAACCCGCAGGAAATGTTTGCCCGCAAAACCGAGGGCTGCTATGGTGACGAGGACAAACGCAATTTGCTGGATCATAAATTTTGGCTCAATTTGGTGATGATCGTCCGCCAAGATAGGGGCTTTGTGAATTTTTATAAAATTGTCGCCATCAAATTTATGATTCCGTGCAAAAATTACCCTGCCAATGAGGGAGGTTTTTTAAGTTTGTGGTTCATTCTTTGCCAGAAATGGCGTAAATAGCAGACCTATTTGGAATTGGCAAAGGATAACTCAAATTGGCTTTCAGAAAATGGTGACGTCATGAAGATATTGGATGACTGGCAGATCAAGCAGAAAATCAAACGATTGGCGATTGAAATATT
>JALHRK010000832.1 GCA_022841505.1 Saprospiraceae bacterium | reverse complement strand
ATCGCTTTGCTGGGCTACGAAATCAGTACAGGAAAAGCCACGATTACTGCGGGCAAAACGACGCGCCTCCCCGTTACGCTTACCAGCAGCGCGGTGGATTTGGATGAAGTTGTGGTGCATTCCTTCAACGCCCACAACCAGCAAAACGTCAGCAAAATTGACATCAAGTTGCGCCCGGTGGTGAACTCACAGGAAATCCTGCGCATGGTGCCCGGGCTTTTTATGGGACAACACGCTGGCGGCGGTAAAGCGGAACAGATCTTCCTTCGGGGGTTCGACATTGACCACGGCACCGACATTGGGCTGACCGTAGACGGCATGCCGGTCAATATGGTTTCGCACGCGCATGGACAAGGTTACGCCGACCTGCATTTTGTCATTCCGGAATTGGTGGAGGCGGTCAATTTTGAAAAAGGCCCTTACCACGCCAACAAAGGCAACTTCGTGACGGCAGGCTGGGTAGATTTCAAAACCCGGGAAGTGCTGGACCGCAATTTTGCAAAAATAGAAGGCGGGCAATACAATACCCTCCGCGCAGTAACCGGGATAAACCTGCTGAGCCAGGCATCCCGCCAAAACGGCCACGCAGCCTACATCGCCGGGGAATACAGCTATTCCGACAGCTATTTCGATGCGCCGCAGTATTTCAACCGGGCAAATGTTCAGGCCCGCTACAGTGGTGAAATTACGCCCAATTCCCGCCTCAGCCTGACCGGCTCGCACTTTTGGTCGCGCTGGAACCACTCCGGGCAAATCCCTGACCGCTCAGTAGAAAACGGCGATATTTCCTTTTTTGGCGCAATTGACGACACGGAAGGTGGCGAAACTTCGCGTACGAACTTCAACGCGCAACTGCTCACCCAAACGACCAATGGCGGCTTGTTCAAAAACCAGGTTTTTTATTCCAAATACAACTTTGAACTCTATTCCAATTTTACGTTTTTCCTCGATGATCCGGTAAACGGCGACCAAATCCGGCAAAAGGAAGGCCGGAGTTTGTTCGGCTACAATGGCAGTTATAACTTCCCAACCCGGATCGGCAATGCTTCGGCCAATACGACGTTTGGGGTACAATTCCGGCAGGATTTAGTTGCGGATGTGGAACTTTCCAACAGCCAGAACCGCACGGAAACCAAAAACCGGATCCAGTTTGGCGATGTGCAGGAAGCCAACATTGCGGTTTATGCAGACGAAAACATTCAATTCTCGCGCCATTTTGCACTGAATATTGGCCTGCGGTACGACTATTTCAACAGCGCTTACACCGATCAGCTTCAGGAAAACCAGAAAAGCTCCGCTAACGCCGGTATCCTCTCGCCAAAAATTAACTTCTATTATACGCCCAATGAAAAATTCCAGTTTTTCCTGAACACCGGCCGGGGATTCCATTCCAACGACACCCGCGTTGTAGTGCCCCAAAACGGGAAAGACATTCTGCCTGCGGCTTATGGTTCGGACCTTGGCCTCATCTGGAAACCCATTCCGCGTTTGTTTGTCAACACCTCGCTTTGGTACCTCTGGCTGGAGCAGGAGTTTGTGTATGTTGGCGACGCAGGTGTGGTGGAGCCCAGCGGCCGTTCGCAGCGCTACGGCATAGATTTTTCTGCCAGGTACCAAGTTACCAACCGGATTTTTGCTGACGTTGACCTCAACTGGGCCAATCCGCGCGCTGTGGATGATCCTGATGGCGAAAATTA
>JALHRK010000831.1 GCA_022841505.1 Saprospiraceae bacterium | reverse complement strand
TAGCCATGAAAAAGCTTCATCATTTCAAACCACCCTTCAAAAACACCTTTATTCTTTTCTTTTTCTCTGTCATGCTATGCAGTATTCCCGTTTCCGGGATTTCACAGGAAAAAACCATCACCAATTTAAAAAAAGAATCTGCCGACGCCAAAAAAGCGGCAGAAGATGAAATCAAGAAGAATAATTACGACTGCGACAAGATCCTCAAGGCCATTGAAGACGCAGAAAAAGCACGCGATGAAATTTCCGAACGAAAAAAGAAAATGAATCCTCCGAAGGATAACAAAGACCAATCAAAAGAAGCGAAAGCTTATCGCGAAGCGGAGGCTGCCGAAAAAGCAGCTACAGCCAATGCCGCCGCCGCCCGAAAGTGCGCGCACGGACTGGCCACTTCAGATGAAATAGAAGTAGAACTGGGAAAAATGAAAGACAAGATAGACAAGGAGAAACTGACCGAAGCCGAGGAGCGAAAATTGAAGGGATTAATAGACGAATTAATTAAAGAGGCCAAAGCAGCAGCCGAGGCTAACCCCTGCGACCCTGCTGCGGTAAGAGACGCTGTGAACAAAAAACTGGCAGAACAGTACGAAAAAAACAGGCAGGAGAAAGACCGGCCCACGCGCGATCTGATCCAAAAATGGTTTGAAGACAATTTCAGGCTCGATGAATCGGGAAAAGGTGATAATAAAAGCAAAAAACCGCGCATCGAACACGATGCCAAGCGCAAAAAACGCGGCTTCACTCATATTTCCATTCAACCTTCGTCGCCTGGGGGTCAGGCTATTTACTTTACAGTAGCGCCATCCGCAGGTTATCCGCTCTCCCACCCCGATGCCAGGACGATGGAATTCAACGCCCTGCAGGAAGCCGTTTTTGCACCGGACGTATTCCCGCAATTGTTTGAAAGACTGCAAGGAGAGTTTGTTATCGGCAATATGCTCAGCACAAAAAACCAGCCCATACTGCTGGAAGGATCGTCCCAGATCATGCCGGGTATCCGTTTGGGCCTTGGTTTGGGCAGGCGTTTTGAAATTCAAACGGGCGCACAATATTTCAAGTCCGAGTGGACCGGAAATTTCCCGGTGACGGTTTTTCCATTCGAAGGAACGCAACCACAGGTGATTCAGGGTGATTTGTACGCTGCTTCATCAGGCATATTGGCTGAAGCCGATGCGGCCTGGTTTTTAACCGGCGGCGCCCTTCAACCCTTTGTAAAAGCCGGCGCCCGCGCTCAAATCCCGACGCAAAACAGCAGCAGTGGCAATCTTGCAGGCGTATCCATACCTGTTGAAATGCAGGGGCTGGAGTTGTCGGTTGCACCGTTTGGCGGTCTCGGCGCAAGGCTCGGCCTTGGAGCAACCGGCTACGCAGACTTTACTGGGACATACGGTAAAATACCCGGCGGCGGTTATGCACCCGCATTGGACGTATCGGTAGGGTTGAAATTTGGGGGAAAACGGAAACAATCATCTCCTTTGCTGCCGACCGTAAAATATGGCCAGTCCATCGACGACGCTTTGCTGGATGGCTTGAAAGTGGAACGAAACGGCGACTGGTATGTCGTGTCGGTTTCAATGGGTCTGAACCCGGGCAGCGAACCGGCTACCGTGCAACCCGAATTATTGTTGTCTATTGACGGTAAATTGACCGGTCGTTATTCATTCGGAGATCAGGGTATTTCTTCTGGTATTTGCTGCAGTT
>JALHRK010000830.1 GCA_022841505.1 Saprospiraceae bacterium | reverse complement strand
CTGACGATTAGTTATGACGCATCCGTCGGTTTCACCACGCCGGGTTCGGGTCAGGAAATGCTGAACCCACAGGAACTGGCTGACTGGACCTGGAATGCCTTGCGCAATACCAACCAGGCTACCACCCACCCGCAATATGGTTCAGGCGCTACTCCGGTGTTGCCCGACTACCTCAATGTTGGCGGCACTGCAGGCGTCATCGGTTCTGTCGATCTCAATGCGGAAAGACCGAAGTATAATATCGACCCGACCGCCGGTCCTGTTTACCAGGTTGTAAGAGCCAATAAATCTGGTACTGACTGGTATGGCGCCATCACGGACAATGCGCCGATGACACGCCATGGGCTGGGCTTTTCCGGCTCTACAGATCGCGCGCGCTACTACGTGGGTCTGAACCTGCAGCATCAGGAAGGTATCCTGAAAAACAACTCGTTCAAACGCTACTCTTTCCGTGCCAACACGGAATACGATCTGGGCAAGCGTGTACGTGTAGGTCAGAACCTCCAGTTTACCTATCGCCAGGTATTGGGCCAGGGCGGCGGTAACAACGGTAACGGTGTGGCTGCTGACGAAAATGCTATTCTGAGCGCTTTCCGTATGCCGTCTATTATTCCGGTGTATGACGAATTCGGTGGATATGCCGGTACGGCAGCAAAAGGTTTCAACAACCCCCGCAACCCGGTGGCTGAGCGCGATGGCGTTGCCAATGACCGCAACTTCGGCGCCGGCGGCCTGGGTAATTTTTACCTCGAAATCGAGCCGATCGAAAACCTGACCCTGCGCAGTAGCATCGGTGGTACATTTGGTAGTTCTTTCTACAAGTACTACTCCCGCCTGCAGTATGAAAACTCGGAGAACAACGCCAGCTTCGCTTATGGAGAGGGCAGCTCCCACTTCGTGAACTGGACATTCACCAACACCGCTGCTTATAAAGTACAGTTCGGCGAATCTTCCCTCGACCTCCTGGGTGGTATTGAAGCGCTGAATACCGGTAAAGGCCGTTTCACGGATGCATCCGGTTTGAATCCGTTCTCAACTGATGTGAATTACATCAACCTGAATACGGTATCCAATCGTGTGGTAGGCAGCGGCTACTTCAATGCTCCAACTTTCTTCTCTGTATTCGGTCGTGTGAACTACGGTTTCCGGGAAAAATACTACGTTACAGCCGTGCTGCGTCGTGACGGTTCTTCCGTATTCGGCGAATCCAATCGCTACGGTGTATTCCCCGCGATATCTGCTTCCTGGCGCGTGACAGGCGAGTCTTTCATGGAAGGCGTTTCTTTCCTCGACGACTTGAAAATTCGCGGTGGATGGGGCCAGATGGGTAACTCCCGGATCAGTGCCGAAAATCAGTTCAGCCTTTTCGGTGGTAACCTGGGTGCTTCTTACTACGACATCAACGGTAGCAACACCAGCGCTGCAGAAGGTTTCTACAAAAGCCGTATCGGTAACCCCGATGCAAAATGGGAAACTTCAGAAACCAGCAATATCGGTTTCGACGCCTTGTTAGGTAATGGCAAATGGGATGTTATCCTTGATCTGTGGCGCAAAAATACCAATGACCTGCTCTTTACGGTTCCATTACCAGAGGTACTGGGTAGCTACGCCGCTTCTCCTGCTGTCAATATCGCTTCCATGTTGAATGAAGGTATCGACCTGCAAATTGTGAATAAAGGCCGCCTGACCGACAAAGCGCGTTACG
>JALHRK010000829.1 GCA_022841505.1 Saprospiraceae bacterium | reverse complement strand
TATGTAGTTGCCGACCGTGTAAGAAACAAAGCCAAGAACCGAAAAAAGCAAGTGATACCAGAACGGGCGCCCGTCGCCGATCCCGATATTCAACAGCATACCGCCCGCGAAAAGTGCCAACTGTGAACCGGATGCAAGCAAATGTTTTGCATCGGTAAAGAAAACGGGAACCCAGGTGCGACGTTTATCGTCAGGCCATGCACGATATTTATTTGTCCAGGAAATTGCCGGGTTCCAGAATTGCGGGTTCAGCCTCGGGAACCGTGCGGCGAATTGTGACCAGTGGTGATTGATCTTTTCGTGTACGCCCCAGGACGCGCCGGCCACGAACAAAAGAACGAATGCAAAGGCAGTAAACATTTTTACAAGTTGTTGATTCAGTTACGAATGAAAATCGAATTTGCCGATGTATTTGACGACCTCGGCAAATTCGATTTTTGTTTTTTGTAGCCGTCACCATCCGACGGAAGAATCGACGGAATACGCCGAAATCGTTTGCGTGACGTTTCCGTTTACAGCCTTATTCGTCGGCGGTGATCCGATCACATTGAAATCAATTAATACTTCGTTACAATAACTTTGTAACTCGCACTACCCGGATCAATCGACGCTGAACTGTAATTATTGAACCTCACAGTTACCGTATTGCTGGCAGATACCCATGCGGTAAAGCAACTGTTTGCGTTTGGGGAAGCGGGCAGCCCTACGATTGCGGGATCACCTACACTTGCACCTGTAACTGTTATTGTAAGATCGGTTGACTGTCCGGCAGATGTGTTTCCAAAGTCAAGGCTTGCGGTTGCCCGATAGATACGGCCAACAGATAAAAGCGAATCTGCAATTAATTCTTTCACCAAACCAGCATCTATTATAGATCGAGCATTTGTTTTTACAAGCGGGTAACGTGCATTGTATTCCATGCCTTTTTTTGTTGCCCTGTCATCTGTCACAAAATATCCACTTCCCCCCGATAATATACTTGTATTTATATCAGGGGAATACATACTTAAAGCATTTTCTGAATTAAAGGTTACTTGCCCCGCCCCGGAAGATGTAAAAGTTACATTTGTATTTACACCAACTACCTCAAAGTTTGATGGTTGCATCTTCATAATTGCAGAGGCGCTGTTGTCTCCATTTTGCGCCCCGTAAATCAAGGATATTGTACCATCTTCATCATAAAAGCCCATTTGTCCTCTACCTATTTCAGCGTTTCCAGCGTCCCAACCTACATAATTAAAACCGTCTGGAATTGATCCAATACTTGGATCATAAGCGAGCCGAACAGGGTAAGAAAGTTTATTGCTCGTTGCGATTGTCCCATTCGGTATAATTCCATTGGTGCCGCCTCCATTTACAAAATCAGTTCCCAGGGATGAACCCGCCGGTATTGCAACCGTTCCGCCGCCCAGAGAAAGAGAAAGATTTTGCCCCGCGATTGACAAGGATTGAATTTCATTCGTTGATGATAAATCGCCTGTGTTCGTAATCACACCGGATGCAATTGAAATACCGGTACCCGCCGTGTAAGTAGTGCCTGAATTAAGTTTCACCCATGCCGCGCCGGTGTACTCGTACAATTCCGGTATAGGACTGCATGAATTGACCGCGAACGTCGATTGTCGTGCGGTCGGCGTGTATCCAGGTGCAGCGCATCCGGTAATCTGATCGAATCCCTTTGGTTGTTTGCGCCATGTCGAAGATGGTG
>JALHRK010000828.1 GCA_022841505.1 Saprospiraceae bacterium | reverse complement strand
AAGGCATCATCAGTCTGGCCCGCGCTTTTGCCTACGCCGGTGCAAAAAGCATCGTGACCACCCTCTGGGTTGTGGACGACACGGCCTCCAAGGATTTGATGAAGGAATTTTACCTACAATTGCACAAGGGAAAGAAGGACAAAAACACCAAAGACGCGGCCTTGCAGGCAGCCAAGTTAAAATTGGTGAATGGTAAGGACGCTGTGCGGATGCACCCGTTTTTTTGGGCGGCTTTTATCGCTGTAGGCGACATGAGCCCAATTAAATAATAGTACCTGTCTTTTATCCTCCGATAGCTGCGTGCTAATTGGGGCAATTTCCGGTGAACGGGAGTTGCCCCAATTTTTTTTTATTTTTTTTGAAAAGCCTGGGCACCATTTCCCACAGCCTGCACTAATACCATGTAAACCACCTTTTTCACCGTTAAATACTACACCATGAAAATGTTTTTTGATGACAGCAAAACGCTTTACGATGCAGGCGTTCAAATCCGCCAAAAAAAGCATTACATCGAACTCGAATACCCTGTCGAACAAGGCACAAGCGCCTATCTGTATTTGTTCCCGGATGAGGACGAGGGCACCTGCACGATCACAACCTGTTGGAACAAAAGTTTCGATTTTTTGCTGAGCGACCTTTCGGACGAAGCTAAAACAGTGATCGTGGAATATTTTCCCACCAGCCTGAAGTTGCTCCAAAATAAAATGAAAAATAAAAGCCATAAACCGCAACTGCTCCGGGCGGAAGACCCAAAAGATGGTCAAATCAAATGGGTCATTTGTAAGGAAGTGGAAAACCTCCCGCTGGAGGACTACGAAGACATCCGGGAAGTGCCGGGGCTGGAAGACGAGGTCAAGAAGGTCATTGAAAAAAGTATCGCAGTTAAGGATGAACTCCTGCGCTTGCATGCTGATGTACAAGATTCCCCGCCACAAGCTGCCGGAAATCAGCAAGCTTTCAAGCGGGGCATTGCGGAAGGCGCTGGTCGGAGTTTGGGAGGGTTGTTGTTTGGCCTTGCTGCTTCGGTTTTCCTCGGCGTAGATGTAGGTGGTGATTTTTGATAAAATCGCAACAAGTCTATTCCTCTTCCCAACGAATTTCGTTTTTTAAATCCATTAAAAAATCAACCATGCAAACCATCCTCCTAAACGTCCTCCACCCCTCAGGGGGATACCAGGCGCCGGTTCATGTACCTTTGAACTATACAGTTGCACAGTTGCTGCAATACCTTACGGAACAAGCTTACTTAGCTCCCGGGGCCTACCACTTAGTGGCAAAGGGCGTCCCATTGTTTTCCACGCA
This sequence comes from Saprospiraceae bacterium, assembly GCA_022841505.1. GTDB lineage: Bacteria > Bacteroidota > Bacteroidia > Chitinophagales > Saprospiraceae > JABWAJ01. Next base: position 414 of record JALHRK010000828.1, on the reverse strand, counting down.
AGCGATAGGGCATAGCGGACTCCACGAAAACGAAATGGTAAAGGTAATTGTCGAGCCGGTGCGCCCACATTTTGAAGGTGGCAGGGGCAAAGGCAGGTTATTGCGAAACACCATCAACCAATACGCCGACGAACCGTCACAACCTGAACAATCACAACCTGCTAAAAAAAGCCTGCTCGCCTGGCTGTTTTCTTAAACATATAATATGGAAAAGCTAACTGAAATGCTGGCTGCCGATTGGACCTTGTTCCATACAGTAGGTGCGGGCGCAGGCGCGCTGGTCATCTGGCTGCTCGCCCGCTGGAAGTCTGTGACGGAAATCAAGGTGCTTAAATCCGAACTGGCTACGCGCAACGTCAGCCTGTTTGAGAAAATGATCATGCTGGACGAGAAGCAGCGGCAAATTGTACGCAG
>JALHRK010000827.1 GCA_022841505.1 Saprospiraceae bacterium | reverse complement strand
AACAACATCGTAACACGCGTGTCCGGCAGCGGCGACGTATTCCTCGTCGGCACTGCCGACGACCTGAAATGCACCGTTTCCGGCAGCGGCAACGTCGATGCGCTCGGTTGCCCGGTCAAGACCGCCACCGTGGCCGTTTCCGGCAGCGGCGATGTGCGCCTGCATGTCACCGAAACCCTGGACGTGACGATTAGCGGCAGCGGGGATGTGGAATACGAAGGTAGCCCGCAGGTGACGAAGCAGGTGTCGGGCTCGGGGAATGTGCGGAAATTGTAACGCCGAACCCTGTTCGGCGTACAAGCGCGACGCCGAACAGGGTTCGGCGCTATGTGGCGCAAAAAGTCCGAACCAGGATTTAAAGGAATAAAAAGGATTTTACAGGATTTCCCAACGCGCCTACCCGAGTCGCTGAAATCCTGTAAATCCTTTTTTAATCCCGGTAATTTTGGTTCAGATTTTTGCGGCACTACAATCCCGACAATCCTGTTCAAAGGATTATTTTGATCTGGCAAGGCGGAAGCCCACATTGCTACCGATATCAGCGGGCGGGTATTGGTTGCGAACTGCCACCCGGCAATGCTGCGGAACGTTACTCCACGACCCGCCGCGTAATACGCGGTTGGAGCCGGAAGCAGGTCCGGAAGGATTGGTTTGGTTCTCGACGGAATAAGCACCGTGCCAATCGCTGCACCATTCACTTACATTGCCACTCATATCGTGCAGACCCAGGGCGTTGGGGCTGTTCAGGCTACCCACCGGAACGGTTTTTTCGCGGTATTTGCCAGCAATGGAATAAGTTTCTTTATAAGAAGATCCTGCATCAAAATTAATTTCTTTTGGGTCTGCTATATTTTTCCCGTTGCCAAACAGGACTGCTTTGCCGCCGCCCCGGGCAGCGTATTCCCACTCGGCTTCTGTGGGCAGGCGGTAGTTTCGTCCGGGGTATTTGGCATTGATTTTTTGCAAAAATGCCTGGACATCGTTCCAACTGACCCGCTCTACGGGGCAGTTATCGCATTTTTTGAAATTCGATGGATTGACACCCATGATTTCCTGCCAGAGTTTTTGGGTCACTTCGTGTTTACCGAGATAATAATCACCTACTGTAACCCTGTGCGCTGGCTTTTCTATTTCTGCACAGCTCTGCTGCTCAGTGCTGCATCCCATATCAAAAGTGCCGCCGCGAATCAGGATCAGGCCGTCGTTGATGCTGCTTTTCTCTGCGGCTTCGGTCCTGTGCCGCCCATTCGGGTAGTCTGCCAGGTATTTCTGATACCCTTCCGGCGTATTTTTTTCCTCTGCCACCTGCCATGCCAGATCATCCTGCCGGATCGCCAGGTCCTGTTCGATGGCCCGAATAGCCGCCTGTGCCTGTTCCTGAAACTCGCCGTTGGGGAATCGGGTCCGGTAGTCATTGTACGCCGCTATGGTATTGGCCGCTTTGGTGGTTCTCCAGGCTTGCAGGTCTTTTTCCATTTCGTCATTTGCAGGATTGGTCGCCACGGGCGCTGCCGAGACAAACAAAAACGAACCTTTCTGGTCGTCGCCGAATTCTGTCAGCCGGGGTTTGGGCGCGGCGAAGCGCAGGTAACCCGCCAGGCCTTCCGAGGTCAGGATACCGTCCTGCCGGGGGCCGTTGCGCAGGCCTTCCAGGAATTTCCGGGCAAAATTGGAGCGCTCGGGCACCTTGTCTTCCGAGCCGTCGGAGGTAAAAACGA
>JALHRK010000826.1 GCA_022841505.1 Saprospiraceae bacterium | reverse complement strand
GTGAAATCGGAACTTGGTATCCTTGCCGACCACAAGGGCGAGCGCCTGCGTGGCTACGACGCGCGTGTGGAAAACGATGAACTCATTGTGACCTGCAACGACGGGCAGGATCTTTTCGAGTATCGGGTGCGCCCAAGTGACCGGGTGACTTCAAGTCACCCGGTCACGGAAACCGCCTACACCACCGGACAAGACGCCCAACGCGTCCAGGAAACCCTCTTCCACGAAAAGCAGGTGATCATTGAAAACTGCCTTTTTGGGGTAGACATCAACCCCAATTCAGTGAAAATTTGCCGGTTGCGCCTTTGGATTGAGCTTTTGAAAAATACCTATTACCAGCCCAGTGACCGGGTGACTTCGAGTCACCCGGTCACTTCGCTCACTTCCAACCTCGAAACGCTTCCTAACATTGACATCAATATCAAAACGGGCAACTCCCTCATCAGCCGCTTTGCCCTCGATGCCGACCTGAGCAAGGCGCTGAAAAGCCTGAAATACGACATCAACACTTATCGCGGCTACGTGCAGGATTACCACCGCGCCACCGACAAAGAAGTGAAGCGCGGGCTGATGGTGCTGATAGATCAGATCAAAAGCGATTTCAAAACAGAAATTGGCAGAAACGATCCAAAACGGAAGCGTTTGGACAAATTGGCCAGCGAATTGTACCACCGCTTCACCGGCAACTTCCTGTTCGAGCCGGAAGTGCCTTATGGCGAAAGCCAAGGCGATCTGGAAAAAAAACGGGCGCAGGAAAAAGAAAAATTAGAAAAGGAAATCGAAAAGCTCAAAACGGAAATAGATGAAGTCAAAAGCAACAAAATTTTTGAAAATGCTTTTGAGTGGCGCTTTGAATTTCCGGAGGTGCTGGATGAGGAGGGGCGATTTGTAGGGTTTGATGTGGTGGTGGGGAATCCGCCGTATATTCGGCAGGAAGAGTTTTCAGCCTTCAAACCTTATCTGCAAAGCAATTTCCAAACCTACGTTGGTACAGCCGATTTGCTGGTATATTTCATCGAATTGGGCATGAATTTATTGAGAAATGACGGCCACTTCCACTTCATCATTTCCAACAAATTTATGCGGGCTAATTTCGGAAAGGCCTTGCGGGAGTGGATGCAACAATACCGCATCGTAGAAATTCTCGACTTCGGCGACCTACCCGTTTTTGAAGAGGCAACAACTTATCCCTGTACGCTCAACCTGCAAAAATCTGCGCCAACGGGTGAGTTTCTGGCAGCTAATATCCCTGAATTAGAAACGGCTGATTTTACCAATTACGCGCACAGTTTGCGGTTTGTTTCTTCGCAGACTTCGCTTTCGGCGGAGGGGTGGAATTTGTCGGATACGAAGGTGCAGGAGTTGCTGGAGAAGCTGAAAAGCAAAGGAATTCCGCTGGGCGAATACGTGGAGGGGAAAATTTATTATGGTATTAAAACTGGCCTAAACGAGGCATTTGTGATTGATGAAGCAACGAAAGATCGGTTGATTGCAGAAGATGCGGGGAGTGCGGAGGTGATTAAGCCGTTTTTGGCGGGGAGGGATGTTAGAAAATATTCGGCATTAAAGCCTGATAAGTATTTGATATTCTTTCCAAAAGGCTGGACAAAATTTAACTTAATCAATGACGAAGACGAAAACAAAATATTTAGAGCGCTTGGGGAAAAATATCCCGCAGTTACAAGATTTCTTGAACCTTTTGCCGAAAAAGGGCAAGATCGGAAGAGC
>JALHRK010000825.1 GCA_022841505.1 Saprospiraceae bacterium | reverse complement strand
ACAGCGGCGCCTGGATTACCCACCTCCCCCATAAAGTATTCTCCGTAGATGAAATCAAATGGCTGAAGCACCTGGAAAGCCTGGTGTTGCTACATCTGTCCGACCCCTCCTATCAAGTCTCACAACTGGCTTATGACCTGCACCTCAGCGGAAGTACTTTAGCCAGAAGGACCTTCTATTATTTCAGGTTAAGCCCCGGACAATACATCACGCGGATGCGGATGCAGAAAGCAAAATACCTGCTTGAAAACAAGCTCTATTTCACCGTTCTACAGGTGTCCTCAGCAGTCGGTTTCCGCGATCAGGGCGCCTTTTCCAGGTCTTTTAACCGCCATTTCAAGGTAGCGCCCTCTGAATTGTTAAAATGATTTTTACCTTATATACTGGATATTTCTGTGCCAGCATTTGAATAATACAGCTATAAACTTGAATAAATCAGCTCAAAAAAGCAACGGACATTTACTCTTTGATAAACTACAACCATTAATACAGGAAAATTATCCCCAAAAAGGATTCCCTGAAACACTTTCCCCATCCGTCGCTGCATCTCTGTCAGTGACATAAAAATGTTAAACTATGATCCACAACAACTTGCTTCGGAATGTCCTTCTATTGAGTTTCCTGCTATTGACAGGAAATATTGCTTGGGGACAAATTTTCGCCAACGCCATTACAGGTACAAATCCTAATACAGACGACCCCTATGTAAGCGGCCAAACGATTAATGCCAATATAACGGTCTCGGGGATCGGAAGAGGAAGTGGGATCAGTGGTAGTGATGCTAATAACAGATATAATGCAAGTGGATGGACTACTGCTACTTCTTTAGATGCAAATGATTACTTTTATTTTACGTTAACACCAAATTCGGGATACAAAATTAACTTTACTAATTTTATTTATACAGGGCAAGCAAGTGGATCAGGGCCAGACATGTTTGCATTTCGCTCCAGTGTAGATAATTATGCAACTAATATAGGGACTGCCAGTGAAACGGGTACTACAATCAGTTTGGCCGCCGCTGCATACCAAAATATTGCAACTGCGATTACTTTTCGTTTTTATGGATGGAATGCAAACGCAGGGGCCGGAACGTTCAGCATCAATGATTTTACTTTCAATGGCGCCGCCCTTCCTGTCGAACTAATGTCTTTTACTGCAAAAGTATCGGGTCCATCCACCCTGCTCAATTTCTCCACCGCCACCGAATCCAACAACTCCCACTTCGCCATCGAACGCGGCACGGATGCCCGGACCTTTTCTGAAATCGGTCAGGTACGCGGTGCGGGCACTACCCAGGAACCGCAGTCCTATACGTTTACCGATGAAAAGCCGCTCAGCGGTACCAACTACTACCGCCTGCGCCAGGTCGACTACGACGGCACGGAGTCGTTCAGCCCGGTACTCAGTGTTGTTTTTGGCAAATCGGATCGTATCAGCATCGCGCCTTCTCCGGCCACTGACCGGGTGCGTATCCTGCTGGAAGAAGCGCCCGGTAGGGACGCATACTGGAAGGTGTACGACAGCATGGGCCGCGAGCTGCGCTCCGGCGCCTGGGAAGTGGAAAGCGCCGAGTACGAATTGGATGTCAACGAACTGCCGGAAGGTATGTACACTTTCCGCCTGGAAGTAGGCGCGTCGGTACAGGTGAAGCAGTTCAGGAAGCTGTGAATCCGTGAGTGGTGAGTCGTGAGTGGTGAGTCGTGAGTCGTGAGTGGCATTATGTTAGAA
>JALHRK010000824.1 GCA_022841505.1 Saprospiraceae bacterium | reverse complement strand
ACGCTCTTCCGATCTTTGCGGATTGCGGGCCCAGCGGCTTCCTTCGTAAACGTCCGCCATTTCCGTTTTGAGTTCTTCCTCCGTTTTTTTGCGCACCCAGCCGCCGTCCAACCAAAGGATGTCCACCTTACCGTAATCGGTGATCAGCTCGTGGATTTGATTGTGGGTATACTCCGTAAATTTTTTCCACTTCTCCGGGTATTTCTGGACCGCATAGTTGACATTGCGGTCGCTCGCAGGGAAATGTTTCCACCAGTAATCGTCGTTGTGCCAGTCGGGTTTGGAAAAATATGCGCCGATCCAGAACTGTTCTTTGCGGAAAGCATCAAAAATTTCCTGAGTAATGTTGCTCCGGGGATGGCTGGAAAAAGGACACCCCGGGTCGGTCACCTTGTAATCGGTGTATTTGCTGTCGAACATGCAAAAGCCGTCGTGGTGTTTGGTGGTGAACACCATGTATTTCATGCCCGCCGCTTTGGCCGCAGCCGCCCATTTTTCAGGGTTGAACTGGACGGGATTGAAGGTCGTTTTCAGGTTTTCGTACGCTTTTACGTAGTCGTGGTAATTGTCAGCCACGCCGGGTTTTCTGCCACCGGTGGCCCAACTCAGGTCCTCCGGACAGATGCTCCAGCTTTCCACGATGCCCCATTGGCTGTAAGCGCCCCAATGCATGAGCAAGCCAAATTTCAGGTCTTGCCACTCTTCCAGCCGCTGGCGGATGGCTGGATCGGGGTCGGGGAAATAGGCTTGCTGCTGCGCAAGGGCGGTCGTTGCGGCAAAGCAGATCAAGATTGGCAAGAGCTTGTACCTGGATCGTTGGTTTCGTTTCACGGATGTATTTTATGCAAATTTGCAATAAAAAAACATGAGATCGGGCAGAAAACACAGATTTACAAATGAGGTAAAACATTCCCTTGGTGAGAGATTGTTTCCCGCAAAGAGCGCCAAGGTCTCGCAAAGTTCGCAAAGGAGGGCGTCACGCTTTGCGTACTTTGCGTATCCTTGGCGCTCTTTGCGGGAAATTTTATAACTCCCCAAAAAAATAGTTCCAAGCCCAGGCAACCCTTTGCATCTCCAGAGCGTGTAAAGAGCAATGAACGAAGCAAACGTTGATACCTGGTTAGAAGGGTGCCGCCATCAGGACTCAGAATGCCAACGCTTATTGTACCGGCATTTTTACAACTATGCCCTGAGCATAGGCCTGCGGTATGCTGCTTCCAAAGAAGAAGCCCACGAGATCATCAACGATGCTTTTGTCAAAATTTTCACCCGGATAGACCGCTACAAGCGACAGGGCCCTTTCAAAACCTGGCTTGGGCGCATCGTCGTCCACACGGCCATTGACCGGTACCGCGCACTGTGCAGGGCGCGGACGCACGAAAGCATCGAAGGGGAACTGACGGCCGTGGAATGCGCGCCATCCGCTTTAGATTACCTGTATCATGAAGATTTGGTCAATTTAATCCAGCAATTGCCCGCCGCATACCGGTTGGTGTTTAACCTGCATGTGGTGGAAGGGCATGCACACGAAGAGATCGCAGAAATGCTTGGCATTCAGTCAGGAACGTCGAAAAGCAATTTGGCGAAAGCCAAAGAAAAGCTCAAGCGCCTGATTTTAGTTACCTCGCTAAAGGAATAAATATGGAAGACAATCAATTTTGGGACGAACTGGCAAACCGGCTCAGGCAGGAGCAGGCGCAAACCTTCCGGGAGGGAGACTGGGCGGCTGTACACCA
>JALHRK010000823.1 GCA_022841505.1 Saprospiraceae bacterium | reverse complement strand
CAGCAATTTGAAGCGGTCTTTTTTAAAAAACAGGGCTGAAAATTCACCCCCGTCCTTTCCGTCGTCGCGCCCCACGCCAATGCGCATGTAGCCGGGCAATTGTTCGTTCAGGTATTCCAATTGCCGCAGCAGCCCCTCCTGGATGCCAAACACATCCGGCGCGAAAAAACGCAACTGGGCAGCCACGTGATCGCGGCGTTTTGGCCAGGCGTCATCGCCGTCGCCAGGGTTGTCGAAGCGAATGTTGTAGGTGAGTACGCTCAGGTTTTTTTGAGCGTTGGAAAGGGGAGCGAAAGCGAAAAACAGGCAAAGGGACGCTAACAATCGCATGGTGAATAATTTCAAAACTTCCTCAAATTATAAATAAACGACAACATAAAATACCGCTGTAAAACCTCAGTTTGCACGTCTTCAAAGTATACTTCGTTGATGTTTCGCTGCACGCTGATGTTTTCGCTCAGGGCGTCGAACACCGACAAGCGAATTTCCCCTTCCTGCTTTTTAAACAGTTTTTTGCCGATGCTCATGTTCCAGAGCAGGTAATTTTGGTTGAAACCTTCCGATAAACCGCTGTTCAACTGGTGGCTGAGTTCGGTTTGGTAAACGAATCCCTTCAGGAAAATCCAGTTGAAACGCAGGCGCGAATTCTGGCTGAAATATTCGCTGTTCAGGTCCTCGCGCAGGCTGTTGCGCACGATGTTGTAATTAGAATTGGTGGACACCGTAAAATCTAACTTCTCGCTGATGTTGCTGCTGACCACTAAGCCGAATCCAAAAGAGGGCGTGCTGGAAATATTTTCTTCTCCGTTAATCAAACCGGGCGTGCTGGAATAATTGCCCGAAAGGTTTAGGTTGATGTTCGATTTGATGGCTTTCATCGGCACACTATACGTAATAAAGGAGCGCAGGTTGTAGTACCCCTCCAAATTGACGGGCTGCGAAAACTGGGCGCCCTGTTGCAAGGCAATGCCATTGCCGATCACCGTGTCGCGGTCTGCAATAAAGGTGCTTTTGCCGATGTAATCCTGGGTCAGCGTACCGGACAGCAGGACAAAAAACGAAGACGATTTTTCGGTATTCGTAGCCGAGTAGCGCGCCGACAGCATGTGCCGGAAATCCTGCACCAGATTAGGGTTGCCGCTGCTGAGTTGAAGCGGGTTGGAGTTGTCGAGCACGTCCTGGAGCTGGCTCACGCTGGGCGCATTCGAGCGGGCGTTGTAGAAAACGCGCAGGTTTTTGGTTTTGGTGAAATTATAGCGGTACATGGCCGAAGGAACGAAGTTGTAAAACGTGCGTTCCACTTTGCTTGCAAACGGAAAAGTCTGATCGTTATTTAGATCAGCCCGTTGGTACGCCAGCCGGATATTAAAATTGGACTTTTCCGAATTGTAGCGATAACCGGCATCCAAAGATTGCGTCAGGTAGCTGCTTTTAAAAACGTTTGACAGCATCGTGTCGCGCAAGTCGTAGTCGTCTGTCACTTCAGAATAATTGAAGGTTTGTTTGTCCGAATCACTGTCCGCCAAAGAAGCCTGGTAGCCGAATTGAAGCGAACTGTTTTTACTCAAAGGTTCGGTGTACGTAACATTGGTGGAAAGGGTAAGACCGGTTCTGTCTAAGTCAGAAAGCTGGTTGAGCGAATCGAAGCTGACCGGGTCTGTGAAAAAGTTATTCCCCGAAAACAGGCTGCTTGCCCCGGTGTTTTCGCTGTAATTGCTACCTACATTCAGCGAAATA
>JALHRK010000822.1 GCA_022841505.1 Saprospiraceae bacterium | reverse complement strand
TCACGACAAATTGGAGCGCTACAAAATCTAACCACCTTGAATTTGAACAATAATCAATTGTCTACCTTGCCTGAATCAATTGGAAATTTAAAAAACTTAGAAAAATTATATTTAGAAGAAAATCAGTTGACCGCATTACCCGAACAAATTGGGGGGTTAAAAAAACTTACGGCACTGAATTTGGGTAGCAACCATCTAACCTTGCTTCCCAGACAAATCGAAGGATTGAAAAGCCTGGTGCACCTTTATCTGAGGGAAAACCCTATCCTGGACGAGGAAGAAAAAATTCGTCAACTTTTGCCCAACTGCAAGATAGCGTTTTAACCCCGTGGTCGCCAGCTTCAGCTGGCAGACCCTCAATCATAAAAGAGGATATCCAGGATACCCCTTTATTGAAAACCTGCAATAGCATACGGACTCCCGCATTTCATTGGGTCTGCCAGCTGAAGCTGGCGACCACAAGCACCATTTCCGCCTACTCCTCCACCTCAATCCCCGCCCCCTGCGCCGATATATAATACGCTCCTTTCAATGCAATTTTGGCATTAGCCGGCAGCGTTGTTTCAGGCGTCACGGCGGTAAAGGTTCCATCCGTAGCGCCACTGCGCACTTTTACTTTGCGGAAAATGGTTTCCGTGGCGGACGTTTTAACTTCGATGAAAATGTAGTCGGCTTCCCCTTCCCGGATGATGGCTTCTTTCGGCAGCGCGGTCGCTGGGGCATTGCCGGACAGCTCAATGCGGGCGTCTACATAAGCGCCGGCGATCCAGTTGGCCGGCGGAGTGGCGTCGAAGCGGGCATGCACCCGTACGGCTTTCCGATCGGCATCCACTGTTCTTTCGATGTTGTAAACCTTTGCCGTAAAGGCTTTTGACGGCTCAGCAGGAAAATTCAGCCAGACTTTCTGGCCGTTTTGCACCCGGAAAATATCCTGTTCAAAAACAAAGATCACCGGGTGCAACTGGCTGAAATCCACAATTTCGCAAACCGGCGTTCCAGGCGCAAGGGCCGTTCCCGCGCTGGCGTGGATGCGCGTGACCGTACCCGAAACCGGGGCGATCAAAGGCAATTCCGTTTTCAGGTGGTCGGCGTCTAAGCGATCGGGGTTGATCTGGTATTGGCGCAGTTTTGCGGCAAGCACTTTTCCGGTGGTTTGCGCTGCGCGTAGTTCGGACTCGGCACGCTGGGAATTTTTACTCGCAGTGGCATCCGCTTTGCTCAGTGCCTGGTAGCGCTCGAATTCGGTTTGCAGAAAAGCCAGTTGGTTTTTGTTTTCCAGATACTGTTGCTGCAAATCCAGCAAATCAGGTTTGCGCATCATCGCCACCACCGCGCCGCGTTGCACCGTCTGGTTGAGCGATACGCGCAATTCCGACACAGCGCCATCGGCAAAAGCGCTCACGATGGCGCTGTGTTCTTTGCCGACCACCAGTTCTGCCGTAGCAGACAGGGTTTCGGAAAGCGCCCGCGCGCTGAAACTGCCCGTTTCAATGCCTGCGCGGGATACCTGGGCCGCCGTCAACCGAATTTCATCCGGGGCAGTAGATGCTTCAGCGGCCAGCGGTGTTTCAGTTGGCGCCACAGGATTCTGACAACCTGTGAGAAAAAGTGCCGTCGCGGCGATGATTATCAAAAATATCTTTGTCATGGTCTTGAATTTAAAGGATTACCGGCGTTCCACCGGCACACTTGCCCGGTATTGGCCGTTCGTGAGCCGCAGGGTGTAATTACCCGGCGTAAAAAAGCT
>JALHRK010000821.1 GCA_022841505.1 Saprospiraceae bacterium | reverse complement strand
GCTCTTGGGCATTTTTACCATGTAGCTTTTTTTTACCACATAGCGCACTTAGTCCACATAGATGATCTTTGCGTTTAGTCGGCTATGTGAACTATGTGCGCTCGTATGTTCGCCCCGCGACCCCGCCCCCGCGGGGGCGGGGTCGCGGGGCGAACATACGAAGGAGCTGTGTGCACTTAAAGAGTTCATTGAAATAATAGTTTTAGTAGTTTCGGAACCCCGGGCGGGAGGTGAGAGGTTTTTGTGTTCAAACAGGTACTTGCTACCATGTTCTCACATAGGTATTCCTCACCTCTGGGGTTCTTTGGAGTCTGAACAGCACTTAAACCCGTCCCTTGGCGGACCAAGGTTGCATAAGTCACGAGAGAAGACGATGGAGAGCTGGCCGGGATATTTGTTCACCTTTTAAATTGACCAATCATGGGCAATCAAATTTTGAAGCAAAGCGTAGGCATGGACGTGTCAAAGGACACTGTCGCAGCCTGCTTCTCCCAACAGGAAGCCGGAATGCCTTTCCGCATCCTGTCGTCCAAAACCTTCCCCTCCAACCCCAGCGGTTTGCGACGCCTGGACGAGTGGATCAACCGCTACCGGCGTGAGCCTGCGGCGCTCCACCTGATGATGGAGGCCACGGGCATCTACTACGAGGAGTTGGCCTACTTTCTCCAAGCAAAGGGCTACCGTGTCTGTGTAATGCTCCCAAACAAGACCAGCGCCTTTGCAAAAAGCCTAGGCTACAAAAGCAAGACCGACAAGGTGGATGCCAAAAAACTGTCCCAGATGTCCCTTGAGCGTGAATTGCCAAAATGGGAACCACCCAGCGACACAATGCTGAAAATCAAGCGCTTGTGCCGCGAAAGGGTAGAGTTTTTGGACGAAAAGATTGCATTCGGCAACCGCCTCCACGCCAAGAAACACGCGCACGAACCCGAAAAATCAAGCCTTAAACGGGCAAAAAAAGCCATCAAGTTCCTCCAAAAGCAGATCAAGGATACAGAGTCTGACATTCGGAACGCTATCGCTAGTGATCCCCAAATCAATGAAAGACTGATAAAGGTCTGCTCTATCAAGGGGGTGGCTATCGCCACAGCTGCGACCGTCGTGTCCGAGGCAAACGGCTTTGCCCTCTTCAAAAACAAAGCTCAAGTGGTTTCTTTCGCAGGTTACGATGTCGTCGAATGTCAGAGTGGAACTTCTATCAAAGGAGCAACCAAAATGTCTAAAAGAGGAAATCATCGCATCCGAAAGGCCCTGCACTTTCCTGCCTGGACTGCAATCAAATATGACCCTGCCATGAAAAATCTCTACGACAGGGTCTTCGACAAAACAAAAATTAAAATGAAAGGGGCCGTGGCCGTGCAGCGCAAACTGCTCGTCCTAATATACACCCTCTACAAAAACAACCAGGAATTTGCCGCCAATTACCAATCAAGCAAAATAACGGTCAACCCTTGCAAACAAAAGTAGGCAGGAATAAATCCTGCCTACAATAGACAGGATCAATGCCCCGCCTACGCTGCATAGTCAGTCGAAACTGACTTGCTACTGTAAGGCAAAACTACTAAAATTATGTCAATGAACAAAGGGTACAGGCTTCCTTGTGCCAAGGAATTTCTTTAACCTTGTGAAATCTTCACTTTTTTTGAAAAAAAATCGGATTTCGCTTGGTAGTGCACACAGCACCTATGTGGTAAAGTCTACGCGGTAAAGTCTACGCGGTAAAGTCTACGCGGTAAAGTCTACGCGGT
>JALHRK010000820.1 GCA_022841505.1 Saprospiraceae bacterium | reverse complement strand
ACAAAATTTTTCGCCGTTCCCTGTGAATACCATTGGCATTGTAGAAATTCCGTCCGGCAATACCGACATTAGCCCGGATGTCATTTCCATTCCAACCATTCCCGCTTTCCCGCCCGGAGGCACTTCCATTCCGATATCTATTGTAATTGATGGTGGTGCAGGGCCAATCAGCGATTTTTGCTTCGATATTGTACTGCGGCAGGTCATTCTCGATTCCATAGACATTACCTGTTGTTATGCAACGCATTGTATAGAACTGCCACCCTGCGACAGCCTGTCTGATTTCCGGTGCCCTGACCCCGCTTTGGTCAACAATATTCCTTGTACGCTGGAGTTCTTTCCTGTGTGCGGGTGCGATGACGTGACCTATTCCAATGTATGCCAGGCCAGCAATGCCGGGGTAACCATTTGGACCCCGGGCGTATGCGACATGCTGATCCTACAGGATCCGAGACTAAACCTTCAGGCTGCCCTTACCGAAGGCGGTGCAGTGCAGTTGGATTGGACCCTGTTTGCCGAGCAGGGCTTCGACTTTTTTGCCCTTGAAAAACTGTATGACGGGGGCGTTTCAAAAGTGATCGCGACCCGGCGTTTCGATGGCGGACAAGTCAAATACGATTATTTGGATACAGAGGCTACCGCAGGGGTAAACAGTTACCGGGTTGCCGCTTCCAACAGCCGCGGCGTTCCGATCTACAGCAATGTAGCTGAGATTTTCGTGCAGGAAATTACCGGCGATGACATTGCGCTGCGCACGTATCCGGTGCCGGCAAGCCAGCAGCTTTTTGTCGCTTCCAGTAAATCCGGAATTTGCGACATCAGCATTGTGAGCCCTGAAGGCATCGTTTTCCCTGCGAAACAATTCAACCTGAACGGCGCGCCGGTGACATTAGACCTCAGTGCTTTGCCGGCCGGGGCATACTCAGTGCGCTTGCGGTATACGGATGGAGTTGTGGTGCAACAGCGATTTGTTAAAGTAGAATAATTTTTCCTGTCTTTTGATTGTTCAAACAGGCGACCAGGGTAACTTGATCGCCTGTTTGATTTTTTACCTATCTTTGCTCAAAAACCGGAAAGATGTTCAAGAGGCTTTTATTTTTCATTTTTGGAATGGCTTGTCTGGCCCAGACCGCGTCTGCGCAATTGTCCAAGGCCAACGTCTATGTCTTCGACCTGAAACGCGTCGCCGATACGGCATGGACGGTTTCCAAACCGCGCTACCTGACTTATTTCAACGAGTTGGGATACAACAACCAGCCGTCGTTTTTTAGCAACAACGAGCTGTACATCACGGCCAAAATGCCGAACAGCAACCAAACCGACATCTATTTGCTCGATTTGGATAAAAAAACCAAGCTGCGCGTGACCGATACGCCCGAAAATGAGTTTTCGCCGATGCGCATGCCCGATTACTACAACTTTTCGGTGTTGCGCCAGCAAGTGAATGGGCGGGATACCCTCCAGTACCTGTGGCAGTATCCGTTAGACCGCTCTCACAGCGGGAAAGCAGTTTTCAAATACACCGAAAAAATAGGCTATTACACCTGGCTGAATGGTTCCCAGGCAGCGGTGTATGTGCTGGACAATCCAGACAATTTCCTTGGGATTGCCGATATCCGAACCGATAAAGTGACGCCGGTGGCGACCAATATTGGCCGGTGTTTGATGCAAATGACCAACCGTAACTTAGCTTTTGTTCAAAAAAGCGATTTGGGCGACACCTGGATGTTGATGGAAAAAAATCCATACC
>JALHRK010000819.1 GCA_022841505.1 Saprospiraceae bacterium | reverse complement strand
CGCAGGACATATTTATCCTTAAGTTTGGTTTGCGTCAACAGGATCCTGCCACTGCTGTTCAGGTTAGCGAGCAGGGTCTTGTTGAGGCTTTCCAGCCTCGTTTCGTCCTCAATATCTGTTGGCCTTAGCCGGAAACAAACCAGGTTCAGCGGCACGGGCGCCATGATTTCAAAACCTGCTGTGGCGGCTATTTCATCCTTTAGCATTTGCCCGTATTCAATGTGGCGGCGAATAATTTCCTGCATGCCCTCCAAGCCGTAGCTGCGCATCACAAACCAAAGTTTCAGCGCCCGGAAGCGACGGCCCAGCGGAATGCCCCAATCGCGGTAGTTGTTGACCAATTTGTCTTCCGGCGTTTTTAGGTATTCGGGCAGGATGCTGAAGGTGTCCACCAACGCCTTTTTGTCTTTTACAAAATATGCAGAGCAATCGAAGTGGGTGAACATCCATTTGTGCGGATTAAATACAAAGCTGTCCACGTTTTCAATGCCCGCGATCATCCAGCGCATTTCCGGCAACAAGAGGGCCGTGCCGGCATAAGAAGCATCAATGTGGTGCCAGCAGCCGTACTTTTTGCAAATCAAACCGATGTTTCCTATCGGGTCTATCGCAGTGGAGCTTGTCGTGCCGATGGTGGAGACTACGCACAAAGGCTGGAATCCTTGGCGGAGGTCTTCCTGAATGGCCGCTTCTAATTGCTCCGGAATCATTGCAAAAGCGTCGTCAACCTCAATTTTTATCAAGTTTTCGATGCCCAGCCCTGCAATTTTGACCGCTTTGTCTACGGAAGAATGGGCCTGTGATGAAGTGTAAATGCGATATTTTTCTGCGCCGGAAAACCCTTGCCGGTTGATGGCGTAATCCGAGCGCTGCTCCCGGGCTGTCAGGATAGAAACCAGGGTGGAAGATGAACTGCTGTCCTGAATAACCCCAGTGAAATGCATGGGCAATCCCAGGGCATCGCGCAACCATTCCATCATGCGCTCCTCCAATTCTTCCGCTGCGGGTGAAGTGAGCCAGATCATGCACTGTGCGCCCATTGTGGTGGCCAGCATTTCGGCCAGCAGGGAAGGTTCGCTGCCGCCAGTGGGGAAATAGGCAAAAAACTGCGGATGTTGCCAATGCGTCATCCCGGGCAGGACGATGTTTTTAAAATCTTCAAAAATGTGCCCGAAATCTTCGCCATGGAGTGGCGCAGATGCAGGTAGTTGACTTTTGATGTCGCCGGGCTTCATATCAGGTTTTACCGGTAATTCGGCCAGATTTTCCAAGTAGTCGGCCATCCAGTCTACGAGCTGGTGGGCGTGGTTTCTAAATTCCTGGTTGTTCATGATTCAAAGGTAGGAAATGTTATTTTTCTAATACTTATCCCATCTCGCCCGATGACCTCTCACATCAATGTGCACCACCCTCGTTCCCGGATACCGCCCAATGCCGCCTTCGTTTTTGATGATTTCTTTTTCACACAATTCCAGCACAATGCTTTTGTCCGCTTCCGTATATCGCCCGTTTCCGTCAATGTCTCCGATGGTCAAATCAAGCGCTTCTCCCACAATGTGCCGGCTTTTTGAGGCGCCGTTCAGGGCTTCGTTGAATGCCGGAGTGCGATGTCCTGTGCTTACCTGGAATCCATCGGGATTGTATCCACGTGTTTTCAATGTCTGTTGCAGTTCCAGCAGTTTGCATAAAATGCGTTTATCAATGCCCCAATATTTTCGAGCATTTTTTCATTAACAACAGGCTCATTATCAAAG
>JALHRK010000818.1 GCA_022841505.1 Saprospiraceae bacterium | reverse complement strand
ATGTCTTCGGCACAGCAGGTTGGTACCATTTTATCAACGAAGACGCTTTTTTCGAGGTGTCCGGCTGGTTGAAATATGTGGAGGGCGCGCCGCTGAACTTAGACATGATGGGGCGGTTTCAACCCACCCGCACGTTTTGGGTGGGCGGCGGCTTCAACCTCAACGGCATTGTACACCTGGAGGCCGGACTCAATGTGCCTGGCTTTGTGTGGAATGATGCGAATTTGCGCATCGGATACGCTTTTGATTACAATATTTCTGCTTTTAATATCCCGTTTGGGACTTCCCATGAGATTACGCTGGCTTATATGTTCGATACTTACCGCCGCTAATTAGTGCCTGTCTTTAGAGTTCGATAGCTGTGTTTGTTTCGGCTCCGCTCAATGACCGCTCGCTGAGCGAAGTCGAAACGCGGGCCTTCGCATGCCTTGCTCTCGAACTCTAAAGAGCAGACACTTGACTAAATGGACAGACACTAATTAATAGACAGTAACATTACCCGCATAGCGCAATATCAGCCGGGCACTAAAGCCCCTGACCATTGCTATGCCGGATCATTTCAGACTGCTCCATGATTTTTTCTACCCCCGTCGCGGCTTCCTGGCCCTGAGCCTGGCGCTGGATTTGCTCGCCAATGTGGTTACGGTAGCTTTGCCGGTTTTAGTTTCACAGGCAATTGCAGTCCTGCTTGGGTTCAACTCTATGCGGGGACAGTGGTTGTTTGATTCCGGCACGCCCATTAGTTTTCAGTTAATTATTGGTTTGGCTGCCAGTGCATTGTTGTTGAAAGCAGGGCTGGATTTTACGCGAAAGCGCTTACACAGTCAGATTGGCGAAGACTGGATATCATGGCTTCGCAGCCGGATTTTCCGGCATCAGTTGCGAATTAATTTATCTCAATACGAAGACAAAGGTATCGGCAGGCATCTGCTCCGGTTCAGTGGCGATTTAAGCAGTGTCCAACACTTCGTTACCCGGGGAGCGCTCCAGTTTGTCGCCGACCTTTCTTTACTAATCATTGGGATCGCCGTTATTATTTGGCTCGATCGGATGCTGGGGTTGTTGACAGGAAGCGCATTGCTGCTAATATCAGCAGGGGTTGCTTTGATGAACCATTGGGCTGGTAAAACGGAAATAAAAAGACGGAATAAAAAGTCGGAAATGCTGGCTTTTGTCAACCTTCGGCTGCTAAATATGGCTTCGGTTAAAGCGTTAAACCGGGAAGCAGGGGAAGTTCAGCAATTTGAGCGAAAATCAGAACAAATACGCCAATCAGGGGTACAATTTGGTAACTGGAAAGCATTGGCAGATACATTTATCGCTTTTGGCATTTACGCCACCCTTTTATTGGTTTTGTGGATAACTTATCTTCAACAGCAAAGCGATCCTGCCTTTTCACCGGAAAACACCTTTGCCATCACCCTCCTCCTGTTGTCCCTGCGCACCATATTGGGGCGTATCTTTCAAATTGGACTCATTTGGAAAAAAGGAAACATTTCCCTGCAAAAAATAGCAAGTCTGCTTGCTTTACCCACAGAACCCGGATTAAACCTGCCGGAAAAAAAAGAACCTCAGAAAGGGGCATTGATTTTCAGTGAGGTCACCCATCATGTATTGGATCGCAAGGTATTGGACAAGCTGACTTTTACACTCGAACCAGGCTCAATCGGTGTATTGCAAGGCGATTCGGGCAGCGGTAAAACGGTAGTTGCAAAACTCATTTGCGGCCTTTATCAACTCCAGTCGGGCGAAATTACTTTAGG
>JALHRK010000817.1 GCA_022841505.1 Saprospiraceae bacterium | reverse complement strand
GTAATAAAGTAGGTACTTCTTAATTGTTGCACAATAGGAATACCCATACTTTTCATGGAAGCACCAGCTTGAAGACAGGCCTTATCATTTAGATGGATAATATCTGGATCCAAGCTACTGATACAAGCTTTTAGACTCCTGTTTACAAATGTTGCCTTTAATTGCGAGAATGCCTGCTTATGATACCACGGTGGGCCGGGAGCCGTCCAAAAACGAATAAAATGACAAATCGTTGTCGGAATTCCCTCCTGCTCTAAAAGCGTTTGATAAGGCCCCGCTTCTGCCAGTACAACGTGGACGGCTACGCTCCCTTTGAAACCCCGGATGAGGTTCAGCAAACTAAAAGCAGACCCCGTTAGGCGGCCATCCTGGTGGACAAAGACGATTTTCAAGCCAGGTATTTTTTAATCCAGCTTTCAATAAGAAATAAGGTCCAGACTTGTCCCCAGCCCGTTTTCCCGGCTTTCCAGTCGTTCCAAACTGCGTTCAATGCTTCCTGCCGGAAATAGGTATTTTCGCTAAAAAAACAGGCTTTGATTTGATCCTCCAAACCCGCTTTCAGCCATTCCTGAATCGGCAGCCGGAAACCGCGTTTGGGCCGGCTTCCAAAACCTTCCGGTAAATCCGCTTTGAATGCCTGATAAAGCAAGTGCTTGACTCCCGATTGTTCGTACGAGTTTTCAGACTCGTAACGCTTCATTTTGGCCGCTTCCTTTACCTGTTTGACCTTCCAGGCCATCGGCATCGGAAAAACCAATTCGACAAGCCGGTGGTCAATGACCGGAAAGCGCACTTCCATTGAATGCGCCATGCTGACCGCGTCGGAATCCCTCAAAAGCCTGGATCCCATAAAGGTAGATAAATGTAGCGCGGAAATGCGTTGCAGGGTATCGTAAGGAAGACCGGGGTCGAACGCTTCAAACCGCTTGTGCACCATTGCCGTCTGGCGTTCTGAATCCCCGCTGGTCAAAGCTTCGTATTGCGGTGCGGTAAACGTCCGCCCCCATTGGGAATAAGCGCCGGACAAGGTGGCTTTTTCACTCCAGTCTTCTACCCGGTTCTTCAAGCTGCCCGCTGGCATCCGCTTCCACAAAGGGCGGCTTTCGTTCAGCAACTTTATTGGCAAACCGTACCGGCGGTTCCAATACAAAAGCCTCCGGTCAATGCCGTATCCGGAAAACAACTCATCTCCGCCCAAGCCGGAAAGCGCCACCGTGACGTGGGGCGCCGTATATTTGCTGACCAACCAGGTATTCAGACCGTCCACAGAGGGTTGGTCTATGGCTTCAATAAAATCTTCGACGCCTTCAATCAAATCTTTCCCGGAAGCCGTAATGGCCGTGTGGGCAGTTTCATAATACGCAGCCGCTTCCGCAGCGTCGGACGCCTCATTCATGCCTTCAACGGAGGAATCAAATCCCACCGTAAAGGTTTTAACTGCGTTGTGACCGGCAGCACGCAATGCCCCCACCAGCAACGTAGAATCCAGGCCTCCGCTCAGGAACACGCCAATCGGACGGTCCGAAACCATTTCTTCTTTGACCGAGTCAATGACCATTGCCCGGATCCGCTCAACGGCTTCCTGTTCGGAATTGCAGTCGTTTTGATGGTCCTGAATGTTCCAATAACAGGTATCTTTTAAGGTTCCGGCCTGCACCGTCAAAAAATGCCCAGGCATCAGCGCTTCAACCCCGGTCAACATGGTATCCGGTTGCTGAATATATCCGGTATTGAGTAAATGGGAAATGGCATTGGGGTTGACTT
>JALHRK010000816.1 GCA_022841505.1 Saprospiraceae bacterium | reverse complement strand
GGCTTCATTACCTGGGGCATGCAATACGTCCCCACCGGGCTGGCCTCTATTATCGGTTCGCTGACGCCTGTGATGGTCGTGCTTTTTTCCCTGGCCCTGCGCAACAAGGAACGTGTGAATACCCGCGTCATCGCCGGCGTGCTGCTGGGCTTCGGCGGACTCGGCCTGATTTTCAGCGACGGCTGGAAGGATTTCCTGAAACCGGAATATGCCTGGGGGGTGTTCGGGTGTTTTGCTTCCTGCTTTACCTGGTCGCTGGGCACAGTATTGGCCAAACGCTGGAATTCGCCCGATGTGCCGCCCATGCTGAATGCCGGTTTGCAAATTTCTGCCGGCGGACTGGGCGCTCTGGTGCTGAGTTTTTTCTTCGATACGCACTACAACATCGACCACAGCGCGGAGGGTTGGCTTTCCATGATCTACCTGATTCTGATCGGGTCGGCGCTGGCTTTCACGCTGTATATGTACGTTTTGAAACACCTGAGCGCGGCAGTTTCTTCTTTGTACACTTACATCAACCCCACCGTCGCCATTTTGCTGGGCTGGGCCGTGCTGGGCGAGTCGCTTACCACGGGCGCGCTGGTCGGCATGGCCGTGACGATTGTAGGGGTGTGGATGGTGAATTCGGGACAAAGGCAACTTAGACGTGAGACGTGAGCGGTGAGAAGTGAGAGGGTGCCTTGCCTTTGGGGTTGGTTTTGTTTTTTGGGGGAATGGTGGTATTTTTGGGTGGTTAGAAAATCTCCATATTTGACTACAATCGGTTGTAAAATATGCGGGTAAAGAAGTTCTCGACAACCAAAAAAAGAAAGACATACAATGAATAAAATAAGAAAAGTAGTCAAAAACGACATTGAAGGATTGAAAGAAGTCTTGAATAAAGTTGAATTATTCCCAGCAGAAATGCTTGATGAAATGATTTCTGACTATTTCAATAACCCCGAAACAGAAGAAGTGTGGTTCACGTCCATTCAAGATAATAAACCAGTTTCAATAGGTTATTGTGCGCCAGAACAACTAACGGACAGGACTTTCAATCTTTACGCAATTGGTGTTCAAGAAAACCTGCAAGGACAAGGAATCGGAAAAGAAATGATGAATTTTATCGAAGGATATCTGCGAAGCAGCGGGAATCGGGTACTCATCGTAGAAACGTCAAGTATGCCAGAATTTGGCTTAACAAGAGCGTTTTATCACAAAATAGGATACACCCAAGAAGCCATCATTCGAGATTTTTGGAAAGAAGGCGATGACAAAGTGATATTTTGGAAAAAACTGTAATGCAAAAAGGTCGCAAATGCTGAGGGGTACAACCCATAGTTCGAACCAGAAATTTAAAGAATATCGAGAACAAAGCATAGTCGCGCATGGCGGCGAAAGTCCAACCCACAAAGCCAACGCTCGCCGCCAAGTCGTCCACGCTTCCGTTGAATGTAAAAATACTGGCTCAAATTGGCTCAAAACAACACAAATTGGGTCGTTGTTGGCGTCCCGCCTGGGGTGTACGGAATGTTTGGAAAAGCCGCAGCGCGGCGAAACGTCGGTAGAACTCAAGGCTAAAATTGGGTCTAAAGGTGCATAGCACCGAAACTTTTGGTACGTGTTTCGGCGCTACGACCTTACAAATCTGTTCAAATCTTTATTTCAACCGACATTTCGCCGCGCTGCGGCTAACACCATGCCCACCTACCAAAAATTCTTCCACCGCGTCCTCCAAAAACACTTCCCCAAAAAAAGTATATCCTTGCAAGCGCAAATTGACCTG
>JALHRK010000815.1 GCA_022841505.1 Saprospiraceae bacterium | reverse complement strand
GCATGCCCCCGGTTTCGGTTTGCCACCAGGTATCTACAATGGGCGCTTTGCCACGGCCAATTTTTTCATCGTACCAGTGCCATGCTTCTGCGTTGATGGGCTCGCCAACCGTGCCCAATACTTTGATGGAGGAAAGGTCGTGGCCTTGCAGGTGTTGGTCGCCATAGGCCATCAGTGCCCGAAGGGCTGTGGGCGCGGTGTAGAAATGCGTCACTTTGTGCTTTTCGCAAACCTCCCAGAAACGCGACGGATCGGGGTAGGTAGGGACGCCTTCAAACATAATGCTGGTGGCACCGGCCAATAAAGGGCCGTAAACAATATAGGAATGTCCGGTTACCCAGCCAATATCGGCGGTACACCAGAAAATATCGCCTTCTTCGTATTGGAAAACCGTTTCAAAGGTATAGCAGGCGTAGACCATATAACCGCCGCAGGTGTGCACCACGCCTTTGGGTTTACCCGTTGACCCGGAGGTGTACAGGATAAAAAGCAGGTCTTCGGAATCCATTTCTTCCGCCTCGCAGGTATCGGACTGGTGGTCAACTTCTAAATGCCACCACTTGTCGCGGCCTTCCACCCAGTCAATATCATTATAGGTGTTGTTGTAGACCAGCACCGTTTCGACGGTATCGCACCCCATCGCCAAAGCCTCATCCACAATATGCTTGACCCCGATATGTTTGGGGCCGCGGTCGTTGTAATCGGAACAGATGACCATTTTTGCGCCGGCGTCTTTGATGCGGTCGGCTAAAGAATGGGCTGAAAATCCGGCAAATACAACGGAATGAACCGCGCCGATGCGGGCGCAGGCCAATACGCCGATGGCCAGTTCCGGCACCATGGGCATGTAAAAACAAATCCGGTCGCCTTTCCCGATGCCGTTGGCGCGCAGCGCATTGGCAGCCCTGCATACTTCCGCGTGCAACTGCCGGTAGGTGAACGTGCGCACATCGCCGTCGGGTTTATTGGGCTCGAAAAGGAGCGCAACCTGGTCGCCCCGGGTCTCCAAATGGCGGTCGAGGCAATTTTCGGTAATGTTGAGCTTCCCGTTTAAAAACCACTTGATGTCAGGCTCGCGAAAATTCCATTCCAGCACTTTGTCCCAAGGCTTTCGCCAGGAGAAAGCAGCGGCCTGTTCAGCCCAGAAATTTTCCGGATCCTGCACGCTTTTCGCGTAAATTTCCTGATAGTCTTCGATCGTCTTTATCCGTTGAGCCATGGTTGGTACTGGTTATTGGTATATTAGTTATTGGTTACTCGTTACTGGTATGTATGGAATGGCCGAAGAAACGAAACCTCCATCTTGTTCCCACCAATAACCAATAACAGAGAACCAATACCTAAATCGTAAAGGGCATAAATATAGGGAACAATTTCACCAGGAAAAAAACGGGCGCTATTAAAATAGAGAAGTATCCTATTTTTACCACCCCCGGGCCGGAATCCTAAACAGACCAACACACCAATAACAAATAACCACCTTCATCACTCCCGGTCATACTCCCCACTTACCGAATAGTACCCGAAAATCAGCATACTCCCCACAATAAGCGGGGTCAGGATAAAAAGCATAATGATCCCGAAAACCAGGTCGGATTGATTGCCCGCCAGGCCGCTGTTGAATTTGGGCAACCCGATGGACGTAATGCTGAAATACCCGGCTATGGCGCTCAGGGTCAGCCAAATAACCCCTGCTATTCTTCTGATTTTGTTCATATTAGTAAAGCTTTAATCCTCAACATGGGTGTCTTTTCCGTTAATATAC
>JALHRK010000814.1 GCA_022841505.1 Saprospiraceae bacterium | reverse complement strand
CGGCGCCGGTTGTGGAAGAAGCAGTAGAAAATGTAGCGGAAGAAGTTGTTGTTGAAGCTGCGGTTGAAACAACACCTGAAGTCGTAGCAGAAGCAGTGGTTGAAGCAACTCCGGAAGTAGTGGCAGAAGCAGTCGTAGAAGAAACTCCTGAAGTTGTAGCGGAAGCTGCTGCGGAAGAAGCGCCTGAAACACCTGCTGAAGAAGCGCCTGCTAAGGAAGAAGAAGCATAAACTTATCTTGATAAGTCGCTGAAAAACATGAGACATCCCGAGCATTCGGGATGTCTCATTGCTTTTTGGGAGTTATTGCCCCCCCATAGGTGCAGCGCACCGCAATATTTGTAGGTGCAGCGCACCGAAACATTTGTAGGTGCAGCGCACCGTAACATTTGTAGGTGCAGCGCACCGAAACATTTGTAGGTGCAGCGCACCGCAACATTTGTAGGTGCAGCGCACCGCAACATTTGTAGGTGCAGCGCACCGAAACATTTGTAGGTGCAGCGCACCGAAACATTTGTAGGTGCAGCGCACCGAAACATTTGTAGGTGCAGCGCACCGCAATATTTGTAGGTGCAGCGCACCGTAATATGTGTAGATCATCCAGGGTAATCCACATAATTGCGCGGCGTTTCGTACAGCCTCACCGAAAGCTCATATCGTGCATCTAAGCGCGCCCGCAACAAATTCCAAATTACATAGCAAATGTGTTCGGCCGTGGGGTTGAGGTTTTTAAACTCCGCGGTGTCCAAATTCAGGTTTTTGTGATCGAAGCGCTGCTCTATTTCTTCATAAATCAGGTCCTTCAACACTTTCAGATCAATCAGGTAACCCGTCTCGGGGTCCACTTCGCCGGCCACGCGCACCTCCAGCTCGTAGTTGTGCCCGTGATAGTTCGGATTGTTGCACAACCCAAAAACCTCCTGGTTGCGCGCGTCGGACCAGGCTGGGTTGTGTAGCCGGTGTGCGGCGTTGAAATGCGCTTTTCGATAAACTGCTACTTTCATCATATTTCCTATTCGTTTTTATCCAACAAACAAAGCGGGTATTGGTTGGCATCTTGCAGATTGACAATCAAATCTTATCTTTACCCCTGCACCAACACACCAGCTTATGTTTTCCAAATTTATCCAGGCCATCAAGAACCTGTTTGCCGCTCTGTTTGGGGGCAAAAAGAAAGAGACGAACCCAACGACGCCCACACCGCCCAAGCCACGCCCCGAAACGGTGGATCCTTTCCCGCAGGATGGCGCTGAAATCAAGCCCGACACGATCGTTGTGGTGACCAACGAATTTGAACAGGTTACTTTTCCACCCAACAAGCCCGATACCGAAGAGAACAAAAAACCGCTGGAAGTAGCCGATGTAGACGACGATCCGGAGCCGGAACCTGCCGTCGAGCCAACTGTGGCGGAAACGACGCCCCCGGTGGCAAACCCTGCAACAAACCCGGAGCCGCCAAAACCCACCCAGCGTTACCTGTGGTGCCTCGACAACGGGCACG
This sequence comes from Saprospiraceae bacterium, assembly GCA_022841505.1. Taxonomy (GTDB): domain Bacteria; phylum Bacteroidota; class Bacteroidia; order Chitinophagales; family Saprospiraceae; genus JABWAJ01. The sequence continues at coordinate 267 of JALHRK010000814.1, read as the reverse complement.
GCAAACAAACCCCCGGGAAGCGTTCTCCTTTGTTTGACGACGGCGAAACCCGTTTTTTTGAATACGAATTCAACCGCGACATCGTCGCCCGCATCATCAAAAAATTAGAAGCGGCCGGCGTAGCCTATTATAATGTAGTGCCGGAAGTTGAAATCGGCGATTTTCTGGAGGGCCGGGTTGGACGCGCCAACAAGAAAAAATCGGATTTGCCCAAACTATATGTTTCCGTCCATTCCAATGCCGCACCCGCGCCCAGCTCGGAATCCT
>JALHRK010000813.1 GCA_022841505.1 Saprospiraceae bacterium | reverse complement strand
CCTGCCTTATGTGGGCATCGGCAATGGCGGCAATGAAACCTATACCCTGCGGCGCTTTTTCCGCGAAGGCGACAATGAATTGTTTATGGGCTGGTCGCGGGTACTGGAACAGCAGGAAGGCTACGACCCCGCCCGAACCAATGGTTATCTCGGCGACCCCAACCGGCTATACCTGCGCTACCGGCACACGCTGGGCAACCGCATGAGTATGGGCTTTACTGCTGAAAAAGACCGGGGCGAGGAGTTTTTTAAAGGCAGCAATCCAAACGGATTCGATTATTACTCGGCCCATTTTTTCATGAGCAACCCCGAAGCCGGGAAAGGCAATATCCTCAAAGCGCTGGCCATCGGCGACTACGCAGTGAGTTTTGGGCATGGTCTGGTTTTATTTTCGGGCTTCGGCGCCGGCAAAAGCGCTTTGGTGACGACCCTCAAACGCAGTGCCCGCACCCTGCGGCCCTACACTTCGGTGAATGAGGCCAATTTTATGCGCGGCGCGGCGGCGACTTTGGCATTTTCCAACCGCTGGGAATTCACCGCTTTTGCGTCCCTGCGCAACCGCGATGGCAACCTGATTTTACAAAGCGATACGGCGGACGTTGACGCTGAATTCCGGGAGCTGACTTCTTTCGACATTGACGGGCTGCACCGCACGACAGCTGAAATTGCGGACGAAAATGTAACAGAACAATTCACCCTTGGCGGCAGCCTGAAATACAAACTTTCCAACGGCCACATTGCAGTGAACGCGCTCTACGACCAGTTTGACACCCCGTTGAACCGGACGCCCCAACCTTATAACCGCTTCTATTTCAACGGCGATCGCCTGTTGAATACCAGTGTAGACTATTCGTGGGTATGGCGCAACTACAACTTTTTCGGAGAAACGGCAACCAGCCCCAATGGCGCCGTTGCCACCCTGAACGGCCTGCTGATCGGGTTGGACCGAAAAGTAGATATGGCCGTCTTGTTTCGCCACTATCCGCGCGATTACCAGGCGCTCAACGCCGATCCTTTTGGGGAAACCACTGGCGGGCGTAATGAAACCGGGCTATACACCGGCATCGTGGTTCGCCCTGCTGCAAACTGGATTGTGAGCGGGTATTTCGACATCTGGCAACACCCCTGGCTGCGCTTCGATGCGGACGCGCCGTCAAAAGGGCACGAATATCGGGTTCGGGTGACGCATTTTCGCAAACGCCGGTTTGAGGCTTTCGCCGAATTCAGAAATGAAGTGAAGGAAATTAATGTCCCGGACCTGGAAACGAAAGTGAACCGCCTGGCAGAAAGGACCCAGTATCAGCTCCGGTTGCAATTCAATTATCAGGTTTCCAAAGCATTGGAATGGCGCAGCCGCGTGGACGCTGGCTTTGTAGAAAATGAAGTGTACGACCTCCAGCAGGGTTTTGCCATCTACCAGGATCTGATTTACCAGCCCATTGCTTCGCCGGTTTCGTTTTCCACCCGGTTTGCCCTGTTTGATACGGATGGTTACACGGTTCGTTTTTACGCGTATGAAAACAACCTGCTCTATACCTTTTCCATTCCGCCTTATTACAACCAGGGCATGCGTTTTTATGTCAACTGCCGCTACCGGCTCACCCGGGCGCTTACGGTAGAAGCGCGTTACGAACAAACCTACTGGAACGACCAGGAATCGGTGGGCAGTAGTTTAGAGGCAACCAACCAGCCTACCCGGTCTTTGGTGAGTATGCAGATGCGGTATAAGTTTTGATAAGGGGCAAGTTGGCAAGAGGCAAGGGGCAAATTGGCAAGTA
>JALHRK010000812.1 GCA_022841505.1 Saprospiraceae bacterium | reverse complement strand
ATTTAGAGCTTGTTCGGGAATTCATCAATCGGCTACGGTTGGCAAATTTTATTTTATACTGCGTTGGATTTTTTCGCCGTAGCTGCTGGCTACGTCTGCAAAATCCGCCTTGTCTAAAACAAAATTTCCTCACCCTCGCTCGATCATGAAATCCCGAACAAGCTCTTAAGGAACATGTTTAACCTGAATCCGGCCCCCTCCAGCCGGGCGGCCCGGTTCTTAAAAACGCTGCCATGCGCCTGATTCAACATTACCTGCCTAATCCGCACCACACCGAAATCAATCGAATTTTTGTAAAAGCAAAACCCGAAGCTGCCTGGGAATATGCCCGGCATTTCGACGCCGGCAAGATCCCGTGGGTTCGGCTGCTGTTCGACATCCGCGCCCTGCCCGACCTGTTGCGCGGGCGGGAAAGAACCGAAGCAGACCGCAGCGTCGGGGTTGATCAGGTGGCCCGCGACGGGACGGGCTTCATCATCCTGGCCGAAAAACCAGGACAGGAGGTCGTTGTGGGTTCCGTGGGTCAGTTCTGGCATTTGAACATTCCGTTCGCCACCGTCGCGCCGGCGGATTTCCGCGATTTCCAGGAGCCGGGATGGGGCAAATTAGCCTGGGCCATTTCGGTGGAACCCTACGGCGAAGGCAGCACCATTGCCCTCGAATTGCGCACCACGGCCACCGACGAAGCCAGTTGGGAAAAACTCAACCGATATTATATGTTGATTGGTCTTGGCTCGCAGCCCATTCGCCGCGCCGCCATGGCACATATGACGGCGGAACTGGGCAAATTCAAAACGCCGGATGAAGACGACGTGGCGCTGCCCGGCGACGAGCTTTTGCCCGGCGCCCGGTATGCCCTCAACCACAAGATAGACATCGAAGCGCCGCCAAACCTGGTCTGGCGCTACCTGATGCAACTGGGTTGCGACCGCGCCGGCTGGTACAGCATAGATGCCCTCGATCATGAAGGCATCCCAAGCACGGATCACCTGGTGGAGGGCTGGGAAAGCCGCCAGGTCGGCGAAAGAGTGTCGGCCACGTTGGCCCTTGATAACTTTTATGAGGTTTTAGCGGTAGAACCAGAGCACCACCTGGTATTGGGCGGCGAAGTGGATCGCATCGGCGGTCATTTTGCCACCACCTGGGCCTTTGTCCTCGAACCCATCGGGCACGACGCTTGCCGCCTCTACACCCGCGTGCGCGTAGACGGAGCGCCCAAATGGAAAGAATGGCTGCTGGCTGGCTTGTACTACCCGCCGATACACGCTCTGATGGAACGCGCGCAGTTGAACCATATTCAAAAGTTGGCGGAACGGGACGCGCGGGCGCGAGTTGCCGAAACCTTGGCCATAACACAATGAACTGATGAAACTGATGACGCTTGTTGGCAGTGGTAAAAAAATTGGGCTGTTTACCTTGCCGTTTTTAATTGCCGGCATTATGCTGAATATCCTATATCCGGATTTTTTCAGTGTCAATGGCCCTCCCGAATTAATTGTCTGGATGTCAATTGTATTTTTAATACTTGGTGCAATCAATTGGGTTTGGTCAGTTGTGCTGATTGTAACAAAAATACCCCGAAAGGAACTCATTACAACAGGCCCTTATTTTTTAGTTAAACATCCGCTTTATACGGGTGCCGCATTGTTGGTTTTCCCGTGGATAGGACTGATTTTCAATACCTGGCTGGGCGTATTGATCGGTATAGTTATGTATGTCGGATCAAGAATTTTTTCGCCTGAAGAGGAGCAGTTGCTTTCAGAAATATTTGGTGAAGAATGGGA
>JALHRK010000811.1 GCA_022841505.1 Saprospiraceae bacterium | reverse complement strand
GCCGATGTGTCTCTGGGGCCGGACACTATTTTGTGCCCGGAAGCATCTATCCGCCTTTCAGCGCCGGAAACGGCGGCTGGGCAAACACTCACCTGGAGTACCGGTGCAAGCGGTACAACATTGGATGTTGTGACGCCGGGCCTGTATACGTTGCAGTTGAACGCTACGGGTTGTTCTTTTTCAGATACTATCCTGGTACAGGCCTCGGATTGCAGCGAATGCAAGGTGTATGCGCCCAATGTATTTGCGCCCGAAAGCGCCGGGCAGGGCAGCCGTTTTCAATTATTTCCTGGGTGCCCGCTCCTGGCAGGACTTTGGCGCATATACGACCGCTGGGGCAACCTGCTGTTTGAAAGTAGTGACCTGAATGCCGGCTGGGATGGCCATTTGAATGGAAAAGCGCTTCCGCCAGGCGTGTATTTGTACGACGCAGAACTGCAATTAGCACCGGTGCAAAGGCCGGTGGAATGGCGGAAAGTGAGCGGAAGCGTGGCGCTGGTTCGGTAAAAAAAAGGCAAACATGACTCATCCCTAATTTTGGAACGAAAAGATTGCGAAGCAGTCAAATCTATGTGCTCTAAAATAACCGTAGAGTAATTTTACCACAATAGGCACATAGTTTTCCCACATAGAAAACATAGTTTTTAGAGTACTCTACGCTATGTGTTCTATGTGGGAAAACTATGTGTCTATGTGGTAAAAAAATATCGCGCTCGGCAAATAGAGCACATAGATTTGACTGCTTCGCAATCTTTTCGTTCCAAAATTAGGGATGACTCATATTTACCCTACCTTCCCAAATGCACCAGCAGCACACTCACATCCGCCGGGTTTACACCCGAAATACGGCTGGCTTGCCCGATGGTGCGGGGTTTCATCCGCGACAGTTTGTCCCGGGCTTCGATGCTCAGACCCGTGATGGATTTGTAGTCAAAATCGGCGTGCAGGTGTAAATCCTCCAGGCGCGTCATTTTGGCCACCAGTTCCTCTTCTTTCTGAATATACCCGGCGTATTTCATGCCGATTTCGGCCAGTTCCAGAAATTCTTGCTCGTAAGGCGAGAGGAATTGCGACAGTTCCGGCAGGTGTTTTGCCATGCCGTGGATGTTCACCTGCGGGCGGAGCAGGATGTTGTGCAGTTTTATTTTTTGCTGAATCGGGGCGGAATCAACGCTTTGCAAATACGCATTCACCTCGTCGGGCGTGACGGAGGCATTGCGGAAAAACGATTCGATCTCGCTGGTCGCCTGTTTTTTGGCGCGCACCCGGTCCATACGTTCGTCCGTGCCCTGCACGCCGAGGCGATGGGCGATGGGCGTCAGGCGCAGATCGGCATTGTCCTGCCGGAGCAGGATGCGGTATTCCGCCCGGCTGGTAAACATCCGGTACGGCTCCTGGGTGCCTTTGTTCACGAGGTCGTCTATCAATACGCCGATATAGGCTTCGGAACGTTTGAGCACCAGCGGCGCTTCTCCTTTGACGGCGAGCGCAGCATTCATACCCGCCATCAGGCCCTGGCAGGCGGCCTCTTCGTAACCCGTCGTGCCGTTGATCTGGCCGGCGAAATAGAGGTTTTTAATCAGGTTGGTTTCCAGCGTGGTTTGCAACTGGGTGGGCGGAAAATAGTCGTACTCGATGGCGTAACCCGGGCGGAACATTTTTACGTTTTCCAGTCCGGGTATGGCTTTCAATGCTTTGTACTGCACATCTTCCGGTAGGGAAGAAGAAAATCCGTTGATATAAATTTCGATCGTATCCCAGCCTTCCGGCTCTATGAACATCTG
>JALHRK010000810.1:1038-1804 GCA_022841505.1 Saprospiraceae bacterium | reverse complement strand
ACTTTAACTGGCCAAACCCTCCTAAACGGTAGTTTTGAGGTTAACAACACGGACTGTGGAATAAACCTGCAAAACAATGCCTTCAACCAAACGGTGCCTTTTGTGCAGGCATTCGGGTTCCAATCAGAGGTAGACGTGCTCAATGGCAATTGCGGGTTCGGTGCTGCGGCGCAGGGATCTGATTTTATTGCCCTGTATTCCAATAATGGTTCCGATGCCGTGGCGATGCAATTGTCTGCTCCATTGGAAGCCGGAAAAACCTACACCCTGCGTTTTTACGACAAAAACGGGTTGGGCATGAACCAACCTCAATGCCGGGTGCAGGTTGGACTTTCGGGCACGGCAGACGCGTTTGGCGATTTGTTGTACGACGCGCCGCCTGCCCGCAACGACTGGACGCTTCGGGAGGTCGTTTTTCAACCGGATCAACCATTTACCCATCTTACAGGCCTCATTGCCTCTCCTGTGGAAACGTGGATTTTTTTGGATGGCTTTGAATTGGTTTGTTCGGAAATCTACCTCGGCCCGGATACGACGCTGTGCCGGGTGGATGGGGTAGTTCTGGAAGTAGACCCTTCCCGGTTTGACCAAATCACCTGGAGCGACGGCTCCACCGGCCCGACGCTGTCCGTGCAAGCCCCCGGATTGTACTGGGCCGAGGGCCAATCCGGAGGCTGTACCGTCAGAGATTCGGTGGTGTTCATCGAATTTGAGCGCAACTGCGATTGCAAGGTTTTTCTGCCCAACGTCTTTTCACCAAACGACG
>JALHRK010000810.1:0-1028 GCA_022841505.1 Saprospiraceae bacterium | reverse complement strand
ATGTTTTTTCACCACAATCCCCCTGTAAAATAGAGGATTACGAGCTACTGATTGCCAACCGCTGGGGACAGTTGGTGTTCCGCACGCAGGATCCAAATGAAGGCTGGAATGGCATATCCCGGCAGCAAATGGCCCAGCCAGGGGTGTATATTTATTGGATGCGTTATCGGTTTTCTTATGCGGCTGAGCCGGAGTTGGTGAAGGGGGAGTTTTTGTTGGTGCGGTGATTTGCTTACCCTTATACGTTAAAAGAGTTAGCAGGCCGAAAGCAGCGCAGTGAAGGGGCTGTTTGCATTTTAGCTGCTAATTCATTAACTTTGTAAAACAAAAATTTAAACATGGCAACAACTGGCCCAACTGGGCGCATAGAAACGCAGATTATTTAGCCTTTTAACCAACCCAGAACTTACGATTGTTTACTCCTCCGATCTCATTAAGGAATGTAAAAAAGTGGTGGCCAGAGACAAATTTAAAAAATACGTCCGGCCGAATCAAATAAAGCGTTTTATCGAACTTGTAATCACCAGGCTTGTAGAAATTGAAGTCAAAAGCATTATAGAAGAAAGCAGAGATATTAGTGATAATTACCTGCTTGGTCTGTCCGTAGACTCGAATGCTGATTATCTGGTAACGGGCGATCCTGATCTATTAGTTTTGGGTAATATTGAAGGCACAATCATACTTAATATGGCTGATTTTTTAATTGTTTTACAAGGTATACAACAAAAATAAAATATCCCAAATCATTCGTTTGTCTGACTTTCATCTACTCTTCAAGGATGACCATATCCCCAGCACCAAATTGCTGCCAATATTGACGCCATCCTTACAAAACCCAAGTCAAACATCACAATACCACTCCAAAAAAGAATATATATCCTATTTTACCGGGGCAAAAAGCCAAACGGCCATTCACCATCAAAAGGACAGTATAAAAAAACGCCCACATGCCCACAGCACCAACCCTTCCGCGCATTTCCAAAAAAAGCCTTGGCGTCCTTGCTGCCATCGTTTTCGTACTTGGTTGC
>JALHRK010000809.1 GCA_022841505.1 Saprospiraceae bacterium | reverse complement strand
TGGGGTTAAAGCATAATACTGGACATTTTAATACTCAGGTGGAACGGAACGAGGTTGTCCCGGCTGTGTTAGGCGGTAACTTCCGGTTACCTCCTAACTTACCTATGGAAAATTTAGGAGGTAACCGGAAGTTACCGCCTAAATTAACCAACCTCATTAAGCTGGTAAAAATGTCCAGTAGTATGGGGTTAAAGATATTGAGGTACATGCCGTTTGAAATAAATGCTGAAAAAGTTGGACACTTGCGGGAAGTAATTGTGCCGCGAACGGCCCTCTACCGCAGTGGAAAACACATCTGCAACGTGCTCCAGGCCGAGCAGGGTGAATAGTTCGCGTACATCTTCCAGTGTCCCATAATTTAAAATGGTTTCCACCAGCAACGCATCACTGACCTCGCCGAGATTGTCTTCCACGACAGACCAGAACAAGGGTTTTCTTTTCCGGATGTAGGCTTCGCGATTGCTCATTCAACTGCTTTTTTGTTTTCCAAATATACAGCAATTATGTTATTACGCCAAGTAACTGGTTATACGGTGTCTCGTGGAGTAAACACAGCGTCTAATGTCGTCAACTTAAGGTTTTTTAGGTGTCATCTGCGGAGGCACGAAGCAGGTGACACCTCAAAAAACCGGTTCCCGAATCGCGGAAATTGAGACGACACCTGCCGCTTAGGGCGGCGAGATGTCGCCTCAATTTTCGCTAAGTTGACGACATTAAACACAGATTCTCATGGAGTTTTTATGCCTAACTCAGCGAAACTCCGTGTTTACTCCGTGGAACTCCGTGTAAATCAATTAAAACCATCACTAATGGTATTGACCGCGAGGGTCGCCCCTACCATGTTGCCAACCGCGTGGGGCGCGCGCCAATCTTCAAATTTTCAAATCATCAAATCTTCAAATTTTAAAAACCGCATCTCTTTTTTCCTACTTTTGCACCCTATGAGATTAAAGCGACTGGAACTGAAAGGCTTCAAAAGTTTTGCCACCGAAACGACCATCCACTTCAATGAGGATGTCATCGGGATCGTCGGGCCGAATGGCTCTGGCAAATCTAACGTCGTGGACGCCATCCGCTGGGTGCTGGGCGAGCAAAAAAGCAAAGAACTGCGCCTCGACCAGATGACGAGCGTGATTTTCAACGGCACCAAAAAGCGCAAGCAAAGCGGCATGGCGCAGGTGTCCATCACGTTTGACAACACCAAAAACCTGCTGCCCACCGAATACCAGTCCATCACCATCACGCGCACCTTGTACCGCACCGGCGAAAGCGAATACCGTCTCAACGGCACGCTTTGCAGGTTACGCGACATCACGACGCTGTTTTTGGACACAGGCATCGGTTCCAATTCCTACGCCATCATCGCCCTTGGCATGGTGGACGACATCCTGAACGACAAAGAAAACTCGCGCCTCAAAATGTTCGAGCAGGCGGCGGGCGTTTCCAAATACAAAATCCGTAAGCGGGAGACGATCCAGAAACTGGAAAGTACCACCGAAGACCTGAACCGCATCGAAGACCTGCTGCACGAAATTGACAACAACCTCAAAACCCTCGAAAAGCAGGCCCGGCGCGCCAAACGCTACCTGGAACTGAAAGCCGAATACAAAGAACTGAGCATCGAACTGGCCGTGCACCGCTCCGCCGAATTGAAAGAACAGCAAAAAACGGTGGGCCAGAAGGTGGAGCAGGAAGAAGACCGCTACCGCCAGGCCGAAGTGGAAGTGCGGCAGTTGGAAGCAAAGCTGGAAGCAGAGCGCAAAGCCAACCTCGACAAAGAAAAAACGCTTTCCGACCGCCAGCG
>JALHRK010000808.1 GCA_022841505.1 Saprospiraceae bacterium | reverse complement strand
TACATACCCGGATTGTGCAAATCGAACAGCACCCGGAATCGCCGCCAAGGCTGAAGTTTACGCAAGCCGAAATGGACGACACCATTTTTACTTCAGCAAGCCGCATCATGCGCTCCTCGGTATTCGGGGTCATCATCATCCTGATTGTCTACCTGCCCATTCTTTCATTGGTCGGGGTAGAAGGAAAGATGTTCAAACCGATGGCCCAAACGGTATCTTTTGCCCTCATCGGCGCCCTGCTGTTGTCGCTCACGTATGTTCCGGCCGTGTCGGCTCTGCTGCTGAGTAAAAAAATCGAACACCGCACGACGCTGGCCGACCGCATCATTGGTTTTTGCCAAAAGCTATACGCGCCGGCGCTGGAAGTTGCGCTGCACTGGAAAAAAACAGTGGTTTCGCTCACCCTGGCTGTTTTCCTGCTGAGCATTGTCCTCTTTTTGCGCATGGGGGGCGAATTTATACCGACCCTCGACGAAGGCGACATCATGATGCATGGTTTCCTGCGCCCGGGTTCTTCCCTTACGCAAACCCTGGAAAGCCACCGCTTGGCGCAAAAAGTGATTATGGAAAACTTCCCGGATGAAGTGGAGCAGGTGATTTCCAAAATCGGATCGGCTGAAATTCCAACCGACCCGATGGCCATCGAAACCGCCGACAACATCATCCTGCTGAAAGACAAAAGTTTGTGGAAAAAAGCCGCGACGAAAAACGAACTGGTTGAAAAAATTCAGGAAAAAGTACACGATGTTCCGGGCATGGCATTCGAATTTACCCAACCCATTAAAATGCGTTTCGACGAAATGATGACAGGGGTGCGCTCAGATATCGCCGTCAAAATATTCGGGGAAAACCTCGACAGCCTCGTCCGCGCCGGCAGCCGCGTGGAAGCAATCATTCGGGATATTCCGGGCGTAGAGGATCTGAAAACAGAGCAATTGGAAGGCTTGCCGCAAATTGTGGTTCGCTATGATTACAATAAAATTGCCCGTTATGGCCTGCACATCCGCGACGTCAACGAAACCCTGCGCATGGCGTTTGCAGGTTCCGCAGCAGGCGTTGTGTTTGAAAATGAGCGCCGCTTCGATCTGGTGGTGCGGTTGGCCGCAACGGAACGCACCGACCTTCCGGATGTCCAAAACCTGCCCATTTCCACGCCCGATGGCCGACTGATTCCACTGTCGGAAGTGGCGGAGGTCGCTTACCGGCCAGGCACAGCCCAGATCAACCGCGACAATGGCCAACGACGCATTGTGGTGAGCGCCAACGTGCGCGGCCGGGATGTGGAAAGCGTCATCACCGATGTGCAGGCTGCTTTGAATGAAAAATTGCGCCTGCCGCCCGGATACCTTTTGGCCTACGGCGGGCAGTTTGAGAACCTGGAAGCGGCCAAAGCGCGGTTGTCCATCGCTGTTCCTGTAGCGCTGGCCATGATTTTTATCCTGCTGTTTTTTGCTTTTAACTCGCTGAAAGAAGGAGTACTGATTTTTACCGCCATCCCGATGTCGGCCATCGGCGGGGTCTTTGCCTTACTGGCACGAGGCATGCCTTTTTCCATTTCCGCGGGGGTGGGATTCATTGCTTTGTTTGGCGTAGCGGTGCTGAACGGCATCGTACTCATTGCCTATTTTAACCAATTGGAAAAAGAAGGGATGGCCGATGTCTACCAACGCATCAAATGGGGCGCCCTGATCCGGCTCCGGCCGGTGTTGATGACCGCTGCGGTGGCTTCGCTGGGTTTTTTACCCATGGCGCTTTCAGCAGGCGCGGGGGCGGAGGTGCAACGCCCATTGGCCACCGTGGTCATCGGCGGACT
>JALHRK010000807.1 GCA_022841505.1 Saprospiraceae bacterium | reverse complement strand
GCCAGGTCTTTGTAGTGGTCCGCATTCACGCGGACCATGTCAGCCAACAGCAGCTTTGTCGCCAGCTCAGCGCCTTCTTCGTGGCTGCGGTTCACCTCGTATGGATCACCGAATGCAGCCAGTACTTTTTGCTTGTATTTCGGCAACAGGGCTTCGTACTCGATTAGCACGACTCTGTTGTCTACTGGATCCTTGATGCTACTCCAGCCTTTTCGACCGTCGGTGCATCCCTTTCTTGCCGTGACAGCGCTGACACCAGCTTTCTGCACATCAGCGATTTCCAGGTATAATTTGTCGTTTACAAGCTTCATAAGCTGCTCTCTGTTTTGACGTTGCTATTCTTCTGATCCTGTCGCTTCCGTGGCCTCTTTTACCGGTTGTTCGGCAGGCTTTTCGGCCTTCTTGTTTTTGGCTGCCGAAGCCTTGTTATCGAAATGCGCTTGAATCAGGTCTTTCCAGTGATTCGAGCTTGCAGTGTCCCTGGCGATGGCGCGCAATTGCGCCTCGTCTATGGCCCAGCCGGCAGCGGCAAAAGCTGCCAAAAGGGGTGCTACATCGTTGCTCGAAATGAGGGGGTTTTGATCTTTTTGTCGGTGGTGCATTAGTCCCGTTTTTTAAATGTTAGGAAAGCTAAATGCACCTGAGTTTTTCCCGTCGCTTATGTCAGGTTTTTAGGCCCGTTTTTTAGGCCACCGCCTGCGAAATCAGCGCATGTGTATTGGCCTCTGTTTTCTTCTTTTCCATCAGCACTTCCGATGCGATTCTCAGCACCTCTGTGTCTTCCCAATCCCCCTTCAAAACCAGTCTTACCCAGTCCCTGCTGCACCCGACCAGCCGTGCGATTTGTCCAATCGTTCCCCGCCTGTTTTTAAGTTGCTCGTAGAGTTTTTCGCGCTCCGTGTTGCTATTGTCCATTTTTGCTTTATTTTTGCGCTTGTTGTTAAATTCTTCTGCAATATTACATCATATTGATGTACATTGCAAGGATTTTAACATCTTTATGATTTATTTTTTTATTTGTAATTTGTTTTATTTACCTAAATGCTTGAAAAACAGCAGGTGATCGAGCAAGGCGAGAGGTTAAAAAAAGTAAGGAAGTACCTGGGTTTTACCCAAACCGATTTGGCGCAGAAATTGGATGTAACACAAGCACACTATTCCGCTATGGAAAAGGGCATACGTTCAATCGCGCACAATATTCTTATGCAGCTAAGTCAGGTCCTCCCTGATTTAGATTTACACTGGCTGTTAAAAGGAGAGGGATCCATGCTCAGAAGTGAATCAGAAACAAAGGCTGTGCTTCGGGCAACTCAGACCGGTGAGCCTGTCGTTGGATACTTGACAACGTCTGATCAAATGAAGGAAGTTATGGAGTTCCTTAAATCGAAATTCCCTGATTTTAAACTTACATCAAAATGATGTAAATCCTATCTAATGAGCAACCCACCGGTGGGCGTGCCTGTCTTCAAAAAATGACCTCTAAAATGACCCCTAAAATGACCCCTATTTTGTTTTTGGACCATTCTTGGCGGGCATGGCGCCCAGGGGATCTATTGGCGGGTATTGGCATCAAACCTTGTATTTGTGGGGTGTTCAGCTTTACGCAGTTTTCATTCAAGTCGTTCAAGTACCTGTGTGTTTTTCACTGCTTTTAGCATTTTTAGTACTTTCCGTTTTTAAACTCCACATTGTGGAAAACGCCTGCAAAGCGAGTGTTTGCAAGCGTTTCAGAGGAATCGCGCGTTTTTAGAAAATAGTACTTTTGGTTTTTAGGCCCTTACATCTCGGCGAACAGCAAAATTTACCTGATCAGGG
>JALHRK010000806.1 GCA_022841505.1 Saprospiraceae bacterium | reverse complement strand
AGTTTTCTGCCGGCAACGTTTAAGTCGCGGGGCACGGTGGACCCGCCGGCGAGCACGATGGCGTTGTACTCCCGGAGCAATGCGCTGATGCTCACGTTTACGCCTACGTTGGCGTGGCAACGGAACGCAATGCCTTCTTCTTCCAGGAGCGCAATCCGCCGGTCAATTACGCTTTTTTCTAATTTAAAATCCGGAATGCCATAGCGCAACAGGCCGCCGGGCGCATCGTCGCGTTCAAACACCGTCACCCAGTGTCCGGCGTGGTTCAGCTGGGCGGCAGCGGCCAGTCCTGCCGGGCCGGAGCCAATAACGGCGACTTTTTTGCCGGTGCGCGCAATGTTTTTGCGGGGCACGACAAACCCTTTTTCAAAAGCAATTTCAATGATGTGCTTTTCGATCTCCTCGATGGCCACCGGCGGCTGGTTGATGCCCAGCACGCAGGCACTTTCGCAGGGCGCCGGACAAATTCTGCCGGTGAACTCCGGAAAGTTGTTGGTGGAGGTCAGGATGTCGTAAGCTTCCTGCCAGTTGCCGTCGTACACCGCGTCGTTGAACTCGGGAATGACATTGCCCAACGGGCAGCCGCTGTGGCAAAACGGCACGCCGCAGTTCATGCAGCGCGCGGCTTGCTGGTTGAGCTCTTTTTCCGAATAGGGCGCCACAAATTCGCGGTAGTGCTGTTTGCGCGTTTCAACCGGAAGTTTGCCCGGCAAGGCCCTCGTGTACTCTAAAAAACCGGTTGGTTTGCCCATGATTTATAGTGTAAGTTGGCAAGGGGCAAAAGGCAAGAAGGCAATTTTGTGACACTTCACGATTGAGTTTGTCATCAACCTACGCAGGCAGTCCAACCATGGATTGCCTTTTGCCTCTTGCCTTTTGCCCTTTATTTATTAATTGTCGTCACTTCCAATGCGGCACGCTTTTCCAAAGCCTTCTTAAAATCGCTCGGAAAAACCTTGACAAAGTGTTTCACCTGATTGTCAAAATCGTCGAGCAAAAACCGGGCGACGGTGCTGCCGGTAAAGCGGTGGTGGCGTTCGATCATTTTATAAACGAGTTGCGCATCGGCTTCGTCCATTGGATCCAATTCCACCATTTCGGGGTTGCAGTTGCCGGCAAACCGGGACTGGGGGTCGTAGATGTAGGCGATGCCGCCGCTCATGCCCGCCGCAAAATTCCGGCCCGTTTCGCCGAGGATCACCACGCGGCCACCGGTCATGTACTCGCAACCGTGGTCGCCAACGCCTTCCACTACTGCTGAAACGCCCGAATTGCGCACGCAGAACCGTTCGCCTGCTTTGCCCCGGATATAAGCTTCGCCGGCGGTGGCGCCATAAAAAGCGACATTGCCGATGATGCTGTTTTCTTCCGGCGCAAACCGGGCCCTTTTGGAGGGGTAGACAATCAAACGGGCGCCGCTGAGCCCTTTGCCAAAGTAATCGTTGGCGTCGCCTTCCAATTCCAGCGTCACGCCTTTCGTATTAAACGCCCCGAAACTCTGCCCGGCAGTGCCCTCAAATTTCAGCCGGATGGCGTCTTTGGGCAACCCTTCCGACCGGTAGCGTTTGTTGTTTTCTTTCGACAACTTGGCCCCGACTGCCCGATCCGTATTTTTGATGGAAAAGGCAGCGCGAACGGGTTCGCCGCGTTCAAGGGCCGGTTTGGCCACTTCGATCAGCGTCCAGTCCAGCACCCCGGCAAGTCCGTGGTCCTGGTCTTCCTGGCAATACAGACCGACGTCTTCCCCGGCTGGCGCTTTGTACAGGACGGGCGACAAGTCGAGTTTGCTGTGTTTCCAGTGTGCAGCGCTTTCTTTTTGCA
>JALHRK010000805.1 GCA_022841505.1 Saprospiraceae bacterium | reverse complement strand
GACGAAATTGTGAGGGGAAAGTGGTGACATTTTCCTATATTTACCCGTCATCCTAATGCATGGTAAATATGTCCGTTCGTCGCTTCCTGGTGTATTTGTACTTTTTGGGATATGGCATTCCGGTGTTGGCACAACCTGCTGTGCAAGCAGATTCCCTGTTTTTGGCTTTGGAAAAACTGCCCGTACGCGATCGGGTTGAGCAGGCAAACGCGCAATTTTACAAGCTCTTCAGCGCCGATTTTTCGAAAGCTGCTGCTTTAGGTGAGCAGGTGTTGGCCATTTGCCGAAAGGCAGGCTGGAAAGACCAGGAAGCGCTGACTTTGAAAAACTTAGGCGTCGTCAATTACCTGCAGGGGAACTACGAACAAGCCCTCGAATACTGCCAAACCTCCCTGACGATTTACGAACAATTGGGCGACGCCGCAGGGCAGGGCGCGGTATACAATGAATTGGCCAATTTTGCCAAAAAGCGCAAGGAATACGACCGCGTTTTTGAGTACTTAGACCGTTCCTACCAATTGTGCGAGGCCGCCGGGGACCGCCTTTGCCTGTCCACTTCGATGGACAACCGGGGTCTGGCTTTGCTGGAGCAGGGGCAATTTGCGGCTGCCGATACTTTGTTCCGGCAGGTGTTGTTGTTGCGGGAAGCGCTGCGCGACAGCGTGGGACTGACTTACGTTTTCAACAACTTAGCAGAGGCCGCCATCGGGCTGGGCAACAGGGAAGCCTCTTTAAACTACCTCGGGAGTTCCACCGAAATTCGCCGCCGCCTCGGCGACCGGCAAGGCGTGGCCATCAACATCAACAACATGGGCGAGGTGCTGCTGATGACCGGTGCGCCGGAAAATGCCATCCCGTTTTTCGAGCAAAGCCTGAAAGAAAGTCGCGCCCTTCACTTCAACGACCTGGCGCGGCACACCATGGAAATGTTGGCGAAAGCCCATAAAAGCACCGGCAACCACGCGCTGGCTTTCGATTGGCTTTCCCAATCTTACGCCCTCAAAGACAGCCTGTTCGATGCAAAGCGTTCGGCGCAAATTGCAGAAATGCAGGAAAAATACGAATCGGAAAAGCGGGAAAAAGAATTGGTTCGCGAGCAGGCACGCGTGCGGCAGCGCACCACCTTACTTGCCTTTTCGGGCACGGGGTTAGGTTTGCTCAGCGTCATTTTTTTGCTGGCCATGCGGCAATCCAAAGCGCGGCAAAAACAGCTTTTGCGGGAAGTGGAATTGCGCGAAAAACTCCTGCTTCAGGAAGCAGAAAACGAATTGCAACGGGAACGCCTGCGCATTTCCCGCGACCTGCACGACCACCTCGGCGCAGAACTCACCCTCATCCGTTCTGCGCTTTCCCGACGGGCTTTTCTTAGCGAAAAACCGGAGGAAAAAATGGAGCTGAACGCCATTGGCGACAACGCGCGCCGGGCCATGGAGGAATTGCGCGAAACGGTTTGGGCCATTGGCGGGGAAGCACATACGGTGGAAAACATTGCGCTGCACCTTCGCGACTTTGCTTCCCGTTTTGAAATTGCAAAAATTGAGGTGCAGTGGAGCGCCGAGGCGGGCAAATTGAAACTGAATTCGACCCAAACGCTCCATTTGTACCGGATCGCCCGGGAGGGGGTGAACAATGCGGTGAAATATGCACCAGGGAGCGAGGTTCGGGTTGATTTTTCGGCAACCCCCGAAGGGTTGCTCCTGAAAATTTCGGATGATGGCCCCGGGTTTGGCCCCCAGCCACACCGCCCGGGTTATGGGCTGCGCAACATGAAGCAACGGGCGGAGGAAATTGGCGGAGCATGTAATATCAAAAGTACTGCGCAAGG
>JALHRK010000804.1 GCA_022841505.1 Saprospiraceae bacterium | reverse complement strand
AAAAAGTAATCAACAATATTGGAATGATTGACCTTGTTTTCATATTTCCCTTTGCCTTGCAAGGAAACGCCTAACGAGACTGTTGAAAAAGCAAAATATGGAAGACAAGAGCGAGGCTAAGTTGGGTCCAACGCTCGGATTATCCCCGCCGAAAGTGGTGCAGCGAGGGGACCGGCTGAAAATAGGCTTATGCCAGCAGCCCGAACACGTGAATTTTTCCGATATTGTGAACCAGAGCAAATAATCTCCATTGTACATCCACTTTATGTTTGGAGCACAAGGTGAAACGGTCCAAGTGTTTATGCACACAGATGTTGGCGAACACCGGTTCAACAATGCCCAACCGACGGGCATAGATTTTCTTGCCCTGCTCGGAGTCGAGCTTGGCTTTCATTTCATCAATCAAGTTCGGCTCGCCCGTATCCACCTGGATGGAGAGATACCTGCGGGAAGCATCCGACTTGCTCAAACAACACGAGCGCAGTGGGCAGGCGGCACAGTCTTCGGTGCGGGCGCGATAGAGATCATACGTGCGATAGCGGTTGACCTGGTTGCGGGCATAACATTTCAAAGCTTTTCCATTTGGACAACGATAGACGCGATGGTTTTCATCATAAGAAAAGTCAGCGGCGCAGAAAGGACGCGGTTTCCTGCTCTCTTCTTTGAAACGCTCCTGCTGGGCAAAGCGCGGATCACGTTTGCGGAATTGGATGTCGGGGATGTAGGCGTCCACCTTTTCATCATTACACACCTTCAGGCTGTTGAGGGAGTGATAATTGCTATCGGCAGTGAATTCTTTGCCCTCGAAGTAGTCTGGGCCTTTGCCAATCGTAACCAGATTCTTTTTGGCGCTGTCCAGCATGGGCTTGAGGTTGTCATGATCCTGACTGGCGAATGCCTCGGCGGCGAGAATGACCTGATGTTTGGAATCGACGAGCGCCTGCGCGTTGTATCCCTGTAAGACCCCGTGAGAGGTGGTCATTTTGGCGGATTCGTTATCCACCGCGTTACTCTGGATTTCTTTGCCTTCGCTGCCAAGTTTGGGTTTGCGATCCTTTAGAAAATCATTGAGTCGTTCGACTTGCAGTTGGAAGCGGCGCTCGCGCTTCTTTTGGCGCTCGATTTCCACCTGAGGGTGTTTGTCCGCCTGTGCGTGTTCGGCGATCACGCGCTGTAGTTTTTCCTGCAGTTTGTTGCGTTTATGTTCGAGTTCCTTGATCGTGCCGCTCCATTCTTTGGAGACGTTTGCGGAGAGCTTGACCCCATCGAGAGAGAAGTGGGTGCCGCTCAGCAATTCCAATTCTTCACACACCATCAGGATGTCGCTAAAGATGGAAGAGATCTGGTTTTGCATCGAAGAGATAAAGGAAGCAATGGTGGTGTGGTCGGGGGCGTACCCATATGACAGGGCAATGAAGATGATGTTTTCATGGCAGGCGCGTTCGATTTGGCGAGAACTGATCATGCCTTTGGCATAAGCCAGCAGGATGACCTTGAGCAGGATCTTGGGATGGATGGCAGCTGCGCCGGTCAGGTCATTTTTGTAGCGCTGATCAAAGACCGACAGGTCGATGTTCTCATCCACCAGTCGGTTAATGGTGTGCTCCAAGGTTCCCGGAACAAGTTGATCCTGGAGTGATATGGGCAGCATGACCATTTGGTTTTCATGGCTTGGTTTGTATTTTGCCATAGAGTCCTCTGGCTTATAAAACCCCATCGCTTTGCTTTCGTTATTAAATTCCCAACTTTTTCGACAGTTTCAACGGTTTGCGTTACCCGCGCTGGGGTGGGCGGCGGGACGCCGTCCGACTGGGAAAATGCTGAGG
>JALHRK010000803.1 GCA_022841505.1 Saprospiraceae bacterium | reverse complement strand
AAAAATATTCAGACTCTATAAGACGCATAGGCCTTGTTGATTTTCTTCAAAAGTTGACTAAGTAGGTTGGTTGGTCAACCGAATCTTACAACACCTTATCCACCTCTTCCAACTCCTTGTGCTCCCCATCCCCAAACCACTTCTTAACCTTCTCCCGCGCCAGCCCACGAACCTTGTCATTGACATATCCGGCAACGGTAACAAGTCCAAAACTCAATACGCCAATATCGTCGGTATAGCCAATGATCGGGCTGAGGTCGGGGATGGCGTCGAAAGGAGCAAGCAAATAGCCGAGGGTGCCGAGGATGATGTTTTTGGCCCAGGCTGGCGTGTCCGGCTGGCGATAGGCGTAGAACAACAAAAGGGCGCTGTACACGGCCTTCAGACCAATTTTTCGGGCGTAAAGGCTCAGGGTTTTCCAAAAACCAAATTCTGAAAAACGGTCAGCGTATTTTTTGAACGGATTGGTCATTGATTGTTGTTTCGAGCCTTTCGGATTTTGACATCCGGCAGACTAAGTTTACTATTGGATACAAAATTGAACGTTTTCTGTTCATCCTGCAAGGAAAAATCTACAAATGAGGCTTCCTGACCTACCAGCCGTTTGCAAGCTATCGTTTTTATTCCAATATTTGTGGATCGGTCGCAATTTGTTACCGGCAAAGTTCGTAACCCTGTTATGCGCGAAACGAATTTCATAGAGCAGAACAAGACTAAATGGAGGGAATTTGAAGGCGTGCTGGATGCTACCCAACGCGACCCCGATCAACTGAACGACCTTTTCATACAGGTGACAGATGATCTTTCTTATTCCCGTTCTTTTTACCCAAACCGTTCGGTGAGGGTTTACCTTAACGGACTGGGGCAGCGCATTTTTGGCGCCATTTACAAAGTCCGGCGCTCGCCGTGGCGGCAACTGGCCAATTTCTGGCTGGAAGAACTGCCGCAAATCATCCATGAATCCAGACAATCTTTCCGGTTATCATTTTTTGTTTTTGTGGTTTCCATGCTCATTGGCGGACTTTCCTGCGCTATGGATGAGGATTTTGCAAGCGTCATCCTGGGTGAAGATTACGTGGAAATGACCATGGAAAATATCCGATCCGGCGACCCAATGGCTGTTTATAAGGCAAAAGGCGCTTTCAGCATGTCTTTTGCAATCACACTAAATAATTTGTACGTGACCTTGCTCATTTTCACGATGGGCGTCTTTTTTTCACTGGGGTCGCTTACGATCTTGGTATCGAATGGCATTATGGTGGGGGCGTTTCAGTATTTTTTCATCAAAGAAGGCCTTTTTTTCGATTCTTTTCTCACCATTTGGACGCATGGCGCCATCGAGGTTTCTTGCATTGTTATCGCCGGTGCAGCGGGCATTACGATGGGGCAGGGCTTGGTTTTTCCAGGCTCCTATTCGCGCATGCAGGCTTTTCAGCGGTCAGCGCGCCGCGGCATCAAAATTTTGCTGAGCATCGCCCCGCTCATCATACTGGCCGGTTTCATCGAAGGATTTCTGACGCGCCTCACCGAAACGCCGGTAGCGATCCGCATACTGTTCATCGCGGTTTGCTTTTTGTTCATGTTCGTCTATTTTGTCTGGTATCCGCGGTATAAGGCCCGGCTTGGTTTTGACGCCCCGATACGCGATACGCGCATTCCGCCGGATCAACCACAAAACCTCGGATTTGGCCGCATACAGTCTTCAGTAGAGCTGTTTTCAGACGCCTTTATGCTGTACCGAAAACACCTGTTGCGGTTTACAATGCTGGCTTTGGTCTGCGCTGCGGCTTGTTGTGGCATCCTCATGACCACGTCAGAGGATTTGCTTAATAACC
>JALHRK010000802.1 GCA_022841505.1 Saprospiraceae bacterium | reverse complement strand
TGTTGGATGAATTCGCCAGTCCAATCGTATTCCCGGAGCCGGATGCCGGCGGTGATGATGTTGTTGTAGGCCCATTGTGATAAATGGCCGTTTTGCAACAAAATATTTTCCTGCAACAACAATTTGTACAAATCCAGCACTTCCCGGTAAAAAGCACCCTTTCCCGAGTTGATCTGCCGCACGCAATAGTTGAGGCAATAATGGTAAAGCGACTGCAATTCGTGCCTTGAAAACAGGTTGATGTGCTGCGACAACAGGTTTTTTAATTCAAAAAAATGCGCCGTCTGGTCGGTTTCGGTCAACATCCGCAGCGCCTGGAGGTAAACCTGGAGAATGGGTGCTTCCTGAACTAAGCCGGAATTTTGTTCCAGCCAGACCAGGACTTCCGGTAAAAAGTGGCATTCGTATTTTGCCTGAATGACGGCATTGCGGCTGGCCATATCGCAGGCAATGCGCAGCTTATTGCAATAGTAATACAAATCTAAAGCGTCGGCGCCGCGCTGGAGGTGTTCGTTGTAACCGCGTTTGCCCTTGGCGATGGCCGCCTCGTCCGCTTTTTCGTGCAATCGGTAGGCGTGCAGGTACGCTTCGTAGTGCTGCACGGGGATGGCTTTTTCAGCAAACCGCTCCACCTCCCCGTACAACTCGCGATCCAGCAATTCGCTCAACAGGAATTCCCGCTTCAGGTGCGGTTGCGACTGATAGCGCTGGTAGGCAAAAAAATCGTATAGCAATTGCAACAGGTCGGAAATGACGTTGTTGAGGGGCAGTTCTTCGTAGCCTTTTTTTTGAAAAACCTGCGTATAAACTGCCTTTTTCTGAAGTGCAGCGTGTTCAAAATCAGGCGCATATTGCAAGATATGCGCACAAAGTCGGCGTACTTTTTCATTTTTATTAAAAAAAGGAGACGCCACATACGTTCCAAAACGGGTACACGCTTTCAAATCCAGCGTTTTTAATACGGCAATCAAACGGGAGCGCTGCATGGGCCATCTATATTTTTTAAACTTAACCTATTAATTAAAAACAAGTTATCATTTTTTATCAAAACAAATTTACTATAAACTTCAAATATTGTACTTTATTTTTCCACCCCTGGCTGGCTATCTTTGTCTTGTCAATTGGCCATGAATCCAAATATCACAATTAAAAATGTACAGTCTCATGAAAGACACCCTTAAACTAGTCCTTTTTTTGCTGCTTTTTGGCGCTTTGCCGGCAGCCCAATTGTCGGGGCAGTCCTGCTTCGGCCTCAAACTTGCCAGCCACACCGCTGAACCGGGTGATACCGTGTGCGTAGATGTGAGCGTGACAGGATTTACGGATATTTTAGGTTATCAATTTTCCATACAATGGAACAATGCCGAACTGCAATTCCTTTCAACAACGGATTACAATTTACCGGGTCTTGCTCCGGCAAATTTTGGAAGCCCGGCTGTCGGTACTTTAACTACTACCTGGATCCACCCCAACGTGCAGTCCGTAACCCTTCCTGACGGGGCAGTTATCTTTTCTGCATGCTTCCGGGTGGTTGCACCGCTCAATACTTCAGCCAATATCGGGTTTTCCAATACTCCGACCTTCTTTGAATTTTTTTCAATTCCGCTGCAGGAAATCAACGAATATGTATTGATTGGCAGCAATATATTCGTAAGCACAGGTAATGACGCGCCACTTTCCATTGAGTCCGCCTGCGTGGAGGCCGCAAATTGTCTGGATCAGGGCGCTTTTGAAGCAACCCTTGCCGGTGGAGACGGGCCGCCCTACTCCTGGAGTTGGAGTTTGGCAGGCTCGAATACGACGACCACAACGACGATCAATGATACGCGGGGGCCTGGTCT
>JALHRK010000801.1 GCA_022841505.1 Saprospiraceae bacterium | reverse complement strand
AGGGGGATTTTTTTAGCAATTTCCTATAAACCCCAGGTCGGTTGAACTAAGTAAATAGAAGCAGGTTTGATTCACTTCGACTTCAATCCCACAAACCACGATATCCCAAACAAGACCACCGAAAGCACCATAAAAAACTTCCAGATGCCGGAAATATCCGGAGTACCGCCTTTGGAATCTTCCAGCACTTTGTAAAAAAAATACAAGGCAGGTGGTAACAAGGCCAGGCAAATAAGGCTCCACATCAGATTGGCAGACACGGAAAAGTGGAGCCAGCGTATAAAAACGAGATGGCCAATGAAATGCAGCAAACGTGTTGCCAAAAAAGAATAAGCAATCAGTAAGATTGCAAACATCATAAAAATGATCCCCATGGTTCTGTGTTTAAGCTGTGTGAAACTACAACATAAGGCTAAATTCAAGGCGCCGGGCGTTGTGAAATGGGAATAAACGGTAGTGAACCGGGTTAATTTTCATTTTTTCTGTTTATATTCGGGAAACGAACCAAGACATGCAACGACGAAAATTTGTTCAGCAGGCTGCCCTGCTCACGGTAATGGCGGGCGCCTGCGGTACCACAACCACAACGGCGCCAGCTAAGGTTTTCAGACCCAACCGCCTGCGCCGGGGCGATCTGATCGGCCTGGCAACGCCGGGTAGCTATGTTCCCGACAGCGCCCTGGAAAAAGCCGTAAAAAATGTAGAAAGCCTCGGTTTTCGGGTAAAATTGTCCAAAAACATCCGCGCTAAGCGGGGCTATAATGCCGGAACGGACGCCCAGCGGCTCGAAGACCTGCACGCGCTTTTCGCCGACAAGGAAGTGGCGGGCATTTGGTGTGCGCGCGGGGGCTATGGCTGCACCCGCCTCCTGCCCAGCCTCGATTATGCCTTGATTCGGCGCAACCCCAAAGCGCTCATTGGGTACAGCGATGTCACGGCGCTGTTGCTCGCTGTTTTCCGGGAAACCGGCCTGATTACTTTTCACGGCCCTGTGGCGGCTTCGGAACTGACGGAGTATTCGCGCGCTCAGTTCATCGCCTCACTCATGGAGCAGCAGCCGGGAATGGTCGTCAGCATCCCGGAAGCGCTCAGTAGCCAGACAAAACCCGGGTACGAATCCAAAACTATTCGTGGCGGCAAAGCCAGCGGGGTGCTCACCGGGGGCAACCTCTCTTTGCTGGCAGCGATGGCCGGTACGCCCCACGCACCCGATTTCAGCGGGCGCATCGTATTTATGGAAGACGTGGAAGAGCGGCCTTACCGGATAGACCGGATGCTGACCCAATTGCGCCAGGCTTGTAAACTTGAAAAAGCTGCCGGGATTGTGCTGGGCGTTTTTGTAGACTGCCTGCCCGAAGCCGATGTGCCTTCGCTGAGCCTGATGGAAACGCTGGATGACCAATTGGCGGACCTCGGCATACCCGTGGCTTATGGCATGCCCATCGGCCATATTTCTAACCAGTGTGTGTTGCCCCTGGGGATAGAAGCGCGCCTGAATGCAGACGAAAAGACCCTGACTTTGCTGGAAAGCGGGGTGGAATAATCAAAACCTGAACGCAACATGTGACAACGCAGCATTATTGCGTTATCTTTATCGTCAGACAATGGCGCCCGGCGTCTAATATCTAATGTCTGAAATCTAACATCTTTTACCAGCAGTATGCCAAAAGTAATAGACAGCCAATTATTGGACAGCATTCGCAAGCCGGATTATCTGATAGATGAACTGCTCGACAAGCAATTGGAGCAGATCGAAGAGGTGTTGGGCAAACAGGCCAAAGGTTTGGGAAACAAGGTCCTGGCGCTTTTTGTACAAAACGGCATCCGCGTTCAATTGTCGG
>JALHRK010000800.1 GCA_022841505.1 Saprospiraceae bacterium | reverse complement strand
CCCCCGAAACCCTTGTTTGTTGAACCTCAACACGAAAGGTTCGCGGCCTTCTTTGCCCCACGCATAAGGTTTTTGCGCCACCAACCCGGGGGTCAGGCGGTAAAACAACACCGGGTCGTAGCTGAATCCGGCGCGCCCGTAATCCGGTTGAAAACGGAAATAGAATTCCGCTGCCAGCACCACGGCGCCCAGGATTAGAAAGGCAAAGATTGCAAAAGCGACGAGTTTAACACTTTTTCGGGTTGCCATTTTTTGTTGCGATTGGTTGGTTTTTAATGCTCTAAAACAACGTATAAATAAACGAGCCCACCGCCGAACTTTCCGCAAAAATCAGCAGGGCGCCAATGAGCAAAATAATCAAAATGAGCGGGAGCAGCCACCACTTGCGGCGCTCGCGCAAAAAAGCAAAGAGGTCACGTAGAAATTCCATAAATGTTCCAATTTCGTGTTTTTTTTTACCACATAGTTCACATAGTTGTTTTCACATAGGACACATAGTACTGATGCACGCCGGGTGCAGCTCCTATGTGATCTATCCCGCCAAGTCGGGACAAGTTGTGAAAACCCTATGTGCCCTATGTGGTTAAAAATCATATCACTATGTGGTAAAAACACCAATTCAATCCAACGCAAAAGTCTCCGCCTTAACCGCAGCCACCTTTGCACTATCCGGTAAATCATTTTTATCAAACAAATAATCGCCCATTGCAAGGTAATCCATTTCTGTGCGCACAAAACAACGGAATGCGTCGTCGGGCGTACAAACGACCGGTTCGCCACGCACATTAAAACTGGTATTCACCAATAGTCCGTACCCCGTCTCCGCCTTAAAAGCCCGCAACAGGGCGTGGTAGCGCGGATTGGTATCGGCGTGCACCGTTTGCACCCGCGCCGAAAAATCGAGGTGGGTCACCGACGGAATATCGCTGCGCAAATGGTACAATTTTTCTTTGAGCGGCAGGTCGTGGAAGCCGTCGGGCAGGGCTTTGCGGCGTTCGGGCTGCACCGGCGCCACCAGCAACATATACGGACTGTCTGCTGGCAGGTCGAAATACTCCTGCGTATCTTCTGCCAGCACGGAAGGCGCAAAAGGCCGGAAGCTCTCGCGATATTTGATTTTCAGGTTGAGCTTGAGTTGCATGTCGGGGTCGCGGGAGTCGCCGAGGATGCTCCGGCTGCCGAGCGCGCGCGGACCGAATTCCTGCCGCCCCTGGAACCAGCCTACCACTTTTCCCCGGGCCAATTGCTGCGCCACAGCGGTCACGAGGTCGCTTTCCTGATCGTATTTTTGGAACGGCGACTGGTAGCGCCGCGCGGTTTTTTCGATGTCTAAGTCGCCGAATTCGGGGCCGAGGTAGCTGCCGTTCATGCCGTCGCGGGCCGTGGTTTGCACGCGGTCGCGCTCAAAATACAGGTGTTCTGCCGCCAGTGCTGCGCCCGGTGCGCCGCCTGCATCACCCGAAGCGGGTTGGATGAAGATTTCGTCGAACAAGCCCTGCTGCAACAGCTTGCCGTTGGCCACGCAATTGAGCGCCACGCCGCCAGCCAGACAAAGGTGCCGTGATCCCGTGAGGCGTTGGGCTTCGGCGGCCAGGAGCAGCACGGCTTTTTCGGTCACGCGCTGGATGGCGAGGCCCAGGTTGCAATGCTGCTGGGTCAGTTCCGCCTCCGGTTCGCGGCGCGGAAACCCGAACAACTTTTCCCACGGCGTATCGCGGGTCATGCGCAAGCCCGTGGCGTATTGAAAATAAGCCTGGTTGAGCCAGAGCGAACCGTCGGGCTTCAGGTCTATCAGT
Source organism: Saprospiraceae bacterium (assembly GCA_022841505.1). GTDB lineage: Bacteria > Bacteroidota > Bacteroidia > Chitinophagales > Saprospiraceae > JABWAJ01. The sequence goes on along the minus strand of JALHRK010000800.1, from coordinate 55 downwards.
TCTTTTTCAATGAGGGCTTCAAAACGGGCAACTTCCGGGGCGTCCGGATTGCCGT
>JALHRK010000799.1 GCA_022841505.1 Saprospiraceae bacterium | reverse complement strand
TGTCGTCGGACATTGAATATACCTGAACATACGACATAGAGATTACCTGAAGTTCATTGAAATAGGGATAAATTTTGGATATGGTCTTGACTTAGGTTTAAGGCATGGCAAGTTTTTAGAATTATGCCGTTTCTGTCTTTAAAAACCCAGGTTTGCTCCATTGGATCAAAGGTGGCTGTCACACTTTTTAATTTGTGTTTTCGTCCAATCTGGTAGTTTTCACTGAATAAACGCGTGGTTCCATCTTTACTCACTTTGCGTTGCCAAACACCTTTAGCCAGATGTTCGTAAGTAAAATGGATGTAAAAGGCATTGGGATTGAATCGCTTTGGGTTGGTGAAAAGTTGAGGATAGCATTGAGCACGTGTTTGTCCATTACATACACGCGAAGGGTACAGTTCTCTTTGATGCCAAACAGCCTGATTAAGTTTATGCTGAAAATCCAGGTAGTCGCAACAGTTACTCACATCCGCCCAGCGGCTTGTTGTTCCTTGATTGCGTTCTACTTTGGCATTTTTTTGTGGTCGGCGGGGTGGATTAGTTTTGACATGGATTCCATACCCTCTCAGGCATAAATTCAAAACAGAAAGTGCCAGCCGGGTTGGATCGCCAAAAGGTGCTCCATTATCTGCTCGAAAGATCCCGATGAACCCCCAGCGAAACAGCAGATAGCGTACAGCATCAAATATCTGGTTGATCGGCACCTGGTTGATTCTCCCGTAGGGGAAAAACGAAGGCGTCTAGTACGGCGCCGCTATGCTCATCTGTGAAATTCAAGTAGCAACAGGGTTGCCCATCAGTAGTTTCCAGTCGTTCTTTTGCATCTACCTGTACACAGATCAACGGAGATTTTGCCCAGCAAGACGATACTTGCGGCAAGCGTGTCGAAGCTTCTATTAACCCCGATGCCTTTAACCACCTCTGGATATGTCGAATGCTCGGAACCTTTGACACCCCAAATTCTTCGATCAATTGTAAGCGGATGTAGGGACTACCCCAGCCGCTATGCAGCTGCCGCAGCGCTATAGCTCTCGTTTTTACCGCTTCATCTATGATCACCTTGCGTCTACAACGATGGTATTGCAGAGTGGTACCGGGTAAACCCTCGCTTTTAAAGCGTTTGGTCCAACCAAGCAATGTATCATAGTCAATTTCAAGAGTACGTGCAATAACACTCTTCTTCTCTCCTGATTCCCACATCCGATAGGCTTCTTGCCGCTTTGCTAAGGAGTGTGATTCCATATCCAAAATTTTGACCCTAAATATCAATGAACTTCCGGTAATCTCTATGTCGTTTTTTCTCAGGTATATTCAATGTCCGACGACAGTGTTCGATATTCGATATTTTGAATTTTGAACACCGAACACCGAATATCGAACGCCGAATATCGAAGTATTCAATTTCTTGAATTAGCCAAAAATCTTTCATGCGTCTGCCCTGCGTCAATCCCCCAAAACAACCGTCCCACCCCCGCTCATAACGGCTTGCTGATGCGCAATACTTTCTTGGTGGACCGCCGAGAGAAAGCGCTCGATGAATGCATCGTTTAGTCCACGTTGACGGCCTTGCACAAACCCTTTTTCTAGGATCTCGTTCCAGCGAACCGTTTGCAAAATCGCAATGTTGTTGCGCGATTTATAGCGACCAATATCTTCGGCAATGCGCATTCGGCGGGCCAAGAGGTTGAGCAACTCCAGGTCTACCTCATCTATTTTATGGCGCAGGTTTTCGATGTGTTCCAAAAAGTCCGCATCCTCCGACGTTTCCCGGCGCACGATGAGGCTTTGCACCAATTCCTTGTAAATGAAAGGCGTAATTTGTTGTTTGGCATCGCTCCAGGCCTCGTCGGGCG
>JALHRK010000798.1 GCA_022841505.1 Saprospiraceae bacterium | reverse complement strand
CGTTTTGTTCAATATTTTTGGCGTTGACCACCATGGCTGCGTTGGCTTCCTCCAATTGCTTTTCGCGGAAAGACAGTTCGCGCTGCAAAGTGCCCACCTTGTTTTGCTGGCGGATGAAAGCGATATTTTGTTCGTTGTAGGCGGTTGAAGCCTGGCTGAGCTGCTCCGCCACCTGCCGGAACGAGCCGTCGGTATTGGAAATCAGCTCTTTCACCTGCCGGGCCATTTCGTGTTTTTCCAGCAACCGCACTTCAATGTCGGCAATGTCCTGCTCCAATTGTGCGATGGCCACCGTGGCGCGCTGCCGGGCTTCGTTGCCTTCGCGCAGGTAGGTGTCGAAACTTTCCATGCGCGTGAGCAGGGAGACTTTTTCCTGCACGAGTTTATTCATGGCTGCCCGCTCCTGCTGGATTTGCAGGGAGGTGTGCTGCGCTTTGAAACCTTCAATTTTGGCTTTGAGGGTGTAAAATTCGGTGGACAGGCGGTCGGCATCGCGCTCCGATTTTTTGATGGTCGCCTCCAGCATTTCCAGGTTTTTTTTGCGACCAATCTTTTTGCCTTCAAACAAGCCGATGGAGCCGCCCGAAATGCTGTACCGGCGGCGGATGAGCTGGCCGCTTTTCGACAACAGCACCGCGGTGTCGGGCAGGGCGCCGGAGTAATCTTCTTTTTCCGAAACCAGCACGTTCTCCAGCAGGTAGTTGCAGAGGTTGCGGTAAACCGGGTCCATCTCCACCAATTCGATGGCGTTCATCGTTTCCGGCAGCATGAGGATGGGCGCCTGGTAGTCGCGAAAAGCGTCGAGTACAAAAAAATTGGCTTTCCCTTTTTGGCTGCGGCTCAGCAACTGGACGGCTTCGTAGGCGTCTTCCATGGTTTGCACCACGTAGTAGTTGAGGTACGGCTCTAAGTAGTTTTCGATGGCCACCCGGTAGGCTTCGTTCACGTAAATGAGGTCTGACAGCAGGGGCGCGTCTTTTTTCCAGTCCTTGTTGTTGCTCAAAAAGCGGATGGATTCCGGAAAGCCTTCCAGATTTTCGATCATGCTTTTCGTCAGTTTGAACTCGTTGCGGCGCGCGTCGAGTTCGCGGTTGACGGTGGTGATGCGCTTGGTGAGGGCTTCGTTTTCGTTTTCGGCAGCCTGCAAAGCCTGCAACCGCTGGGCTTCGGCTTGTTCCAACTCCTCTAACCGCTTCGCAAAGCGCTTTTCTTCCACTTCGAGTTGCCCGATTTTTTCCTGCAATGTGGCCGCTTCGATCTGCCGCTGACTCATGCCCTGGCTGCTGCGTTCCAATTCCTGGCGGTAGTTGGCGATCTGGTTGCCGTTGATGGCTTTTTGTTTTTCCAATTCAAACACCGCGCGTTCGGCTTGCTGCTGGTTTTGCATCACCGCGTCCAGATCCGATTTAAGCGTACCGTGGCTCTCGCGGATTTTTTGGAGGGTCGTTTCTGCCTGCTCCAATTCCTGCTCTAAGCGCGCTTCGATGCGTTTTTCCAGCGTCACTTCTTCGCGGTAGTGTTCGATGTCGGCCTGCAACTGGCGCGCCCGGCGTTCGGCGTCCTGCACCGATTCGACAAATTTGGCGCGGTTTTGCTCCAGGAACTGCATTTTTTGCTGGTGCATCTTGCGGTCGCCTTCCATGCCGCGGATTTTCCCCACGAGGTTGTTGAGGTCGCGCTGGCGGTCGGAAAGCGTTTTTTCTTTGTCGAGGTTGGCTTTGCGCTCTGCTTCCAGCTTTGCTTCCAACTGCCGCACTTCCACTTCGGCCTGGCGGTAGCGGTCTTCTTCCTGCTGCACCTTCTGGCCCACCGTTTTTTGCTGTTCTTTCAATTCGGCGGAGCGGTGTACGGCCAGTTC
>JALHRK010000797.1 GCA_022841505.1 Saprospiraceae bacterium | reverse complement strand
CCTGGAGTTGAACAAACAGCTGGGCAAACTCCGGGTTATCGTCTTCCGGGATGACATTGTAATAAATCCGCGGATTGCCGTGCCCGACGTTTACGGCCTGGTGTTTGATTTCGGGATAAGCTTGAAGTTTGGCCTCCACGTCGCGGGTGATGCGGTCGGTTTCGTACAAATTGCTGCCCGGCGCCGCGGTAATGTTCACTAAGAATTGCGGCTTTTCAGAACGGGGGAACAAACTGAACCCGACCATTGGCGCCAAAGCCAGCACGCCGGCAAAAATTGCCCCGGCAATTAGTAGCGACACCTTCGGCCAGCGCAGCGCCCAAACCAGCATTTTGCTGTAAGAACCACTGATGCCGCGCTTCAGCAGGCGCATGAACAAGTTGCCTTCCGGGTTGTGGTTGGTTGCCAAAACGCGGCTGGCTAAGAAGGGTACGATGGTCAGCGAAACCAGCAACGACGCCAGTACGGTCGTGATTACCGCCATCGGCAAACTGCGGATAAACTCCCCCGAAGCTTCCGGCAGGAAAACCAACGGCACAAACGCTAAAACAAGCGTCGCCGTACAACCCACTACGGCCAACCCAATCTGTTTGGTCGCTTCGATGGCGGCCAAGCGCTTCGGGAGCCCTTCCCGCATCCAGCGCTCAATATTTTCCACCACCACAATGCTGTCGTCCACTAAGATGCCCAAAGCCACTACCAACCCGACGATGCTCAACTGGTTGATGTTGTAGCCCAGCAGGTCGAGGAAGGTCAGTCCCATAAACAAAGACAACGGGATGGAGACCATCACAATGGAGGCCGCGCGGAGGCCCAAAGGCAATAAAGTGATGGAAACCAGCAAAATGGCAATAATGAAATCGCGGCCCAACCCTTTCAGGCGGCGGTCTACGCTTTCCGTTTGGTCGAAGTTTTTTACCAATTGCACCGATTCGGGCAGGTTTTGCGAAAAGTCGTCGAGGATGGGCTGATATTTTTCCTTGATGCTGGAAATATTTTCCCCTTCTTTTAAAGCGGCAGTCACAAACACGGCTCTTTTTCCGTCTAAGCGGGTGAGGTGGCTTTCTTCGCCGTACCCGTATTCCACTTCGGCGACATCGCGCAGGTAAACGACTTTGCTGCCCGAAGAATAGACGATGGTGTTGCGGATTTCTTCCACATCCTCGTAACTCCCGCTGGTTTTGACGTTAAATTTCCGGCTGTTCAGCCACACATTCCCGCCTGGAATATTGACGTTTTCGCTTTGGATGGCACCCAACACATTGTTGATTGGAATGCCTTGCTGGGCAATTTGCTCCAGGCGCAACGACACCCGCACCTGCTGATCGGGGTAGCCCCAGCTTTCAATGTTTTTCAGGTTTTTTACTTTTTCCAGCGCTTCTTCTAAGCGATCCGCCTGTTCTTCCATTTGTTTGTAGGAAGCGGTTTCAGAAACTAAGGCAACCTGGAGGATATTGACATCAGAGGGGCGGAAACGGCGCGTTTCGAGGGCGTATAATTCCTGGGGGAGTTCGCCGCGCATCGCATTGACCGTGCGAACAACTTCCTGATATTTTTCATTGACGTCCACATTGTATTTAAAATCAACCCGGATGGAGGCCAAACCGTCACTGATGTCGGCGATGATGGTTTTGACGTTTTCCAGCTCCGACAAAGCGTTTTCCAACGGGTCAACCACGAGTTCTTCCATATCCTGCGGGCCGGCGCCGGGATACACCGCCACGACGGCAAAGAACGGCGATTCAATATTGGGGTCTTCGCTGCGCGGCATGTTGAGCAGCGCGCTGATGCCTACCAGGATGGCCATCACGAACATGATGAGGGTGAACTGGTAGTTTTTGACGGAAAATTCCGAAATTTTCAT
>JALHRK010000796.1:349-1865 GCA_022841505.1 Saprospiraceae bacterium | reverse complement strand
TCAAAGACAACTATTTCAAACGCCTTTTAGCAGGCGTCCTGGTGCTGCTGTTTTTATCCATTGCCATGTCTTTGCTGTTTCAAATTGCAACGGACGGGATCTGCCACACCAGGGCCATTTTTATGCTGGCGGGGAGCGTGATTTTCTGGCTTCCTGTGGGCGCTGTGCTCTATACCTGCGCTGTTAAAAAAAGAAGCGTGGCACCCTGGGTTTTTATTCCGGGATGCTTAGCAATCCTGGCGTTCAACCAATTTTTTGTGAAACTTTTCGTGGAAGTTTCCATGAACATTTGTTACGGTTGCCCCGTCTTTGAAAAAGGCTGGCTAACTTATTTAATCAGCAATAACCTGCTCACCAACACCATTTGCTACGCTGTTTTTATCGGATTTTCAAAAAAGTCCCTTGTGGATTGGTTCATTGCTGCAAAACACGAAAGCGAATTACCCGATTCGGAAACCCCGGCCCCGCCTGTCAAATCCTTTCCCGACAAAATCTCCGTTAAGGACGGGGCTCAACTTTTTTGGATCGCCCCCCAATCTATTCTGTGGGTTGAAGTGGAACACAACTGCATCGTCATCGTCACACACGACAAAAAATACGTCGCTTACCAATCCTTAAAATCGTTTTATACCCTGCTCAATCCGGCTGTATTTAAGAAAATACATCGCTCGCGAATTGTGAATATGGATTTTGTCGTCAGCATAAAGAACCTGCCTTCCGGCGATGCACTGCTTCAAATGACAAACGGTGAGGAATTCCGGGTGAGCCGGATTTTCAAAAAGCACCTGCGCCCATAAAATCCACGACTTGCCCTTTGTTTTTCGCCACTCGTCCTGTTGAAACTGAACCGCACGGATATTCCGCCTACTTTTCCGGAGGATTTCATTTACAATAAGACAAAAGCATGAAGAACAGCGTAATCCTTGTCGTAGTAATACTGCTGACCGCTTGCCAGTACGACAACAGCAAAAACGACATCCTTAACAGCGAGGAAGACAGAAAAACCCTTCGCTACCTGAAGGAAGTGGAATGGCCAAAAGCTTACCGCGAGCAGGATACCGTGCTGCTCGACCGCATTTTAGGCGAAGATTTTCAGATGATTGATGCGGATGGAAACTGGTCGGATAAAAAATTTGAAATAGACTGGCTTAAGAAAAATGCCATTGCGCACGATTCGGTTTTTTATGAAATCAAGCGGCTCGATTTTCCGGCAAATGGCACTGCAATTATTTCAGGAACAGGCCATATTACCAATGATTCCGTGAAGACCATTTATCAGTCGAGCAATGTGCTGGTCAAAAGGAATGGCGTTTGGAAGGCGGTTTCTTCGCACGTTTCCGGGGTCAGGGCGCTTGAATGACCTCCAACTGCCAAATATCCTTCAAATTCCGTCCCAATCCATTGTAATCCAACCCATAACCCACGACAAATTTCGGTGGAATTTCAAACCCGATGAAATCAGTCTTCACCTCAAATTCCATCGCATCGGGCTTGACAAGCAGGGCGGCGATCTTCA
>JALHRK010000796.1:0-339 GCA_022841505.1 Saprospiraceae bacterium | reverse complement strand
GCAGGAACTGGTGCAGGGTTCTGCCGCTGTCCACAATGTCTTCCACAATGACTATATCTCGGCCACGCACGTCTTCCCGAAGTCCGATGACCGTAGCAACAGCGCCCGAGGAGACGGTGCCGGCGTAGGAAGCTAAGCGAATGAACGACATTTCGCAGTCCATGTCGCAAGCGCGGAGCAGGTCGGCGGCAAAAACGAAAGCGCCGTTCAACACGCCCAGAAACAGCGGGTTTCGACCTTTATATTCGGCAGTGAGCGCGGCGCCCATTTCATCAGTGCGCTGCTGCAACTGCCCGGCGCTGATGAAAGGAGTGAAAAGGAGGTCGTGAATGCGAATGC
>JALHRK010000795.1 GCA_022841505.1 Saprospiraceae bacterium | reverse complement strand
CCGTTGCCAGCCCTTTGCCCTCCGCTTCTTCCAGAATGGTGGGCACAGGAGCGGCGTCTTTGTCTACGCCGATGGCGCCGTTGTAGGTTTTTACCCCGCACGAAAAAGCAGTGGCGCCGGCCGCAGAGTCGGTGACTAAGTCACTGCTGGAGTAGGATTTGTGCAAACCGACCACAGGGAAACGTTCTAAATTCAATTTATTGCCATTGCGGTAAAGCCCCGCCGTGATTTGGGTCAGCCCCATGCCGTCGCCGATCATGAGGATCACGTTGAGCGGGCGTTTGTTTAATTTTTTCGCTTCGTCCGACTCCTTGATGGAGCTTTGAACCGGCGCAGCGGGGCCGCACGCGGTAAGTATCAAGCCAATCAATAAAAATAATGTGCTGATTTTCATTGTTATATTTTGATTTTTAAGCCAGTACATACCTTTTACCCGGTAGCGTCGCCACCATGCCTTTGAATTCCAGCTCCAATAATAACGTCGCCATTTCGCTATTGGTTACCCGTACTTCAAAGGTCAATTGGTCAATACTCATCATCTCATTTTTGCCCAGCAAAGCTACCACAGTTTTTTCCTGCTCGCTCAATTCAACAAATAATTCCTGTTGTACCCCCTTCTTTGAAGCCGCTTCCGTCCAGCGCATGGTGTAGGCAACATCGGCTGCGGTTTCGATGAGGGCAGCTTTATGGGTTTTGATCAGGTGGTTGCAGCCTTGTGAAAATTTATCTTTCAGCCGCCCGGGCACAGCAAAAACGTCCTTGTTGTATTCGTTGGCAAAGTTGACGGTGATCACCGAACCACCCTGCAATGCGGTTTCCACCACAATGACTGCGTCAGATAGCCCGGCGATGATGCGGTTGCGCATGGGGAAGTGTTCGCGCTCCGGCCCCGCCTGGTGCCCCAGTTCGCTGAGGATGCCGCCGCCCTGTTCGATCATCTGGCTGGCTAATTGTTTGTGGCGGTAGGGATATATTTGCGACAAGCCATGCCCAAGCACACCGAGGGTCGGCTGCCCGGTTTCCAACGCTTTCCGGTGGGCCGTTGCATCAATGCCAAGCGCCAACCCGCTGACGATGAGCACCTGATAGTCAGCTAAGCTTTCCACCAGTTCTTCACAAACGCTGATGCCATGAATGCTTGGCTGGCGGGTTCCCACGATGCCTACGGTGCGCGGTGGATTCAAATCCACATTGCCTTTGCAATAGAGCATCACCGGGCTGTCGGGGAAATGCCGCAGGCGCTCCGGGTATTTTTTGTCCAAATAAAACAAGGGCTGAATTTCGTGCCGTTCGATGAAACGGATCTCCGCTTCTGCAGCCTCAAAATAGTCTTTTTGCAGGAGGGCCTCCACTGTGCGTTCGCCGATGCCGGGAATCTTAAGCAACTCTTTTTTGGTCGCTTCAAACACGCCTTGCGCACTTCCGCAATAACTCACTAAGTTTCGCGCCGTCACCGCCCCAACCAAAGGCGCCTGGGTAAGGGCAATCTGGTACAATAAATCGTCCATGTCCGTTTTTCAGCCCGGCAATGACAGGGCCAACTGTTTGATGGTGAATGAATGGGACAACAGCCATCCTGAAAACGGATACGACAAAGGTTAGTGGAAAAATTTCGACATGAAAACGACACGATTGCCCGGGACGGGCGCGAACGTAACTTAAAATGATGGCTGTATTGCGGCTGCAAGTTATGGGTTTTAACAATGCCCCGCCGGTTTAATTCGGTATTTTTTTTACTACAGAGGGATTGTTTTTTATTGATGATTGACGATTACATGATTGATGATTGTTAATGTAAGAGATACGTAAACATCAAGTGGGTATAGGCTAAACACCGCTGACGCGTTCCTTCGCTTGAATGCCCACCGG
>JALHRK010000794.1 GCA_022841505.1 Saprospiraceae bacterium | reverse complement strand
GGTTATTTCCAAAATACAATTGCAATGCCGCATCAAGTCCTCCAAATTCGTTGAGGTCTGAATCGGGATAATTGAAATAACAGCCGTCTACATTATTTGAAGCGTCACATTCAGGGTTGGGTGTACCACCGGTAGCAGCGTACATCTCGGTATAAAAATCGCGGATCCATCCAAGGTAGTCAGCATCGTTCTTTTCCAGCGACCAATAAGCCTGGTATTGCAGTTTTAAAACAGAAGACCGCTGGGGTATTGCAGTAGCATCGGACGCTATGGTATTTATCTTCCCTCCGTAAGTATCTACCTGCAACAGGCAGCTACTCAGGTCAACAGCTGCTGTTTGGGTGAGGTGTTTATACATGACATTGACCTGATCCATTGGGAACCCTTTGCGCATGTAGGCCGATTTATATTTGCCCCGCTGGTTAAACCCGGAACCATTCAAGTTTTGCACCGCTTCATAAAAGGTGTATTGAAGGGTATGGGCTGCGGGCTGTATAAAACCGCCAAGGCTCGTCACCGCAGGTTTGGACGTAAGTTTATAGGCTGCCAAATTGCCAATCCTGTCCAGCAAGTGGTCAACGTAGATGGACTTGATCACCTCAGGGTCCTCATGTTGAAGAACAGCCGTTTGGATGGTCATTACGATTTCTCCATGTGCTTTATGGTGCAATGCGAAAATGCCAAATTGCCGCCAATTGTCGGGATCACTAGCGAGCGCAGTGAAAAAGTCCAGCAGCTGTGCCAGCACATCGGGCGTGATAACGCTCCAGTCAATACTCATTTGGGTGAGAAATGCAGCGCTGGGGCTATCCGGTAAGTCCTTGAAAAAATACCGGGTAATGACGCCAAAATTGCCGCCTCCGCCACCCAGGTGCGCCCAATAAAGGTTCTGCTCGTCCTTGTTTTGAGAATCTTTAGATACGTATATGACCGATGCCGGTTTGTCAGCATCGTCTTTCACCACAACCTCAACGCCCGTAAGCCAGTCAACCGTAAGTCCATTGAGTCTGGACAAAAGTCCATAGCCCCCTCCACAAATATGCCCGCCCAAGCCCACAGAATAGCAGGAACCAGCCGGCAATACTTTGCCATAGTCCCTGAACAGGCTGTTAAAAGCGCTCCAGTTTGTGCCTCCGGAATCCAGGTAATACCCTTTTTCAGGATCATAGCCGCAGGCATTCATAGCCGACACATCAATAATTGCCTGGGTTTCACCACTGAATACAAAATTTTCATAGCAGTGCCCGCCACTTTTGATCTTAACATTCTTGCCGTAAAGGCCAATGGCTTCATCAAGCGCGGCCGCAGTACCGGTTGCATCGTAACAAACGTACACGGCTTCGCAGCAACCGGCAAACCACCGCCTGTTGAACCCCTGCAAAAAGCTCGGAAAGCGGGTGTCGGTTGCTGTGATCGGGAATTGGGTGTAACCTTTCATTGTTTCGTGGTTTCGCTTTGAAGATAACCTGTTGATTATAAATGCAATAAACAGAACAGTCGGCCTGATAAACAGAACGCGTCGTAAATATACTTTTTAACACAGAAAAAACAGGGGCAACCTGAGCCAATATATGCTCACTACCCACCCGCTTTGTTGTCTTGCTCTCGTAAAAAACACCTTCGCCTCAGCGTTCGATAGCCTTGAAATGCGAAGACCCAAAAGTGGGAGTTTATTCACGTAAACAACCAATTTTGGGCCTTCACATAACAGAGTTGTCAGACTCTAAAGAAAGATATCAATTATTTCCCACTGACGCCGCTGTGCAGCACAACCCGGTTTACAGCGTCCGGAAGCCCGTCCGATTGAACGCGAATCAGGTAAACGCCATTTGGAAGCGTCGAAAGATCGAGTCTTTGCGTCGTGGTTTCCAAATTGTT
>JALHRK010000793.1 GCA_022841505.1 Saprospiraceae bacterium | reverse complement strand
TTGATGTTTTAGCAAGCAATCAGATTGATTTTATGAAATCATTTCATTTTACGAGATTATTGCCTTTTGCCTTTTGCCCTTTGCACCTTATTATACAACCCCGGTCACTTGCTTGCAATTATTTAAATATAACATTTAAAAGACGTACCCATTACAGGTATTATTCCGGATTGGCCCATCCTGCTATCAATTCCTTTATTTAGACTATTCAAAAAGACTATTTTTGTCGCACGACTTTTGACCCCCTGTTATAGATACACATAAGTTGCGCAACAATTATGAACGTACTCCAGCTTCTCCTCTGTGGGTTAATTGGATGGGGCCCGGTTCCGACGAAAGTCTCAGAATCTCCCCTTGCCTGTAACCTTTCCGTGACGACGAATCCCAGCAACATCACGATCTGCAATCCGGGGCAAACCATTCCGCTTAATGCGATCATCAGCGGCGGTACGCCCCAGCTCATTCAATGGACGCCAACAGCAGGTGTGGCCAATCCGAACGCCGCGAATACCACGGCTGTTGCCAATGGAAACGGTACCTATACGGTCACGGTCACCGCACTTTCTTCCGACAACCTGATCACCAACGGCGACTTCAGTGCCGGATCAAGTGGGTTCACCAGCGATTACATCCCCGGAACCGGCGGTGCTTTTGGGCTACTGAGCTTAGAAGGGCAGTATGCGGTTTCCACCAATCCGCTCCTCACGCATACCAATTTCGCCAACTGCAATGACCACTCCCCCGGCACCGGTAACATGATGGTAGTCAACGGAGCAGGCGTTGCCAATCAGAATGTATGGTGCCAGGACGTAAGTGTTACGCCCAACACCAATTATGGCTTCAGCGCCTGGATTGCTTCGGTGGTCGCTTCTTCCCCGGCACAGTTGCAGTTTTCTGTGAACGGCGTCATTATCGGCGGAACCTACAATGCTTCTCCATCAACCTGTGACTGGACGGAGTTTTTCCAGGTCTGGAATTCCGGGCCAACCGGCATTGCCCAAATCTGCATTGTCAACCAAAATACAGCCCTTAGCGGGAATGACTTTGCCATAGACGATATTTTCTTTTCCGAAGTATGCGAAGCCACCGCTACCGTTAATGTAACGCTGGTGGAAGTTGACCCCACCTGGATTCCGGTGGAAAACCTTTGTGTGGGATCCCCGGCGTTTCCGCTGAATACAATGCTGGCGCCATGGGCTACGCCCGGAGGAACCTGGACGGTCAATGGCAGCCCTTCAACGACTTTCAATCCGGCAGCCCTGGGCCCCGGATCTCACTCGGTAACCTACTCGGTTGGCACGGCGCCCTGTGTTGAAATGCTCACCCAATTTATCATTGTATTTCCTGTGCCTAATGTAAACTGGAATCCACCGGTTAACCTTTGCCCAACCTCGCCTTCGTTCAACTTAAACACCTTGTTAGCCCCCGGCGCCGAACCAGGAGGCACCTGGCGGATTAATGGCATGATTGCCACCTTTTTTAACCCGTCCCTCCTTGGACCAGGCACCTATTCCGTCTCCTATACGGTTGGCATTTTCCCTTGTACGAATACCCTGACACAACCCATCATCATATCCCCGCTGCCGAATGCAGATTGGACGCCGCCTGCCGGTTTGTGTACAACAAGCGCTGCTTTTGCTTTGAATACGTTGCTCAATGCAAGCGCCCAACCCGGTGGAATCTGGACCATCAATGGATCAGTGGCTACGACCTTTAATCCGGCAACCCTTGGCGCCGGCAGCCACACAGTGGTCTATACCGTTGGCGTTTTTCCATGTTCGGCTACCGTTTCACAACCAATTGTCGTTGGCCTTACGCCTGCTGCGCCAGCGCCTTTGTGCCAAACCATCAGCCAAAGCGAAATCGTCTTTTTTTGGCCTTTGGTACCT
>JALHRK010000792.1 GCA_022841505.1 Saprospiraceae bacterium | reverse complement strand
TTTGAAGTCAATATTCAGCACCTGAAAACCATCGAAGCATTAGAAGCTGACTTGATCGAAACTTTGGCCGACTACCATAAGCACATTGAAAAAAACAGTTTTGTACTAAAAACGGCTAAAATCAAAAAGGATAGCTTAGACTTGAAGTTTCAATACGTTCTGTATCGCATTGACCGCGACCTGGAGCGCGAAATCCGACGTAAAACGGTTCGGCGGATCGTTAATTACGTCAAATCCCACCTTGCTCCTCCCATACCGGAAGCGAACGATTAAGGGATACCACAATTTCTATCTCTGCAAAAGACGTTTTTTACTTTTCCTTCGTTTCAGCCTAATACTTTTAGACAGTTGAGCCTTGTCATTCCTCCAGCTAAACTCCAGTTTTCAGAAGAAAATGCGCCTTTCAACAGGGGATAGCGTACTTTTTTACGCCAATTGTTTCAAAAGCGCTATAAAAGCCTTACTTTTCCATTTAAAATAGAATGGTTTATGAAATGCAAGCTGACTTTTCTCTCTATCGCATTGTGCTGGATAGGCGCACAGCAGGTTTCTTTTTCCCAAAATTGTGGCGTATTCATCTCAGATGACCGCATTATCGGCGGAACCCACATGTTGCGTACCAATTCAGTTACCCTGGTTTTGCGGGGAAACTACAGCTACGGATTGGAGTTGGTCAGTAGTGAAAAAGGAATTACCGCGCGGATGTACTCTAAAGGTGGCGTTGAGTTCAATCAGGACGACGAACTCATTTTTATGGACAGCAACATGGTGCGCCGGAGTTACCGGTTTATTGAAATGGGGGAAATGGGCAATGACAAAGGGACGCCCATGCACCACAACATCGTTCAGTTGGATGTTGAAGCGGTTCAGTGGTTTGTAAATTCTGATATTACAAATATTTATATTAAAAACAATACGAGCAACGAGATTCGCAAATTTGCCCTGAACGACAACCGACGTGTAGAATTCAAATTAGCGGCAACGTGTTTTAACGAACGCTTAGATAAAAATAAAATCGTGCAGGTGGAAGCTTCCGGAGGTGAAATAGCGCCGGCTACCGGCAGCCGCCCAATCAGTTCCACTTCAGGGTCGCTGCCCAAAAGCCAACCGACTCAAAAGACGGCACAACCCCAAAAAGTAGCCGACATCAGCCAGTTAAACGACGAAGAATTGGTTGCTTTGCGCAAAGAGCTGGTGGACACGAAAGCGAAATTGCGCAAGGAAATAGCCGACGAACGCACCAAAGCCGAACAGGCAAAACGCCAGATCCAGGATGAGGTAGCGCTTTCGCGCGAACAAGCGGCGCAGCAGAAGAAAGTTTACGCAGACGAAGTCCTGGAAGCGCGAAAAAAATCGCAGGAAGAAATAGACCAGGCGCGGAAAGCAATGGCAGATGCTTTAGTGGAGGCAAAAACAAAAGCAGGTGGCGAGTTGGAAGCCATCAATAAGAATGTTGCGGAGGCCCGGCAGAAAGCAGCGGACGAAGTGCAAAAAGCGCAGATGACTTCCGCACAGGAAATTGCCGCTTCCCGCGAACGCGCCGCTGCGGAATTGAAAGCTGCTAAAGAGAAATTGGATCTTGCCAAATTGGAATACGCGGACGAAGTCGCTTCGGCCCGGGAAAACTCAACAAACGAAATCAAACGGATCCGCGAAGAGTCGGTTAATGCCATTCAGCAGGCACGCGAACAGGCAAAATTAGAACAAAACAGAACAGTAGATGAAGTGGTGGGCGTGAAGAAAACAGCGGCCGAGCAGATCCTGCAAACGCAGGAGGCAACTGCTCAGGAAGTTGCACGCATTCGCGAAAACGGCGCATTGGAAAAAGAAAAAATAGCGGTTGATCTGGCCGAATCGCGCCGGAAAATTGCTGAAGAAAAAACGCGGCTGCTGGAATCAAACGCGGCTGAAGTTG
>JALHRK010000791.1 GCA_022841505.1 Saprospiraceae bacterium | reverse complement strand
AACGTCACGAAAGATAATCTTTGATTCACGTCAAAAATAAAACGATGTCATTCAGACAAGGAAAACACCTAACCTTATCGGGAATAGACCATTCCGGCAAATCCCCCGAGCAGCTTCAAAGCCTCTTTCGGCAAACACTGGAAGATGGCATGTTTGGTCTTTGTTACAGCGCTTATGAAGAAGGCCAGAAGCCGGGTGATATTTTAACCATTGAACAAATCCGGCGGCGGATGGCAATCATTGCCCCTTACACTAAATGGGTGCGCTCATTTTCCTGTATCGAAGGCAACGAGTTGGTGCCCAAAGTGGCCCGGGAGTTTGGCCTGAAAACCTTGGTTGGGGCCTGGTTGGGAAAAGATGAAGCCCTGAACGAGCAGGAAATAGCCGGCCTGATCCAATTGTCCAAAGAAGGATACGTGGACATTGCGGCCGTCGGCAACGAAGTGCTCTACCGGGAAGACCTGAGCGAGGAGGAACTGTTGAACTACATCCACCGGGTGAAAACTGCAATTCCCGGAGTGCCCACAGGATATGTGGATGCCTATTACGAGTTTACGGCCTGCCCCAAAATCACCGAGGCGTGCGATGTCATTTTGTCCAATTGCTACCCCTTTTGGGAAGGCTGCCATATAGATTATTCCCTGGTATACATGAAACAGATGTATCAGCAGGCTGTACAGGCCGCCAACGGCAAAAAAGTAATCATTACGGAGACCGGCTGGCCGAGCCAGGGAAAAAGCCTTGAAGGCGCGGAACCGTCTGCCGAAAATGCCATGAAATATTTCATCAATGCCCAGCAATGGTCAAAGGCGGAAGGCATCGAAATTTTTTATTTCTCCTCATTCGATGAGTCCTGGAAAGTAGGCGCTGAAGGCGATGTAGGGGCTTATTGGGGCTTGTGGGATATGCACCAAAACCTCAAGTTTTGACATTACCAGCAAGTTGTTTTATCAAAAGTTACAAAATTTATCATCATGAAGTATTTTACGCTTTTATTGTTACTGCTCTTATCCGTCGTGGGATACGCGCAGGTAACCCTACCGATTGACTTCGAGTCAACGTCCATTACCTACACCTTTAACGATTTTGGCGGCGGGCAAATGTCCAGAATAGACAACCCCGATGTATCCGGAATCAACACGAGCGGCAAAGTGGCTCGTATGATCAAAAATGCCGGCGACCCCTGGGGGGGCAGTTTTATGGAATTGGCGGGCCCAATTGACTTTTCCACCAACAAACACTTCAAAGTTAAGGTTTGGACGCCGGGCGCCGGCAGAAAGGTGCTGCTGAAAGTCGAAAACCAGACCAACGGTGCAATTGCTTATGAACAGGAAGAAACGACGACCGTCGGCAATGCATGGGAAGAATTGGTTTTTGATTTCACAGGAATCAATGTGGCCAATTCCTACCAAAAATTGGTTGTCATTTTCGATCTGGGAACAGTCGGCAACGGCTCTGCCAATTTTACCTTCTACCTGGACGATATCGAACAGTTCATTGGCGGCAACGGCCTTGCTCAGGTTAATCTGCCCATCACTTTTGAAGACACAGCGACCGTAGATTACAAGTTAACGGATTTCGGCGGCAACGCTTCCTCCATCGTTCAGGACCCCACTGACCCGAACAACCTCGTTGGCAAGGCCATCAAAACAGGTGCAGCAGAACTCTGGGCGGGCACCACCAATGGCGGCAACGGCTTGGCCAGCCCGATACCTTTGACTGCAGCGAATACCAAGATGACCGTGCGGGTCTGGTCGCCCGATGCAAATACGCCCATCCGCCTGAAAGTCGAAAATGCAAGCGACCCAACCGTCAGTGTCGAAACGGAAGTGAACACGACCTCGGCAGGGCAGTGGGAGACATTGGAGTTTAATTTCAGCAACCAGGCCCCGGGCACCGCTGCATTGAATCCGGCGAAT
>JALHRK010000790.1 GCA_022841505.1 Saprospiraceae bacterium | reverse complement strand
CTGCTCGTGAGCGTCTGCGACGCGCAACGTGCCGTCGGCAAAGCCTGTCCCGCTCAAAGCGGGGTCTTTGACTTGTGAAAAAAAAGGTAAAACAAAGCAAGTCAGAGACCCCGATGATTTCGGGACAGGCTTTGCCGTCTGTTGCTGCGAAAGCTTGTAAACATGCGAACAAGCTACAATATCCCACATATTGTTTTTATATTGCCTTATCAAATACTTCGCGCTGGTTGGTTCCCTCGAAAAATTCGGAGCAAGTTGCGCTTCTATTCAGGTTCAGACGGTTGTATGCTCCGAATAGGATTGTTATAAGGAGCGTTTCCTTCAATTATAAAATTAACGAATGGAAAACTTTGATGAATATATAAGACAGGGAGAACCCAACAAAGCAGAAAAAGCAAAAGTTTGGAAAACGGCCATCGGATTACAGCAGGTGGACGGGCTAACGCCGTCGGACTATTTGATCGCTACCGCTAGGCAAAATATTGAGGGTGATATTACCATTGAAGAAGTTAAACAACGCATAGATCATTGTTTTTGGAGAAGGCAACACCCGTACAACTGCAATTTTTTTAATAAAATACCTGCGAAAATTGGGCTTTATCAAAGTAAACAACGATTTGTTTGCTGAACATTCGTGGTATTTCCGCAATGCACTTGTGAGAGCCAACTACGAGGATTTATCCAAAGGCATTCACAAAACAGAAAGATACCTTCTTCGTTTTTTATTCAACTTACTTTTAAAAGCGAATTATGAACTTAAAAACCGGGAAATGCATATTAATTTTATGCCTTCTATGAAAAAAAGTTCGGAGAAAACAGAAGAAGGTTCGGAGAAAACAGGGAAAAGTTCGGAGAAAATTATACACTTGATAAAGGACAATGCCCGGATTACAATTAAAGAATTAGCAGCGCAGCTAAACCTAACAACCAGAGCAATAGAAAAAAATATTGCAAAATTAAAAACAGGTGGGATAATTGAACGCATTGGTGGCGACAAAGGCGGCAGGTGGAAAGTAAATAATTGAACTTGAAGCAAAATTACACCACTGCCCCAAAGTGTTCCCTACATGGCTTACAACTGGACGGTTTAGGAGAAGCACCAAAATTAAATAACCCCACCCCCCATCATCTAAAAACAAAACGCATGACCGCAAAACAAACACTCCTCAAATGGCTTGCCGAAGATGACTTGCAAAAAGTCATTCCAGCCCTCTTTTTCCTTGCCGACAAATACAAGGAGGAGCAACTCCGCAATCAGGCTACTTCACAGTCGCGTCGGTTGAAGGCTTTGGAGAAAGAAAAAATAAACGGCACACTTTCGCACGAAGAAGACCACCTGCAAGCTGCGAAAATCGGACAAGCCCTCCTGCAAATCATCCAGGACTTGCCCGATGACTGGACCTTAGACGGCATGGAAAATGCGCCCGTTTCTGCTGCTACTGCCCCGAAGATCCATTGGAAAAAATATGCGGCCTACGGCACGGGGCTTGTTGCCCTTTTGGCCGGGATTGCTGAGCTGACCGGTTATAGCGTAAGAGATCTGTTTCAAAAAAAGGAACCGACTGAAACACCTGCCGAAAAACGCCCGCCCGCTCCAAATGTAAGCACCTCAGGCGACAACAGCCCTGCCGTCATTACAAATGATGGCGACGTGAACATCAATTACGGAGAAACGCAACCCAAAAAAGATTCAACCAACAACAAATAACTGATGCAAATGAAATTCCCAATCACCATCTTGCTTGCTCTGCTGCTCGCCATCCCTGGTTTTGCCCAACCTGTAACCACCTCCGGCGACAACAGCCCCGCCGTCATTGCCCAAAACTTCTCCGTCACTTACGGCGTCCGTGCCGATGCGGTGGAAGCCATCCTCTGGATCTACGAGGCAGAAGGCTACGATGTGAACCGGCGCAAAAGAGCCACCGA